>NZ_JADYXK010000010.1:0-126777 GCF_015864275.1 Pseudoalteromonas sp. NZS11_1
AAGTAATAATCTTCACTAAAAGACCGTATATATGACAGCAAACCTGTCCCTGCTATCGTTGAATGACACCTTGCAATACTGGAGGAGACCATATATGAACTCTGGATAATAAATCTATCTCAAGCAGCTATTTTCAGCGCTCACTACGTTGAATTTACTTGCAATAGGCCAGCTATTGACGCGTAAATTCGCCTTGTTTTCACTGAAAATCTCTGGCTAGAGAAAATAAATTTAAACATCACTATAATTCAATACGTTGGTAAATCTCTTAACCAGAGCTCAGGTTAGTTAAATACTTAAAAAGCACGGTATTCTAATTTAGAAGCCGTGCTTTTTTGTGTTTGATCAACGCTTAATCTAAATTAAATAGTAACCACTATGCGACCGTTAATTTCACCTTTGAGCATATCATCAAAAATTTCGTTAATGTCCTCTAAGCGTTTTTCTTCAATAATTGCTTTTACTTTACCTTGAGCGGCAAATTCCAAGCATTCTTGCAAATCTTTACGTGTACCAACAATAGAGCCCACTACTGACACGCCATTAAGCACAGTATCAAAAATAGGAAGCGGCATATCCTCTGGAGGTAATCCCACTAATACACATTTACCACCACGGCGTACACTTTTATAAGCTTGTTCAAACCCAGCTTTAGATACCGCAGTACACACAACGCCATGCGCGCCACCTACTTGTTCAAAAATAGCTTCGCTAGGAACAACTTCTTTAAAATCGAGGGTAATATCTGCGCCTAGCTCTTTAGCAAGCGCGAGTTTTTCTTTACCTGTATCAACAGCTATTACATTAAAACCCATTGCTTTAGCGTACTGTACTGCTAAATGACCAAGCCCGCCTACACCAACAATAGCAACCCACTCCCCAGGTTTAGCACCGGATACTTTTAATGCTTTATAGGTTGTAACACCTGCACAAAATAATGGAGCAGCTTCAGAAAAGCCTAATCCCTCAGGTATTTTTACAACGTAATCACCGTGAGCCAAACAATATTCTGCATAACTACCATCAATAGAATAGCCAGTATTATGCTGCGATAAACACAGTGTTTCTTTGCCATCTAGGCAAAACTCACAGTGCCCACATGCACTATAGAGCCAAGGAATACCCACTCTATCGCCAACTTCTAAGTGCTTAATGTTGCTTCCAACTTTATCAATAACACCAACTCCTTCATGCCCTGGAACTAATGGCATTTTTGGCTTTACCGGCCAATCACCATGACAGGCATGTAAATCGGTGTGGCAAACGCCACAAGCGGCTATTTTTACTAAAACATCGTTTATTCCAACCTCAGGAATTGGCAGATCTGTTATTTGTAATTTACCTTTGTATTCATTATTAATTGCAGCTTTCATAGTCATTCCATCGTATGTGAAAAAATTAAAAATAAGGATTTATAAAAAATTAAAAATAAGGATTTATTTACGTATTTTTGTGTACAACATATCCCAATATAGATGTATAAATATTAATCTAAATCATACTTTAGTCGTTAAAATCAATTTATAAAATGGCTAAGAACTTGCTATCCAAAATGAGCGTGCTAGCATTTACTTTCTGAAATTACTGAAAGTTACTAAGCTATGAGTTTATCCGAAAAGAATTTTGCCTTTGTAATGCATTGTGGAGAGATGGGCAGCCGCTGGGGATTCAATCGTACGATTGGGCAAATGTGTGGTTTGCTGATTATTACTAAAAATCCTATGACAGCCAATGAGATTGCAGATGCGCTTAGTATTTCTCGCGGTAATGTAAGCATGGGTATTAAAGAGTTGCAATCGTGGCAATTAATTAAAGTGCAGCATATTCCTGGCGATCGAAAAGAGTACTACGCCCCTGCTGGCGATATTTGGGATATGGCTAATCGCGTATTTGAAGAACGTAAAAAGCGCGAAATTGAGCCCACCTTAACATTACTACGCGATAATTTATTAGACGAAGCCAGTAACGACGATGAGCTTTATGCACAAAAACAAATGGGTGAAATTCACAACCTGCTTGAAACCGTCACTAAATGGTCATCAGAGCTGCAACGTTTAACGCCAGAGCAACTTAATAAGCTGATGAAGCTAGGTTCTGGAATTGGTAAAGTTATTGACTTAAAAGATAAGATATTCAAAAAAGAATAAAGCCGCAATTGCGGCTTTATTTATAGGTATATTTTAATAATTAGATTTTTGGATAACCAATTCTATCCGACAAGTAACCTACGCTAGTAGCAAAGTAATACGAGCGATTCCAATGCATAAACACTTTGTAGTTATCGTACGCTAAGTACATACGGCCATTTATATCATCAGGCATAACCAGCGCAGCACGTACGTCTACATTAGGTAAATCAGAGCCATCAGCTTTACGAACACCCAGTGCTTGCCAATCAGCTAATGAGCGCTCAGAATCATTCCAATATTCTAGCCACTGCTTGCGCGTTTTTGTACCACGCACTAAAACGTATTTACTATCAAAGTTTTCAGGTAACTGTACTTGGCGACCCCACGTAAGAGAGTCGTTCCAGCCTTCTTGCTTTAAATAGTTAGCAATTGAAGCAAAAGCATCTTCCTTTGTGGTCCAAATATCTTTACGGCCATCATTATTGTAATCAACCGCGTAAGCATTAAATGAAGTTGGCATAAATTGCGTTTGACCCATTGCGCCTGCCCAAGAGCCTTTAAATTTATCAAGCGTGATATGGCCCGATTTTAAAATATCCAGTGCAGCCCAAAGTTGGCGTTTATAAAGCGCTTCTCTGCGTCCATCAAAAGCAAGTGTAACAAGTGACGAAATAACATTATGGCCACCTTGAATGGCGCCAAAGTTACTTTCAAGTCCCCACAATGCCACTATAAAGCGTGCTTGTACGCCAAACTCTTTAGCAACTTTTTCAAGTACATCTTTGTTTTCTGTATAAAGCTTGCGGGCGCGGTCTATTTTCCACTGAGGTACGCGTTTTGGTAAATACGTTTCAAGGGTTTCTTTTACTTCTGGCTGGTTTTTATCAGCCGAAACCACTTTTTCTTTATATGTTGCTGTTGCAAAAGCATCATCAATAAGTTTTGCTTCATAGCCTTTTGAGATGGCTTCTTGCTTTAAATTTGCTAAATAATCTTGAAATTCGGCCTGTGTTTTTGCCATCACAGATGAGCTTAAACATACACCACATAATATAACGATAAGTTTTTTAATCACTATCAACTCCATTTTCTTTTCGTAACTGACTTAGCAAATTTTGTTCCGGTGGAGGAAGTTGTAAATAATAACCCTGATCACTTAGTGCACCTTTTACTGCTTCTAAATCAGACCCACCTAAATGCTCACGTTTTGCTAAGTTGATGATCATCACATAAAGAGGTTGACCAAACATAGCCATTAAAGGTTCCGGAACTTTGTCAAAATCATCTCTTTTTTCAACAAATAAGAACGTATCCGCTTTTTTCTTACTTTTATATACTGCAGTGAGCATTATGACCCTATAAATTCTTGCTTAACAATGCCGCACACTATAACATGAGAGTAATAATAAGTTAGAAAAATTAGATTAGAAATTTCAATAAAGGCCCTATTCAGCCTACGTTTATCTAAAATTAATTTCTAATCAGACAATTCAATTGAGCGTGTATGTCGGACCAAATTTTTGAGTTAAAAGGGAATCTTTTTACGTTATCAGTTTTGCATCTTTATAGTACTGATATAAACCTTTTAGCAGAACAACTATATATAAAAATAGCCCAGGCCCCTAAGTTTTTTGAGGGTGCTCCTATTGTTGTTAATTTAATTGAAATTAAAAACAGTTCACTTGATTTTGTACACTTAAAGTCATTAATCGAGCGTATGAGCTTTAACGCTGTTGGTGTATGTAATGGCTCAGATGAGCAACATACACAAGCTAAAGCTGCTGGCTTATCTGTTTTGAATTATTCACAAGACGTTAAGAGCGAACCTGTTAAACAAGAGGCTAATACGTCGATTGTAGAAAAAACAGTGCATTTACCAGCGCAAATTATTAGCGGTACAGTTCGCTCTGGACAACAAGTGTATGCAAAAGATAGAGATTTGATAGTACTTGGCGCGGTTAGTCATGGTGCTGAAGTTATTGCCGATGGAAATGTGCATATTTATGGCACGCTACGCGGTCGCGCTATTGCAGGCGCAAAAGGTTTTAAAGAAGCACACATTTTTTGCCAAAAACTTGAGGCCGAGCTGGTTTCAATAGATGGTAACTACTGGATCAGTGATTCACTACAAGGTGAACATTGGGGAAATGCAGTGCAAATACAACAAAAAGACGAATCATTAGAAATTTCAGCTTTGGTTAAAGGATAAATCTCATGGCAAAAGTAATTGTCGTTACCTCAGGTAAAGGCGGTGTTGGTAAAACAACATCAAGTGCTGCAATTGGCACAGGCTTAGCGTTAAAAGGCTATAAAACAGTTATTATCGACTTTGATATTGGTTTACGTAACTTAGATTTAATTATGGGTTGTGAACGCCGTGTTGTTTATGACTTTGTAAACGTAATTAATGGTGAGGCAAACCTTAACCAAGCGCTTATTAAAGATAAACGTGTAGATAAATTATTTTTACTACCCGCTTCACAAACTCGTGATAAAGACGCATTAACTCGTGAAGGTGTTGAACGCGTATTAAACGAATTAAAAGAAGACTTTGATTACATTGTGTGTGATTCACCAGCAGGCATTGAAGCTGGCGCTATGATGGCAATGTACTTTGCTGACGAAGCAATCGTGACAACAAATCCAGAAGTGTCGTCAGTTCGAGATTCAGATCGTATTTTAGGTATTTTACACAGCAAATCAAAACGTGCTGAAGAAGGCCTAGAAAACATTAAAGAACACTTACTATTAACACGCTATAATCCTAGTCGTGTTGAAAAAGGTGAAATGCTATCGGTAGAAGATGTGCAAGATATTCTGTCAATCCCACTATTAGGTGTTATTCCTGAATCGCAAGCGGTATTAAGTGCTTCAAACTCAGGCCAACCTGTTATATTGGATACAGAATCTGATGCAGGCCAAGCTTATTCTGATGCAATTAACCGCTTACTAGGTGAAACCGTCGATTTTCGCTTCTTAGACGTTGAGAAAAAAGGCTTATTTAAACGGATTTTTGGAGGTTAACGTGTCTTTACTTGACTACTTCCGCTCAGAAAAGAAAAACAGTGCGTCACTAGCAAAAGAGCGATTGCAGATCATTGTCGCGCACGAGCGTTCTCAACGAGGAACGCCGGATTACTTACCACAATTAAAACAAGACATTTTAGATGTGATCCGTAAATACGTGAACGTAAGTACCGATGCAGTTCAGGTTCAGTTTGATCAGAACGAAGACGATTTAGCCGTACTTGAGCTAAACGTTACACTACCTGATGAAGAAAAGAAGTAATTGAAGAAAGGGCGCTTTATAAGCGCCCTCTTTATTTTCGCAATAACTTTCTAAATATCTACGTTTTAATCCCCTTTGTGCAACTAAAACTTTTAACTATGTAACACAAAAACTATAGATAAGTATTACACAGTTAAAGAAAATATTTAGTCTTAAGTATCCCATTCTTTTAAAGCGTCTTTAACGTAGGTATATCGCCAAGAGCTAAGTAAATCAGGCTTTATATGACTCTTTTTTTGCTCATTAGTTAGCTTCCAATTCCAACTAATCAGTTGATTGACTTGCTTTTTAGAGGCCATAACATCTTCTGGTATATTGTGCTCTTTAGCTACTTTAGTGATCTTTTGTTTTATATCTTTTGCTACTTTTTTATAAGTAGGAAAATCAATTAAGCGCTTAAGTACATCAGGGTGCTGAGCATCTGGAACTTCTTTAGCAACTTCAATACACTTTATTATATCGACACCAGAGCGATTAACTTCAATAGCTTCAACTCCTGGAATTTGACGTAGAGCGTTTAAACTTGAAGGACCACGTTTGGCAATTTCAGTCATGTTATGTTCTTTTAACACAAAATTAAGCGCCAAATTTTTCTTGATAGCTTTATTTCTTCGCCATACAGCAAGCTCTTTTAACACCGCTAGTTCGTGCGGTTTAAGTTGCCATGCATTTTTAATATCTTTATACAAAAGCTCGTCAGGTGTTTGAAATGCACGTTTGTTGGCAATCAATTCACTTTCGTTTATTACAATGTCAAAGAAGCCAGCGGCATTAATGCGATCGATAATCAGCTCAAAACACGGTAATAAGTAAAAAGTATCAGCAGCCGCGTAGTCTAATTGTTTTTTAGTTAACGGGCGTTGCAGCCAGTTAGTGCGTGACTCGCTTTTATCTATTTCAATACCTTGCAGCTCTTTTACCATAAGAGCAAAACCCATACAGTTACCTTCACCGAGTAGCTGCAACGCAAATTGTGTATCAAATAATGGGGCTGGGACAAAGCCTGCGTACTTTTGAAAAACTTCAATATCTTCTGAAGGAGAATGCAGTACTTTTAAAACTGCAGGATCTTTAAGTATTTCCCAAAAATCAAATAGTGAAAGTTCCGCTAATGGGTCAATAAGCGCTAAATGCTCACCATCAAAAACTTGGATAAGTGCAACTTCTGGATACAAAGTACGACGACGCATAAACTCAGTATCAATAGCTAAAATAGGTTTATTTTTTATTTGTTCAACAAAAGTGTTCAGTTGATTTTGGGTTTCGATCAATTGGTATTGCACTTAATCTCCTACAATAAAAAAGCCGACATATGTCGGCTTTTTTATAGGTTGCTAATCTTTCAAGGCTCTTCGGAGTATCTTACCTACGTTAGTCTTAGGTAACTCATCCCTAAACTCTACCAGCTTGGGGACCTTGTAATTAGTTAAATTATCACGACAGTGACTTATTATATCTTTTTCAGTTAAAGAAGGGTCTTTTTTCACAACAAAAACTTTAACTTGTTCACCACTTACATCGTGAGGAATACCGATAGCAGCTACTTCAAGCACACCTTCGTGCATAGCCACTACTTCTTCAATCTCATTAGGGAAAACATTAAAGCCAGATACGATGATCATGTCTTTTTTACGATCTACAATAAAGAAGAAACCTTCGTCATCATAAGTCGCAATATCACCTGTAGCAAACCAGCCGTCCTTTAAACATTCAGCGGTTGCATCTGGTCGTTTGTAATAGCCAACCATTACTTGCGGGCCTTTAACACAAAGCTCGCCAGGTTCACCTTTAGCGGCTTCTTCGCCGTTATCTAAAACCAATTTAATATCAGTGTTAGGCGCAGGTAAACCAATAGAGCCATTATATGCTTTCAAATCAAAAGGACTAATAGTAACTAAAGGAGAACATTCTGTAAGGCCATAACCTTCCATTAATTTTGAGCCAGTCACTTTTTGCCATTTTTCAGCAACAGGACGTTGAACGGCCATACCGCCACCTAAAGACATTTTTAAATGACTAAAATCAAGTTCAGCAAAACCTGGTGTGTTTAATAAACCATTAAATAATGTATTAACACCGGTAATAGCTGTGAAATTATGTTGACCCAGCTCTTTAACAAACCCAGGCATATCTCGTGGGTTTGTAATTAATATATTTAAACCACCGTACTTCATAAATGTTAGGCAGTTAGCTGTTAAGGCAAATATATGATAAAGCGGTAAAGCAGTAACAACCACTTCTTCACCACGGTTTAACACTTTGTCTAAACAACCTGAAACTTGTTCAAGGTTACCAACCATGTTGCCATGGCTCAGCATTGCCCCTTTAGATACACCTGTTGTGCCACCGGTGTACTGTAAAAATGCAAGATCAGACAAGCTCATTTCAGGGCGCGTATATTTAGCTTCATCTGCAGCTAAAACGTCTGAAAATTTAATTGTGTTAGGCAAGTTGAACTTTGGCACCATTTTTTTAATGTGCTTCACGACAAAGTTAACTACATGCTTTTTAAGCCCGCCAACCATATCGCCTACTTGCGTGACCACAATATGCTTAACATCAGTATGAGCAAGTGACTTTTCAAGTGTGTCAGCAAAGTTTGCTAGGATGAAAATAGCCGTAGTGTCAGAGTCTTTTAGCTGATGCTCTAATTCACGTACTGTGTAAAGTGGGTTAACATTTACAACCACACAACCTGCACGCAAAACACCTAAAATTGTGACTGGTGTTTGTAGTAAGTTAGGCATCATTACGGCAACTTTGTCGCCTTTTTTAAGACCCAAATCATTTTGAATATAGGAAGCAACTTTTTTTGTTGCTGTGTCTATTTCATCGTAAGACATCGTTTTACCCATATTCGTAAATGCAGGTAAATCGGTGTAGTCACTAAAACTTTTTTCGAACACTTCGAGTAACGAGTTGTAATGCTCAGGATCGATTGTTTCAGGCATACCCTCTGGGTAGCGCTTAAGCCAGATTTTTTCCACTCTTAGCCCCTGTTTATAATTATATTTTTATTAACCTTAATCTAAGTAAGGCGCTTTAACAATTGAGCAAATACTCTAATGCAGGAATAATCCCACATTTAACACAAACTTACAATTAACATGCACCATTTTGCAGCATAAAGTCTTGAATATGCTCAAAACATAGTTCACTGCTTTGCATGTGGCAATGATGCCCACCATCTACATTAATGACCTTCAAGCTATTGTAATAACTAATATACTTTGCCAAATTTTGTTTTACAAACGAATAACCTTCGTTACCTAAAATTAATTGACATGGTGCAATTAAATCTTTTATTGCACCAATACATTGCGCCTCATCAAACCTAAAACCTGAGTGATTTTTGAGCTTTGGATCTGTTGTTAGCGCAAAACCATCTAAAACCTGTTTTATATTTCGCTGCATTAATAGCGTAATAAGCTCGCTATCTAAATCGGTTGTTTGAGCGCGTGCTTCATAAATAAGTTCTTTCGATTTATAAATTCTCGACTTTTTATTTTTTAAACGCGCTCTATTTAGTACTGCACTTTTTAACTGTTCACACACACCTTCACTAGGGGTTGTAACACAACCAATTCCCTCAATAAAGGTAACAGACTTTACATAATCGCTAAAGCAGCTAGCAAAAAGACCTGCAACCATAGCCCCCATTGAATGACCTACTAAATGTACTTTTTTAACACCAAGCGCACTTATAAGTTGGTACACATCATCAATATAATCAATAAAATAATAGTGTGCATCATCACTTCGCCAAGACGATAAACCGTGCCCAACAAAGTCAATGCAGTACCAAGTGTGCTCTGGGTAAACGTTGTTTAACATTGGCATAAAGCTATGGCAGTTGTCTAACCACCCATGCAACGCTATGACTATTTCGTTCCCTGAACCTACTTTTAAGCCATGAATATTTAAATTATTTGTTTCAATATTAAATGGCTGCACGGTAAGTCCTTTATTAATTTAGAGCATCATTATTTATAGCATACAAGTTGTCAGACCACTAACTTAGAAAATGGTGCCAAATTCACAATTTAATTATCTTTGTGATGTCAAAAAAAGCAAAGAATGAAAATCAAACTCAATATTTTCAATAACTTAAAAATGGAGTAATAAGCAAAGTTTTTTTAACATATTAATTTTGAGTACCTTTTAAACAAATAAAAGGTGAGAGCACCATATATAGATAGCTTATAACTAGTATAATTTAAATAAATAGAACTAACAGCGTTAACTACAATTCTATGTATATAAAATCAAAGTATAAATTATAAATATCTCAGATATTCATTTATTTATCATCCTATCTGTATACAATATCAGCGGCTATTAAATAAGGTACACTCATAAGGTACAACCATGAAAAAACAGATCAGCTTATTGGCACTTTTATGCACCGCTTCTGGTGCTTACGCAGAATCAGCACCTAAAAATGTAATTTATATGATTGGTGACGGCATGGGTCCGGCTTACACCACGGCTTATCGCTATTTTAAAGATGACCCTGCAACAAAAGAAGTAGAAGGCACGGTTTTTGACACTATTTTAAAAGGCATGGCTCATACCTACCCTGACGACCATACTTATGTAACAGACAGTGCTGCGGGTGCTACAGCGCTTAGTAGCGGTCATAAAAGTTATAATGGCGCAGTTGCTGTAGATACAGACAAGAAACCAGTTAAAACTATGCTTGAAATAGCAAAAGAGCGTGGTATGACAACAGCGCTTGTTGTAACGTCACAAATAAACCATGCAACACCTGCTAGCTTTACAGCTCACAATGAATCTCGTTACAACTACGATGATATTGCTAACGATTATATTGATAATAAGATTGCTGGTAAATTACCCGTTGATTTAATGCTAGGTGGCGGTACTAAATATTTTATTCGTGATGACCGGAATTTAGTTGAAGAATTTAAAGCGGCAGGTTACCAATACGGTGACGATATTAATAATCTGGGCCAAATTACACAAATACCTGCCATAGGTTTGTATGCAAGCAAAGGCCTGCCATTTGCACTTGATATAAACCCAACTCGCCTTACTCAGTTAACATCTAAAGCGCTTGGTTTACTAGATAACCAGAACGAAGAAGGCTTTTTTGTGATGATTGAGGGCAGCCAAATTGATTGGTGTGGTCACTCTAACGATATAGCCTGTGCGATGGCTGAAATGGACGACTTTGCTAAATCAATCGAAAAAGCAAAAGCGTACGTTGATAAAAATAAAGACACGATACTTGTAGTTACAGCCGATCACTCAACGGGCGGTTTAACTATTGGTTCGCACGGCCAATTTAAATGGGAAACAGACGTAATTAAAGGTGTTAAGGCAACGGCTAGTAAGTTAACAGACAAACTTATGGAGTCTAAAGACTTAAAACCAGTATGGACTGCTAACACCAATATTGAATTTACAACCGAAAACCAAATCAAACTAGAGCAAGCTAAAAAAATGGGCGAAAAAGCGCTTAATTTAGCTGTTAAAAGTATTATTAGTGATGCGAGCTTTACTGGCTGGACAACCGGCGGACACACCGCTGTAGACGTTCAAGTATTTGCCTATGGCAAAGGCAGTGAGCAATTTATTGGCTCACAAAATAATACTGATATTGCCGATAAGCTAATTGGCTTTATTGAACAGTAATACCAATCCGCAATAATACTTAATCAATTTGAGGGGTTAAATCTGACGTTAACTACGTTAAAAATTTCTGATATAGAACAACTAAATAACGAAATTTTTGCCTTGTTATCGACACGATTTTCTTCCCTCAAAATAGATCACTTAATTAAGCGAATTGGTATAATTTCACCTCGTTTTTAACACAAAAAGCCCGAACACATGTTCGGGCTTTTTATTGAATTTTATCGCTGTATTTATCTAAAACGTTTGAATGAGCTTTAAGCGTATATATCAACGCCTATTAAATTTTGTACTTCGGCTCTGCGTTCTAAATTGGCAAATTCAGTATAAGTAGAAATCGCTTTACTTACTTGAGCTGTCGGTTGGTCGTAAATTGTTTGGCTGTATTCATTGCTTTTAGCACTGCTTTTAAACAGTTGATTAGCCAGTTCGACGCCCTCGACACTGCTTTTTACATAATCGGTATTCGTTTTTTGAGCAGCCGGCTGGTCTAATAAACTCTGTGGTTTATTAGTAACAACTTTAGTAGGGCTAACCCTACCCGGAATATCTCCGGTAAAAAAACCTGAACCAATAGGCAGCGTCATTACGCGTCTCCAACCTTAATATTGCATAAAATTATGATTTAAAAACAACCAATTTGCAAATAATATGATTACTCACGTCCTGGTAGCTTTTTCCACGTTACCGTATCGCGCACATATTTAGGTTGAGCGTCACTCGCTTTTACAACGTCACCCGCTAAAAACGCGGCTTCAACATGCGCTAACATATAACGCGCATCAGGCAATGTAATATCAGTATTAATTGTCACGTTTTCAAAGTCATTAAGCGCATCAGGATAGGTTTTAAAGCCCGTGCCTACCGCTACAGATTGCTCACTGGTCGTTATATAATCATTGTTTAGTAAATCAGGTTTTATAACGCATTCTTGGTTAACTAAAAGCATTAGATTATTTTGCGCTTGGTAATGTGCAAAGTATATCTCACCCATGCGTGCATCTATGCTTGGATAAACACTAAGACTACCGTTTTGTTCAAATGCTTGTTGCGCCATAATAGCCAAAGTAGACACACCTACAAGCGGCAAATTAGTTGAATACGCTAAACCTTGTGCTATTGCTACACTAATACGCACACCAGTAAAACTACCCGGGCCTTGCCCAAAACCAATGACATCTAAGTCTTTTAATTTACAGTTTGCTTTAGTTAATAGCTCATCCACAAGTGGAAGTATTTTTTGGCTATGTTGCTGCGGACATTCTTCAAAATGATGAAATGTTTGGCCCTGAAAATATAAAACAATTGAAAGTGCTTCAGTTGAAGCATCAAGGGCAAGAATATTACTTTTGATCATTTTATTACTCTAATTAATTTGTTTTAAAAATGTATTGGCATCTTCTAAGCTTCGCGTGCGGCGCATCGGCGGTAAGCTTTTTAAAAATACTTGGCCATATTGGCGTGTAACTAAGCGATTATCGCATATTACAAGTACGCCTTTGTCTTTACTATCTCGAATTAAACGCCCTACACCTTGTTTTAGCGCAATAACAGCCTGCGGTAATTGTATGTGTGAAAAAGGGTCTTTTCCCTGCATTTGGCAATCTTGCATTTTAGCTTGAAGCAATGGATCGTCAGGGGCTGCAAATGGCAATTTGTCTATAATAACACAGCTTAACGTGCTGCCGCGTACATCAACGCCTTCCCAAAAAGAAGCCGTGCCGAGTAATACCGCATTACCATGGCGGGTAAATTTCTCTAAAATAATACGCTTAGACATTTGCCCCTGCATATAAACTGGGTAGTCTATTTGTGTAGTGAGCCCTTCGGCAACTAAGTGCATCATTCGATAGCTCGTAAATAACACAAAACAACGCCCTTGCGCTGACTTTATAAGCTCAAGTGTTAATTTTACAATCGCATGCGGCATATTATCAGCGTGCGATTCAGGTAAGTAACGCGGTAAACACAGCAACGCCTGATTAGGGTAATCAAATGGGCTATCTACCATCATGCTTTGTTTTGGTTTTAAACCAAGGCTTGCATTAAAATGCTCTAGTTTGTTGTCGACCGAAAGTGTTGCTGAAGTAAATACAAAGCCTGCGCCCGTGTCTTGCATCATTTGAGCAAATTTAGCTGATACATTTAATGGCGTTATATTAATAGTTAAATAACGGCGCGTTGTTTCATACCAGTAACTAAAACCGGTTTGGGCTGTATCAAAAACCCGCTCTAACTGCCCTTTAAACGCAAGTGCACGCTCAAACGGGTGCTCAATTTTGTCGCTTCTATCTAGGCAAAGTTTAAGTACTTGATAAACAAAATCTAAATCACTAATGACGCGGTGAAGCGCCGCGCATATTTGTTTATCACTTAGCTTTTCTCGCCAATCGCCTCTACTGCCATCAACACCAAACTGTAATCGTAAATCAGCAACGCTTGTTTCAAGCTTATTTAAGCTTTTACCTAGCTGCAGCATATCGGGAATTTCGGCTCTATAAATAGCACGTAAATCATTAATTAAATCCACCAGCTTTTTAGTACTAATACTCTCACCAAAATAATCACTGGCAATTTCGCTTAACTGGTGGGCTTCATCAAATATATACGCGTCAGCTTTTGGCATAAGCTCAGCAAAGCCACTTTCTTTTACAGCCATGTCGGCAAAAAATAAATGGTGATTAATCACAACTACATCGGCATCGGCCGCAGTTAAACGTGCTTTGCGTATATAACAGCTTTGAAAATCTGGACACTCTTTACCTAAGCAATTATCGGCTGTTGAATTTACATAAGGCAGTACTTTCGCGTCATCTTCTATACCAATACAATCGGCTAAATCGCCTGACTGCGTTTCACTGGCAAACTTAGCCACCATCGCTAGTTGGTGCATTACGTCGGAGTCATCAGTAGGTACATGCGCAACATGCTGATTAAGTCGGTAGGTACATAAGTAATTGGCACGCCCTTTTAATAAGGCGGTTTTTTTAGAAGCACCAAGCGCTTTCACTAATTGAGGTAAATCGCGGTGGTATAACTGTTCTTGTAAGGCTTTAGAACCAGTCGATATTATCGTTCGGCCTTTTGATTTAAGTGCAGGGGCTAAATATGCAAATGTTTTACCAGTGCCCGTGCCTGCTTCAACAACTAATTGCGAACTGTTTTTTAATGCATCTGCAACAGCTACTGCCATATCAATTTGTGGTTGGCGAGGCGTATATCCATCTAACGATGACGCCAAAGGCCCGGTTGCACTAAACAGCTGTTTGATAATACCAATCACTTTAAAATAAATAATAGCGGGATTTTACGTAAGCAAAGCATTTAGGGCAAGTAATTACAAAATCGACTTTTATTTTATGATGCAACACACGTTTCAATAATGTGATTAACCACTAAAGTTTACAACAAACACTGTATTTATAACGTACATTTAATTTAATAATGACAATATTTACAAAGCCTAATTTCCTATTAACTCTTACTAAAAACAATCCTCATTAAAAGCTATATTTAGGCATAAATACTGTGACTCTCAAATATTACAGGAGTAACATATGCGGGTTTATAATCCTCCTTTTTGTGTGTCGTTTAAAAAATAGTTAAGGTTAATCAATGAATGCTTGGTACCTCATTTGTTTTCTCTCTGCAATTGCAATTTTTATAGCCTTTGCAAACCAGTACATCCTCAAAATGCAAACTACTATTGCCATTACTACCGGCTCTGTGGTTATTTCTTTATTACTGATTATTGCAGTAAAATTATTAGGCGATCAGAACGCATTAGCAATGACCCAAATTGTTTCCAGTATTGACTTTAACGAGTTACTACTTAAAGGCATGTTGGGGTTTTTACTTTATGCGGGTGCGCTCGAAATAAACCTACTTGCCCTGCGTAAGCAGCGGTGGGAAATTACTGCTCTAGTATTGTTTTCAACTATTGCTTCCACATTTATTGTGGGTTATTTAAGCTTTTATTTATTTTCAGTTTTTGGTTTTGATGTCCCTTTTATTTATTGTTTACTGTTTGGCGCGCTTATTAGCCCAACCGACCCTATCGCTGTACTTGCTATTATTAAACAAATGCGAGCGCCAGAAGGCATCTCAGTTCAAGTAGAAGGTGAGTCGCTATTTAACGATGGTATTGGTTTAGTTATATTTACCACTATATTTTCTGTTGCTTTTTATGGCACCGATGCACAATTTGGTGACATAGCAGAGCTATTCTTTGTTGATGCAATAGGAGGCATTGCGTTTGGTTTAGTCATTGCATTAGTTGGCCACTTTTTAATTATTAATAGCCGCGATGTAAATATTCGCTTATTAATTACCTTAACTATCCCAACAGCAGGTTTTGCAGCAGCAAATATTTGGGAAATATCTGGCGCACTTGCCATGGTAACCAGTGGCATATTAATGGGTAATATTACCCGCACTAAAGCAACCGAGCGTACGGGTCCCGAAGACACGCGCTACGTAAAAGATTTTTGGCATGCAACCGACAGTTTTCTAAATGCTCTACTGTTTTTAATAATAGGTATGCTAATAGTCACTATGCCAATCACGCTTGGAGAAATTGGTTTAGGCTTATTAATGGTACCTATTGTACTGCTAGCACGCTTTATAAGTGTAGGTGCACCATTTGTAATTTTTAAACGCTTTAGAACTTACGATAAACACAGTGTTAAAATTTTGACCTGGGGTGGACTACGTGGTGGACTTGCTCTGGCAATGGCGGCAGCAATCCCACGCGAGCAAGTTTTTGTAGGCGGTTCAGACCTACATAACCTAATCGTTATTGTTACTTACGTAGTGGTTATATTTTCTATTATTGTACAAGGCTTAACTATTTCGCCGCTTATTCAAAGCAGCATTAAGTCAGCTGAGCAAGCCAAGTAATAAATGCTTTGTCTGCAACACATTCAGTAACCAAGTTATTATAAAAACCACTTGGTTACTGTTACTCATGTGTTACAAAAACACTTTAAAGTTCTATAAATTGTTATCCTTTTTATTTATCTGCTTTGTTTAAATTAATCCGCTTGAAATGCAAATGAAAACAATTATAATTTTGACTTTTCCTCTACAGGGCTTTTCGATGTCCATAAATAATTCTCACGTGTTTTTAAATTTGGTGTCTCTGAGCAAACGACAATTTCAATGTTTTTTTATGCTTTTTATAATGGTCATGGCAAGCTTTAGTGTTTCAGCCTCGCCTAATGAGCAAACAAAAATAAAACAAATTGCACAGCTTGCAGAGTATGTAGGTGTTGATTACGTGGCAGCTGTTGGGAATGGTGAAATACTCGACCCCGACGAATATCAAGAAATGACTGAATTTTCGAACGTCATTATTGACCAAGCTGGGCAGCTATCAAGCCAAACAAATGAGTTTGATACAGTAAAGGCATACGCTAAAGCACTGCATACAGCGATTGCTAATAAAGCGAGTGTTGTAGATGTACGTGCAGCAAGCTCAGCACTTCGTGAGTCACTACTTACCTTTATGCCACAACTATCGTTACCTACATCGCTACTTCCTGTTGAGCAAACCAAAGCGCTTTTTGCTGCTAACTGTTCAATGTGTCACGGCCCAAGTGGTCAAGGCGACGGCCCGCTTGCAAAAAACTTATCACCAGAGCCTACCAACTTTAGCGATGAAGAGCGCGCAACCAACCGCTCATTAATGGGGTTATTTGACGCTGTAAGTAACGGCATTAACGACACACCAATGGTTGCCTTTACACAATTTAACGAACAACAACGTTGGTCTTTAGCTTTTTATGTAGGCAGCTTGGCATTTAAAGATGTTCAAAAACCACAAAATTTAGAGCAAAACATTACCGCTTCGCAGATTGTAAACCTAAACCCTGCACAATTATCGGCAGGTCAAAGTGAAACACAAGCACATTACGTTAAATGGCTTCGTGGTAATCCAGAGCAACTATTTACCGGTAAAAAGAATCCGATAACGGTTACTCGCACGCAGTTGCTTGCAGCGCAAGCCGCGCATGCTAAAGGCAATTACTCACAAGCAAGTGACTTAGCAATTAGTGCATACCTAGATGGCTTTGAGCTTGTTGAAAATAACTTAAATGCTTACGACGAAACTTTGCGTAAAAACATCGAAGTACAACTGATGAACCTGCGCCAAACATTTAAAAACGAGAAAGATGCAGCCATCGTTGGCGAAAAAGTAAGTGCAGCGCTAGCTCAACTCGCTAAAGCAGATAGCATGCTAAACGAAACTAAACTAACTGATGGTGCACTCCTCTCAGCAAGTTTGGTTATATTACTACGCGAAGGCCTAGAAGCACTTCTCGTTATTATTGCCCTTATGACTGTACTTATTAAAACTAAACGCAAAGATGCTCTAAAATATGTACATATTGGTTGGATAACAGCACTTATTGCTGGTGGTTTAACATGGGCTGCGGCGCAAACATTAATAGAAATAAGTGGTGCAAGTCGCGAAGTAATGGAAGGTGCTGGAGCATTGTTTGCCGCAGTAATTTTACTTTATGTTGGCGTATGGATGCACAGTAAAACCAGTGCGCAGCAATGGCAAAAATACATCAAAGACAATATAGATAAGCGTCTTGAGTCGGGTACATTATGGGGTTTAGCAGGGCTTTCTTTTATTGCCGTATACCGTGAAGTATTCGAAACAGTACTGTTCTATCAATCTTTATTAACGCAAAGCTCGCCTGCTCAATATTCATCTATTGCTTCGGGTTTTGCGATAGCTGTAGCAATACTGGCTATTATTACGTGGGTATTAATTAAGTACTCAATTAAATTACCGGTTGCTAAGTTTTTTGCAATTACCACTTACCTATTATTTGCACTCTCGTTTGTGCTTATGGGCAAAGCTGTTATTGCATTACAAGAGGCCGACATAATAGGTATTACGCCGCTACCAATGAGCTTTGATATTGCATGGCTTGGTATAAAGTCAACATGGCAAGGTATTGTGGCTCAAGTATGTGTGTTCGCTATATTTAGCTTTTATATATTTAAAAGCAAAAACCAAGAGTAATGCCAATCTGCTTAAAAGTTTAAGCTAATTGGCATAAGCAAAATACATAGTAAAAAGGCCCGCAAGGGCCTTTTTGAGTTGATTGCTTATGTATTTAGTAAAGTTGGTATTATCAAGCCCATGTATCTAAATGGGGGTTTTCGTCACCATCTAGGTTAGACTTTTTTTTATTATTTTGATCATCAAGCATATTGAGCTTTTTCTTTTTTTGTAACTCACGCCTTTTTTTATTCTCTAATTCAACTTTTTCAGCGGCAGCCCCACTTTGCACACCCGCAATATGAAAAGCACTTTTTGACTCAACTTCTAGCCTAGTTATTCTTCCTAAATAAGGGATCATAATATCCATAAGTACTTCCTTATTTTTTCATTTTATTCATTAACCACTTGGTTTGAGTGATAAACAACCAATTGTTGGCGAAAATTGCGCTTATTATCTTAATATTATCGACAGTTATAACATATGCTTTAATTAAGCTAAAAAAAACTTGCCATAATATAGCTGTTTATGTTTTTATGAATGCGAAATTTATTTAAACAGATAACAACTGCACGTTAACAAAACAACGGGCAGTTACATAGGATAAAAAATGCGCTTAAACCTGACAACAGTACATCATCACCACCATTCACCGGAATAACCTGTCAGGTCTTTCGCTGAGAGGTTATTCCTAAAAGGAACCTCTGGCGATTCAAATAACATTGATTCATTTTCGCCCTGAGGTTCCCCTCGGGGTTTTTAGTTTTTAAATTAAAGGAAAATGAATAATGAACAACAGTAATCGTCTACGTATCGCCATCCAAAAAGGCGGCCGCCTATCTAAAGATTGTCAAGATCTGCTTAAACAGTTAGGTGTTAAACTTAACCTTCGTGAACAACGCTTAATTGCACACTCAACTAATATGCCAATTGACGTACTACGTGTGCGCGATGACGATATTCCGGGTTTAGTAATGGACGGTGTATGTGACTTAGGCATAGTTGGCGAAAACGTACTTGTAGAAGTTCAAGCAGAACGTGAACGACAAGGTGTTCCAAGTGAAGTAACCAAACTTTCAAAACTAGACTTTGGTTACTGTCGTCTTGCACTTGCATGGCCACAAGAGCTTGGCGCTCGCGATAAGAGCTGGTTTGAAGGCAAACGTATTGCGACTACCTACCCAGAAATTTTAACTCAGTGGTTAAAGCGCGAAGGCATTAACGCAAGTACAGTGATGCTTACGGGTTCTGTTGAAGTAGCACCGCGTGCAGGTTTATCTGATGCAATTTGTGATTTAGTATCTACTGGCGCAACACTTGAAGCTAACGGCTTGATTCAAGGCGAAACAATTTTAGAATCAAACGCGTGTTTAATTCAAAATAAAGATCTTCAAGATGCTGACAAACTAGCACTAATCAATAAGCTTATGCCGCGCCTACGTGGTGTTAGACAAGCTAAAGAAAGCAAATACATCATGCTACACGCACCAAAAAACAAACTTGATGAAATTTGTGAAATTTTACCAGGTTCTGGTCAACCTACTCTACTTGCCCTTGCGGGTAACGATGAATACGTAGCACTTCACATGGTAAGCAGCGAAACATTATTTTGGGAAACAATGGAGCAGTTAAAAGCCTTAGGCGCTAACTCTATTTTAGTTATGCCAATTGAAAAAATGATGGAGTAAGTGCCATGCTTCGTTGGAATGAGGAATCTTCACAAGTACAAGCAGCGGCGCTAATGCGCCCTGCAGTTTCTGCCAGTGCCAAGGTTGAAGCTATATGTAAAACTATTTTAGCTAACGTAAAAGAGCAAGGCGATGAAGCCTTACTTAGTATGGCTAAAGAGTTTGATAATAGATCTAACCCTCGCTTATGTGTTCCGCTTGATGAAATTAACGCATCTGAGCAAGCACTAAGTGCAGAGCTTAAATACGCAATTGATACCGCTTATGCAAACGTTAAACGTTTTCACGAAGCACAATTGCCGAAAGATATTAAATTATCAACCCAACCAGGCGTTGTATGTGAACTGAAATATCAAGCCATCGAAGCAGTCGGTATTTATGTACCCGGTGGCAGTGCTCCACTGCCATCGTCGGTTATTATGCAGGGTGTATTAGCGCAGTTAAGCGGCGCAAAAACCGTTGTACTTGCTACACCAGTACAAGGTGATAAAGCGATTAACCCTGCTATTTTATATGCAGCTAAGTTATGTGGCATTACTACATTAATAGAAAGTGGTGGTGCAGGCGCAATTGCCGCAATGGCTTATGGTACCGAATCGGTTCCTAAAGTAAACAAAATATTTGGCCCAGGTAATAGCTTTGTAACAATGGCTAAACAGCTCGTTGCGCAAACTATTCCAGGTATGGCAATTGATATGCCAGCAGGTCCGTCTGAAGTACTTGTTATTGCAGATGAACGTGCAAACCCAGAATTTATAGCCGCCGATTTACTCTCACAAGCAGAGCACGGTGCAGACTCGCAAGTTATTTTATTATGTAACAGCGAAAGTATAATAGAACAAACTCAGCAGGCACTTACACGCCAGTTGGCTAATTTGAGTCGCAAAGAAACAGCCGAGCAAGCGCTCGCTAATTCATCGCTTATTTTAGTTGATTCAATTGAGCAAGCATTTGATGTATCGGCGCAATACGGACCAGAGCACTTAATTTTACAACTAGGCGATGCAACGCCATACCTAGATAAAGTTAAAAACGCAGGCTCAGTATTTGTAGGTGACTACACGCCAGAATCTGCAGGCGATTACGCATCGGGTACTAACCACGTGTTACCAACATATGGTTACAGTGCAACATACTCGAGCTTAAACTTGCTTGATTTTTTTCGTACATACACAGTGCAAACAATTACTAAAAGTGGTTTAACGCAGCTTTCAAAAGCAATTTTACCACTTGCAGATGCAGAAGGCCTTGATGCCCACGCTAATGCGGTTTCAATTCGTTTAGAGGCAATTAAAAATGAGCAATGAGAGCGCACAAGCGTCTAGCTTATTACCTAAAAATATTGCAGCCCTTGCTGCATACAGCTCTGCAAAAAGTGAAAAGCTAACCGGTACTACGTGGCTAAATGCTAACGAAAGCCCGTATGCTAAAAATCTTGAACTGAGTATTGAAGATTTAAATCGCTACCCCGATCCACAACCGCAACTGGTTATTGACAGGTACGCCACTTATACAGAGCTTGAAAGCGAAAATGTATTAATGACGCGCGGCGCAGATGAAGGCATTGAGCTTTTAGTGCGCACATACTGTGAAACAGCTAAAGATAGTATTGCGCTATTTTTACCAACCTACGGTATGTACAAAGTAACGGCCGATACACACAACGTTGGCATTAATGCGCTTACCCAAGAGTTATTACTAAATGGCAGTGTTGACGAAATAATCGCAGCTGTTGGCAGCTCAAAACTGGTGTTTATTTGTAACCCAAATAATCCAACGGGCAGCCTAACACCACTTGATAAAGTAAAAGCGATTGCTACAGCACTTGCGGGTTCTGCATTAGTTATTGTTGATGAAGCCTATATAGAGTTTTGCCCAGAGCAAAGCGCGACTAAGCTTATTAATGAGTTTAGTAATGTAGTGGTTTTGCGTACGCTTTCTAAAGCCTTTGCGCTAGCGGGCCTTAGAACCGGCTTTACCCTTGCACAAGCAGCAACTCTTGCGCCAATCCGCAAAGTCATTGCGCCGTATCCGGTATCTGGCGTAGTAGCAAGCATTGCAGCGCAAGCAATTACACCTGATGCAATTACATCAATGCGTCGCCAAGTGACTATTTTAAATAGCTTAAAAGCTAAATTAGTGGATTGGCTAAACGCCTCCCCTGCTGCATTAAAAATTCTCACTGGTGAAGGTAACTTTGTTACTTTAAAATTAGCCGATAAAAACTATTTTAAAATTGCACTTGAGCAAGGTTTGGTTATGCGCGCTTTTACGCTATACGGGGAAGACGACTGGCTACGAATTTCAATTGGCAGTGAACAAGAACTTGAACAAGTAAAAATTTGGTTAGATGGCTTACAAACGCCAGCTTCCACAGCATCTTTAGCAGGAAACGAAGTATCATGAGTAACCCCTATTTATTTATCGACCGCGACGGCACTATCATTGAAGAGCCAATTACCGACAAACAGGTAGATAGCCTTGAAAAGCTAGCATTTTTACCTGGTGTTATTCCTGCGTTATTACAATTACAAGCTGCAGGTTACCGTTTAGTTATGGTATCTAACCAAGATGGTTTGGGCACAGATAGCTTTCCTACTGCTGACTTTGATATTGCACAAGACAAAATGATGGACATAATGCAAAGCCAAGGCATTAGCTTTGACGAAGTATTAATTTGCCCTCACTTTAACGAGCAAAACTGCGATTGCCGTAAACCTAAAACAGGCTTACTTACCGAGCTTATGCGCTCAGGCAAAGTAGATTTAGCACGCTCTTTTGTTATTGGCGACCGTGAAACTGATATTGGCCTTGCTCAAAACCTATGTTGTGAAGGTATTTTATACGACGGTGATTGGAGTGCGATAGTGACTAAATTGACCACTGCAAACCGCGAAGGTCGTGTTACACGCAATACCAAAGAAACCCAAATTGATGTAGCCATAAACTTAGATCAAACTAAAAATGGCAGCATAGACACCGGACTTGGCTTTTTTGATCACATGCTTGATCAAATTCGCACGCACGCAAACATTGGTTTAAACATTAAAGCCAAAGGCGATTTACACATAGACGAGCACCACCTTGTTGAAGACATTGGTATTGCCTTAGGTGTCGCACTTAAACAAGCCCTAGGCACTAAATCGCAAATTGCACGCTATGGTTTTGCTCTTCCTATGGATGAGTGTAAAGCTGAAGCACAAATTGATTTATCGGGCCGTGCATCATTTGTATTAAACGCTAACTTTAGTCGCGAAAAAGCCGGCGATTTAGACGTACAAATGGTTGAGCACTTTTTCAAAAGCTTAAGTGATAACGCCGCTATTAGCCTTATTTTATCGGTAAGCGACGGTAACTGTCATCACCAAGTAGAAGGCTTATTTAAAGCGTTTTCACGTGCACTTCGCATGGCAGTAGCACAAGATACGACCCAACAAACAGCCAGCTCTAAGGGATGTTTATGATTGCCATAATTAATACCGGTTGTGCCAATATAAATTCAGTACGTTTTGCGTTTGAACGCTTAGGGCAAACACCAACAGTAATTACTTCACCAGAGCAATTAGCGGGTTTTGAGCGCGCTATATTGCCAGGTGTAGGTCATGCATCGGTTGCTATGAAACGCCTAGTAGATAACGGCTGGCAACAAGCTATAAATGAATACCAGCGCCCGCTTATGGGGATTTGTTTAGGCATGCAGTTACTGTGCGAAAGCACCGAAGAAGGTAACGTACAGTGCCTAGGTAAAATACCAGGGCAAGTAAAAGCGCTTGATGTAGGCAATTTAACGTCGCCGCATATGGGTTGGAATAACTTAAGCGTTAACAAAGAGCATGCACTAACTAAAGGGCTAACGCTTGATGAGCAAGTGTATTTTGTTCATAGCTTTGCGCACACCGTAAACGACGCCACACTTGTAAGCGGCGAATACGGTCAAACCTTTTCAGCCATTGTTGCTAAAGACAATTACGCAGGCATGCAATTTCACCCAGAGCGCAGCGCAAAAGTTGGCGCACGTTTATTACAAAATTTTGTTGATTGGCAGTTGTAAGCTGCCCATTAACTAACAAAAAAGAGATTATTTGTGATTATTCCAGCATTAGACGTATTACAAAATCAAATTGTGCGCTTGTATCAAGGTAAATACGACACAGCACAGTTTTACCCTTTCGAACTTGGCGCGCGTTTAAAAGAATACGCCGACAGCGGCGCAGGTAAACTGCACCTTGTTGATTTAGAAGGTGCACGCGATCCAAGTAAAAAACAGTGGAAACATATCCAAGCTGCAACCAAAGCACTTAATGTACCGTACCAAGTGGGCGGCGGTATCCGCTCAGAGCAAGATGTAAGTGATTGGCTAAAAGCCGGTGCAAACCAAGTTGTTATTGGTTCAATGGCAGTAGAAAAACGCGAACAAGTAAAAGCGTGGATTGAACAATTTGGCGCAGAGCATTTTGTAATTGCTCTTGATGTAAATAAAACAGCCACGGGCTGGGCACCTGCTACGCACGGTTGGTTAAGTGAATCTGAATTTGGTTTACTTGAGCTGGTAGATTTTTACGTGGGCTTAGGTGTTATTGACTTTTTATGCACGGACATCAGTAAAGATGGCACCATGACGGGTCCATCGTTTGAGCTTTACGAAGACTTAACTCGCCATAACAGCACAATTAAAGTGCAAGCCTCAGGGGGCGTAAGCTCACTTGACGACATTAAAAAGCTTAAAGAGCTAGGTGTCGGCGGCGTTATTTTAGGCAAGTCTCTGCTTGATGGCGCATTTAGCGTTGAGGAGGCATTGGCATGTTATCAAAACGCATAATTCCATGTTTAGACGTTAAAGACGGTCAAGTAGTTAAAGGCGTTAAGTTTAAAGGCCATGAAATAGTTGGCGATATTTTAACAATGGCTAAAGCCTACAGCGAAGCTGGCGCCGATGAACTGGTTTTTTACGAAATCAGTGCAAGCGTTGAAAAACGCCTACTTGATGTAAACTGGGTAGAGAGCATTGCACGCAATATCGATATTCCATTTTGTGTAGCTGGCGGTATTAAATCGGTCGCTGATGCAGCGCGTGTTTTAGAGCGCGGTGCTGACAAAATAAGTATTAACAGCCCTGCTATTGCACGCCCTGAACTTATTAAAGAATTACACGATGAGTTTGGTAAGCAATGTGTTGTTGTTGGCATAGACAGCTTTTTTGATGAAACGACCGGTGAATATTTAGTGTATCAATTAACTGGCGATCCTAATGCATCAAGCCGTACGCGTTATAAAACACAAGAATGGGTTAAACGTGTACAAGATTTAGGCGCAGGCGAAATTGTATTAAACTGTATGAACCAAGATGGCGTTCGTAACGGTTACGACAACGAGCAACTCAGTAAAATTCGCGAGCTATGTAACATTCCTTTAATCGCCTCTGGCGGTGCGGGTAGCATGCAAGATTTTGTTGATGTATTTAAACAAAGCAAAGTAGATGGTGCATTAGCCGCCAGCGTTTTTCATAAAAATGTGATTAACATTGGCGAACTAAAACAATTTTTAACAGATAACCAAGTGGCAGCAAGATTATGCAAATAACACAACAAAACCAAGCTCAAGTCGATTTCGCTAAAAGTGACATGATCCCTGCTATTATTCAAGATGCCCGCTCTGGTGTTATTTTAATGCAAGGCTTTATGAACAGCGAAGCACTAAACGTTACGCTTGAGAGTAATAAAGTGACATTTTACTCCCGCTCAAAATCGCGTTTATGGACTAAAGGCGAGTCATCAGAAAACTACTTAAACGTAGTATCTGTGCATACCGATTGTGACTACGATTCAATTTTAGTACTTGCCAACCCAGAAGGCCCAACGTGCCACTTAGGCACACAAAGCTGTTTTGGTGATGAAGCAAAACCAAGTTTAAGCTTTTTAGCACAGTTAGAAGATGTGATTGTAGCGCGTAAAAATGACGACCCTGAAAAAAGCTACACAGCGTCATTATTTGCAAAAGACTTAAGCCGTAGTTGTCAAAAAGTAGGTGAAGAAGGCGTAGAAGTTGCCCTTGCCGCTATGAAACACGATAACGATGAGCTAACAAACGAATCTGCTGATTTAATTTATCACCTGACTGTATTGCTACAACGCCAAGGCTTAGCCCTTGAAGATGTAGTTAAATGCTTGCAAGGTCGCCATAAATAGCACCTGCTAAAGCAAATTGAAAAAGGCTCATATTTATATGGGCCTTTTTATTTTTACAGTAAATCACGTGTGATATAGTGCGTGGCTAAATTAATCGGTTACTGTGAACTATGAAAAACTATATTACTCCTTCTATTGTCGCATTTATTTTAGTTATCGCGTTTATTTTAGCGGGCTGTACCAGCAAAACTAATCAGACTACAACTACAACTACAGCAACCACTACTACAACGAATCAGTCTGTAAAAACCACAGTAACACTCGATGAATGCAGCACCATAAATAACCTAATAAATGGTTATGAGTCTGGTTTTAATTCAATCAAAACAGATAAAGTAAATAACCAGTTTACTAATCAATGGCGTACTAATACTCATATTATTGAGGCAACCTGTACAGTTACTTTTAATAAGTCAGAGCAAACAAGCTACCAATGCCAAACACCTATTAATACACAAACGCAAACCGTAAAGTCTCATCAAAAACTGGCTAAGCAATTACGCCAATGCTTAACCAAAACAGGTTGGTTTGAAAGCCAAAAAGAAACAGCAAGTTCAATTTACAGCACCTTTGTACTTGATACTAAAACCCCTGTAATTACACTCTCTACCAATCAAGAAGGTAATGGGTTTTCTACTCGCTTTGAAATTGCTCCACCGTTAGGACTTTAATAATGCGCCAATTAAATCAAAACAAAAAACCATCTAAATTTAAAACCGATTGCCTAGGAATATGCGAAAGGCGCAGCGGTTACTGCACCGGGTGTGGGCGTACCAACGAAGAAATTTTTGATTGGATAATATTATCTGAAGATGAAAAAAAAGCGATTTTAGAAACACCACGAGCAGATGCTAACTCATAACAAATAAAGCCCCTAAAGGTTAAAAGTAACAGTTAACTGATTAACTAAAAACTTTTTACTTGTTGTGGCTATTCATTTTAGTTGCGCTAATACAACTTTCGACTACTTGCTCAAATGAGTTATTAATATCTATATTTATAACATTGGGCTCATCTTCTTTTGGTACTTCTAGCGCTTCAAATTGGCTTTTGAGTAAATCAACAGGCATAAAATGCCCTTTTCTGTCCTGCATACGGCTTTTAACCAGTTCAAAATCACCATAAAGATGTAAAAAGGTAATACCTATATTTCCGTCACATATTTGTTCTCGGTATTTCTTTTTTAATGCAGAGCAGACTATTACCGCAATTTCATTTTTCTTTTCAATGCTAAATGCAGCATCACGTATTCTTTCTAGCCAAGGCACACGATCAGCATCGTTTAAAGGCTGCCCAGATGACATTTTTAATATATTAGCCTTGGGATGTAAGTCGTCTCCGTCGATAAATTTAGCGCCAATGCGCTTTGCTAATGCATCACCCACACTTGACTTTCCTGTGCTTGAAACCCCCATTACAATATAAACACGACCTACATTTGTGTTACTCATGTATTTACCCTCGCCTTAATTTAATAATTAATTATTTTCAATGTATATATTATATTGAGTTACGGGTAACATGTTACCCGTAACAAATACGAAAGTGAAGTTAAACACACACTAAACATCATAATTCACACTGAATATAAGTAGGGAAAAATGTCAGATCTATCTTTAATACTAACAGCGGCAGGCTCCATATTTTTATTGCTTTTCTTAGTAATGAAAGTGCGACTACATGCTGTCGTCTCTTTAATCCTTGTTTCTATGATTGCAGGATTATTCTCAGGAATGAGCCCTGAAATAATTGCCGCTACAATTCAAAAGGGAATGGCCGGAACACTAGGCTTTGTAGCTGTTGTGGTCGCTTTAGGTGCCATGTTTGGCAAAGTAATGGAAGAAACCGGCGCGCTGGATCGTATTGCCCACACACTTTTACACCGTTTTGGAGAAAAAAACGCTAATTGGGCGCTTACCTTTACGGGCTTTATTTGTGCCCTCCCCCTGTTTTTTGATGTAGCCGTTGTACTTTTAATCGGTATTGTTTTTGCTGTGGTACGAAAAGGCGGTGGCAGCGTTGTTAAAATTGGTATTGGGCTACTTGCTGGGATAGCGTCTTGTCAGGCGTTTCTTATTCCTGCGCCAGGGCCGATTTTGGTTGCCTCTCAATTAGGCGCTGACTATGGTTATATGATTTTATTTGGCCTTATTGCTGCCATACCGGCAATGATTATAGGAGGTCCAATTTGGGGCTCTATTATTTCTAAATCTATTCATGTAGAACTCCCACAGCACGAACAAATCGACGATAACCAAAGAGTTGGTAAAGGCACACCTAGTTTTGGATTAGCATTAGGTTTGATTGCTTTGCCATTAATTATGATTAGTTTAAATACTATTGGTAGTCGCTTTGTTGAAAAAGACTCTGATTTATATAATTGGTTAGCTTTTATAGGTCATCCATTTACAGCAATTTTAGTTGCCTGCCTAATGGCATTTTATTTGCTCGGCGCAAGGCGCGGTGTCCCTAATGCTAGAATCATGGAAATTTGTGGTAGTGCCTTACAACCTGCAGGAATTATTATTCTTGTCACTGGTGCCGGTGGGGTATTTAAACAAGTATTAGTTGATTCAGGAGTAGGTACGGCACTGGGTAATTACTTAGCTGGATCAGGCTTACCGATTGTAATACTCGCTTTTGTATTATCAGCCGCTGTGCGGGTTATTCAAGGCTCAGCGACAGTAGCTATGCTTACAGCGTGTGGCTTAATTATTCCAATGCTTCAGCCTTTAGGCCTTGATGGAGCGCAGCTTGCCGCTGTTACCATCGCTATTGGTGGGGGCTCTATTGTGCTCTCTCATGTAAACGACTCAGGATTTTGGTTAGCGAGTCGCTATCTCGGTTTGAGCGAAATGCAAACTCTTAAAACATGGACAGTAATGGAAACCATTATTGGTACTGTTGGCGCACTTGTCGCTATGATTATTTCTCTGTTTTTGTAAATTTACAGTGCGTAGAGCAATCATCACACATATAAAAATTTACCTGAGCCTTTTGTTATTTAGGCTCAGGTAATTAAGCTCAGGTAATTAGGCTCATATAATTAGAGTATTTAAACACTCTCACCTAGATGAACTATATAACCAGTATCAATTACTTGCTTATAATCCATGCTAGTATCCAAATCGGAATTAATCCGGCTCAACAACTCTCTTCCCGCAACATTACCTATCTGATAACGAGGGGTGATCACACTTGCTAATTGAGGCACCATTGCTTGGCCAATATCATGACCATGAAAACCCACAACCCCCATTTGGCTAGGCACTAAAATATTGTTTCGCTGGCACTCAAAAATAGCCCCAATTGCTAAATCATCATTAGTACAAAACAAACAGTCAGTATTTGGGTAGTCAGTACGCGCTTTTTGTAAAAGTTCAGCGCCTAAACTGTAAGATGAAGCTTGATCAGTCATCACACTTTTAGGCGTAAAGCCTTTAGCTAACATAGCATCTGAATAGCCTTGAAATTTTAGGCGTGTTCGTACATCGAGCCTTGCTCCAATATAAACAATATTGCGATAGCCTTTATTTAAAAGTGCTGTCGTCATATCAAAAGCTGCTTTAACGTTATCAAAACCAACCGCTTGCTGCATAGGAGAGTGATGAGTATCCATTATTTCAATCACAGGTACGCCTGACATTTCAATCATTTTTAGCGTTCTGTCTGTGTGTGAGGTTTCTGATAAAATTAAACCATCAACGTGGTACGACAATAAATACTCAACCCGTTTTTCTTCAATTTCAGGGTTGTAACCATAATGGGCCAACATTGTTTGGTATCCTGCAGGCCCTGTCACATCTTCAATCCCTCTTATAACTTGAGCAAACACGTGATTCGTTAACGATGGGACTAGTACACCAATAGAATAGCTTTTAGCATTAGAGAGTAAATCAGGGGCTTTATTTGCAATGTAGCCTAGCGTATCAATAGCTGCACTAATTTTAGTGCGAGTAGACTCTGATACTTTTTCGGGATTACGTAAATAACGACTCACCGTCATTTTGGTTACACCAACCGCATCGGCAATATCTTGAAGAGAAGAACGTTTGTTTTTTTTCATCACACACAATTAAATAAAATGTTACTTGTAACATACCAACTATTGCGAAAAATCACTACTTTTAGCCATTTTTATTTAGGTTATCGCTAAGCGATTACCCAAGAGATTTAAATAACCTAGATCTATTTTAATGAATAAAACTGTATTTGTACCAATAACATTAAACAGAGGCTCAGATACTCCGAGCCTCATCGTAATTGAAAACTTATAGCAATCTCAACAATTGCGAACCAGGTACGCCGCTTTGTGGTAATAACGCGGGGGTAACTGCAAATACTTCTGGAATTTTACTTTTAATTTCATCCATCTTTTTACGGTTATTTTGTTTATCATAAACATAATATTTAAGGATATTTCCGTATACATTGTCTTTTGCATCAACCTGCTCTAGGGTTTTTAATGCTTTATCGTAATCAGCAAGGTAAATGTATGCCAGTGCTAAGTTATCAGCAGAGCCAACATGTAGCTTACCTTCAAGCTGTTTTGCTAAATCTTCAAGCTCTGCAACAGCAAGCTCATAACGCCCTAGCTGTATATAGGCCGTTGCTAGTGAATTTTTTAAAAAGTAAGGTGGGTTACTGCCCGGCTCGTACCATTTTTCGTAAGCACTCAATATGTCTTCATATTGCTCAAGTTTAGAGTAAACGTGATTTAGCAGCCTAAAGCTTTGTAGTTTGATTTCAGCTTCTTCAAAACCAGTAAGTTTGTCTCTATTCAAGTGCCAATCTTGAATGCCTTGCGCAGCTTGGTTTAAAAGTTCAGGGGTATCACTTTTTGCCCCAGCAGCACTTTTTAGAAGCTGTGCAAGTTGTTGTTTATATTCTTCACTTTTAACAGGAGCCTGAGACGTATTATTACTTTGCTGCTTGTTATCTGAACTACCATCTACAATTTGCGCTGCAGCTAAAGCACTAAAAGACATTGCCGCCGCAACCATAACCAAATATTTACTTTTCATTGTTTTTTCCTTGTTTAACATTTTGATCCTCTGAACATTAAAACTCTTAGAATGAGCAATATTCAAAAGTGGGGGGGTAAAAAAGTTAGGCGAGCTTTTAGCACTTTGCTCTTGTAGCAATAAACTTGCTAAATCCAATTGGTATTTACCTTTTAGCTTTTGCATACACAACTCATCACAGCTAAGTTCGAGTTGCTCTCTTGCTAAACCAGTTAACTTTAAGCAAATAGGATTCCACCAAAAAACGCTTTCTATAAAACAAATAACCCACGTCCAATAAATATCACCTTGTTGTAAATGAGTTACCTCGTGTTGAATGACTGAATCTAATTCTTTACGGTGTGTCATCGTCGACTCTAACCAAATAACAGGCTTTATTAACCCGGTAGCAAAAGCAGGCTCTGTATGGGTTGTTAGTCTAATTGGATACTGATTGTTGATGTGGTTAAGTTCAGGACTTGGCTTTGAGTTAATGTATAAATTTTTTATAAGCTTTACATATAAGCCCACGCGTAATAAAAACAATCCAAAACCAGCTAAAACTAAAACTATAAAAACATTACTAAGTGATGGCAATAAGTCCCATATACCCATATCGCTTTGTAATTCGTCCTTAATTGCTACTTGTTCAGCATTTGGTATTAGTGCTTTAACATCGGGAATCAATTGCGCCACGTTAAATGTGTAACGATTTGCCCCTTCAAATAAGGATAACTGGGAAAAATATTGCCAAGGGACAAACCAACATGCCAAGGCAATCATTAAAATGTAAAAGTTTAATCGTGCTGGGGCATTTTTAAGCCCTTTTACTGTAAGCAAAATACATAAGCTAATAAGTGTGCAAGTTAGTAAATAATCCGTCATTACCCTCTCCTTTAATCTAACTTCTTATTTTTTAAAAGCGTTTGTAAATATTCTATATCTTCATCATTTAGCTTTTCTTCTTTGATAAAGTGGGCAATTAAACTACGAGAATTACCTTTAAAAAATCGTTGCATAAAACTAGGCATAGCTTGCTCCGATAATGTGTCTTGAGTAACTATTGTTTTAAAAACAATAGCTCGCCCTTCATGTCCACAACGCTCAATCGCTCCTTTATGTTCTAACCTATCTACAATAGTTTTAACAGTTGTATAGGCTACTTTTTTATCTTTTTGCTTATCAGCTAAAAGCACCTTATGTAGTTGACTCGCGGTACAGGGTTCTTCCTGCCAGAGCAGCTGCATAATATCCATTTCGAAATCACTAAGTTTCATTGTCGCTCCTATTACTACACTTGTAGTGATACTGTTACAAATGTAGTAGTAAGTAATCTTAGTGTCAATACAAAATTTACATGTGAATAAAAAACAAGCGGTAAAAATATAAAAGCCTTAGGAAGGTTTTATAAAAAAGGCATATAAAACAGAGATATACTTATTAATCGATTTTAGAAAAACATAAAAAACGATAGTTTATTTTCAACTAACGCTTTTTATGCTTTAAAGTTTTTTATGAAAGGTAGTGAGGTAACTATGCTTTATCGAGCGCTTGGCTTACATCGGCAATTATGTCTGCAATGTTTTCAATACCAACCGACAAACGAATTAAATCGCGACTTACACCGGCATTTGCTAATTCATCATCGTTTAATTGACGATGTGTAGTTGATGCAGGATGACACGCAAGCGACTTTGCATCGCCAATATTAACTAAGCGTAAAATCATGTTTAGCGAATCAATAAACCGCGTGCCTGCTTCTAGACCACCAGCAATACCAAAGCTTAAAATACCCGATGCTTTACCACTGGTAATTTTTTGACTCATTTCGTTATACGGGCTTGATTTTAATCCTGCGTAATTAACCCAAAGCACTTTTGGATGATTTTCTAAATACTCAGCCAGGTGCTGTGCATTTTCGCAGTGGCGATCCATTCTTAAGCCTAAAGTTTCAAGGCCGATTAAAATGTCAGATGCGTTTTTAGGCGCAAGCGCTGCGCCGGTATTTCTAAGTGGCACTACTCTACAACGCCCAATAAATGCAGCTTCAGCAAAGGCTTCGGTATAAACCACATTGTGATACGACGGATCGGGCTCGTTCATCATTGCAAAACGTGTAGCATTCGCTTTCCAATCAAATTTTCCTGAGTCGACAATCATGCCGCCAATAGCAGTACCGTGCCCGTTTATATACTTTGTAAGTGAGTGAACCACTATATCGGCGCCCAGCTCAAATGGGCGGCATAAATACGGCGTAGCCACGGTATTATCAACAATAAGCGGCACACCTTTGCTGTGTGCAATACGTGCTAAACGTTCAATATCAACAATATTACCTGCAGGATTACCAATAGATTCACAAAAAACAGCGCGGGTGTTGTCGTCAATTGCATTCTCAAACGCGGTAAAGTCATCGGCTTTAATCATGCGTGCTTCAATACCTTGCCTAGGTAGTGTATGTGCAAATAAGTTATACGTGCCACCATATACTTGGCTGGTGCTTACAATATTAGTACCGACTTCACACAAACATTGAATAGCATACGTAATAGCAGCCATCCCAGAGGCAACAGCCAGCCCACCAATGCCCCCTTCCATCGCGGCAATACGTTGTTCAAGTACGGCATTGGTTGGGTTCATTATGCGGGTGTAAATATTCCCAGGTACTTTTAAATCGAATAAATCAGCACCATGCTGCGTGTTATCAAATGTATAAGAAGAAGTGTGATAGATAGGTACGGCTGCCGATTTGGTCGTAGGCTCAGATTCGTAACCGTGGTGCAGTGCTAATGACTCTAATTTCATAATTATTTCCTTCAATTAATTTACCACTAAGCTAGCACTTCTTGGCTATAAAATGCACATGAAATATATTTAAGGGTGTTGAGGTGATTAGTTACAAGTTAAGGTGGCTAAAAAAAGTATAGACTCATTCATACCAGAACCCTACTTAAATTAAATAATCACTAACTGAGTAATATGATGAGGAATTTTCTCTTTCTTACATAGTAATATAGCCTACTCCGAACATAAAATTTATAATTGGCAATAGCTTACGTAATTTGCTATTAATAGACACTAGCAAAATAAGGGCGTTTTCACATTAAAACAGAGAATATGTACTTTGATAAAGCTGTTATGTGCCATTTAGATTTATGAAGTAAGGTTTAATTAATTATGACAAATGAAAATGAATCATGGACTGATTTAGTGCCGACCATAGCAAAACCAGTTGTTTACGCCTATAAATATAGAAAGTTTATTCAAGAGTATTGGAAGAAAGCACAGGTTAAAGTAGGTATGGGTAAGCCTAGCGTAATCGTTACAGGTAGAGCCGGTGTTGGAAAAAGTGTTCTTGCTTCCCATTATCACGGTGAAGCAAATACGCAGGATTGGAATGAACCAGGCACGAGCACAGATGTTGAAATAAAACCAATCACAATTGGAGATTGGACGAAAGTTGTAGCTGTAATTCCAGGACAAAATAGCCAAGAACGAGCTAGATCACTCGATGAAGCATTGAATAAAACAGATGAACTAGATGGCGTAATTCATGTAGTAGATTGGGGATTTACTTCTATTCGTGAAGCTGCTGTAAAAAAAGAAATGGTTGAAAGCAGAGGGATAGATACTATTTATAAAATTAGGCAGCATCATCTATCTCTAGAGCTAAATGATTTTGAATCAATGCTTGATAAATTGGCGATGTCAAAAGCTAATGGCAGAGGCCCTAAATGGCTTGTGATAGCGGTTAATAAAGTTGACTTGTTTGAGAAAGATCTTTTAGATGCCGAGCGCTACTACAATCCTTCATGTAAGAGCCCATTTACAAATAAAATCAACTCATTTTTAAAGACTGTGGGTGCAAATAATATAAAAATAATCCACCTACCAGTTTGCCCAATGCCAGAGCCTTTTGAATGGAATGGAGAAATTGTTGCACCTCAGGTTGATAGCATAACTAAGCAACGAAACTATCTTCGTGTTTTCATTGATAAAGTTTCACTGGTACAAAATGGTGTTAAATGATGGATAAACGTGGATCAAGCGAATTAGAAAAGCTTGTAAATATGGCTGAGGAAGTATCTGAAACTGTAAATTCATTTCACGCTAAAATCGCGAATTTACGAGTTATGTTTATGATTTCTACTATTGGTTTATATGCTGCAATAGGCTCTAGCTACTTTATTTTCAATAGACCTGATTGGTTAATAAACCTTCCAATGGCTTTTTATTTAAGCTTGATAGTACTAGCAATATTTCTTTGCGTTGGCTCCTCCTTTTATATATATAAATACTCTATAAATATTCGTACATATAGGAGAAATCTAGCTGCTGAAGTTAAGATCCTTCTCAGGTTATTGGATATGGTTCACGAGTACCAAGAAAATATATTTAATGAAGAAATGAGCTATGTCGAAAGAGCCATATTAGATCTGAGGTTACAGAGAATAAGATACTCTAACAAGTGGTAACAAACCTCTTGGGCAGTGTAAACTGCGCCAGCGCTTGAAATCCTGTGAGCAAGTAAAGAAACCGAATCAAACACCAACAAAAAAGGCGCTTCCTTTACGGTAAGCGCCCTTCTCTTATCTCACTAATTACTTATTTTACGATTGTCATTTCGTCTAACAAGTTTTGTGCATTATCTACTTTATCCATTACCCACAGCATGTAGCGTGAATCAACGTGGATTGAGCGATTAAGCTCAGGGTTGTAATCCCAATCACCAATAATACTTTCGTAAACACCGTCAAACAGTAAACCAACAAGCTCTGCTTTACCGTTAAGTGTTGGCGAACCTGAGTTACCACCGGTAGTGTCTACATTTGATAAAAAGTTAACGGGTACTGTATTCATGCCACCCGTGTAATCACCGTAAAGCTTGGCTTTAATTTGCTCTTGTAACTTTTCAGGTGCATTAAATGGGTCAACATCGGTGTTTTTAGCAAGTAATCCTTCAAGCGATGTAAACGGTGTTGCTACCAAGCCATCTTGAGGTGAATAGCCACCTACAGTGCCATAGGTTACTCGTAATGTGCTGTTAGCATCGGCGTATACCGGTTTGTTTTTAGCTTTGTTAAACGCAATGATTGCGCTCATTAGCTCTGGGCGAGCGGCTTGTAATTTACCTGCCAGTGCCTTTGATTTATCTTCCTGTGCTTTCATTACTTTAAAGATTGCTTTAGCGTACTGCACAAATGGGTCTTGGCTTTGATTTAGCTGGCTAAACGATTGTTCAAACAATGAACTACGAACAGTGGCATTATCGAGTCTTGACTGCTCATACATGCTATCAAGTAACGCGCTTTGAGTTGCTTTATCAAACCCATTTTGTACTTTAAATACGTTATCAACGTCGCTAAAACGATCTTCTTTTGGAAGTGCTGCATACAGTTCTAAAAAGTGCAGTAAAATAGCTTTGTCTACTTTGCTATCATAACGGCGCGTCATGCGCTCAAGCCCTGCTTTAATGCGAGGTAAGTCACGTTCTTGATAACCAGATTCACGTTCGCTATTTGGCTTTTGCTTTTCATAAGCTAGGCGGTATAAACGTCGTGCTGTGCTGATCATTTGTGAGCGATGTACATAACCTAACATTCGGTCGCGTTCACTGTGCTCTTGTGATTGCGCAATTAGCTCAGATAGCTCACCTAATACGCTTCCGTATTGTTCTTTACGCTCACCATCACTATTGATCCATTGTGTTAGCTCTTGCTCAAACTGTTTTTTGCGCTCAAGCATAGTGCCTTTTTTGAAGCTTTCGATCATCGAACCATAGTTTTTAATATAGTTGTTATAACCTGCAATGGTGCTTTCGTAAGCAATACGCGCTTTACTGCCGTCTTCTGAGTTTTCTTCAATAAGCGACACGTATTTTGAGTTATGAACGCGTGCTTTAGGGTAGCTGTCGTTAAATACGTTATCTACCTCTGTTGCTATACGGTAGCGGTTAGTACGCCCTGGGTAGCCTGTAACCATTACAAAGTCGCCTTCTTGCACGCCTTTGGCACTTACTTTTAGGTAAGAGTCAGGTACGTAAGGTACGTTGTCTTCGCTGTACTCTGCAGGTTTTCCATCTTTGCCTACATAAGCGCGGTAAAAACCAAAGTCGCCTGTGTGGCGCGGCCACATCCAGTTATCTATATCGCCGCCGTATTTACCTACGCCCATTGCCGGTGCATAAGTTAAGCGTACGTCTTTAATTTCAAGTGACTTAATTAGGTAAAATTCTAAACCACCATGAAACGAATACACGTTACAACGATAGCTTTCGTCGGCTTCACACTGGGCTACTAGCGCTTTTTCATTTTTTTCGAGTGCGTCGTAGCGTGCTTTTGCTGTTAGCTCGTTAGTACCTTTAATTACTTCATCTGTTACATTGGTAACCGTTTTTGTTACATATACGCGTGAGCCCGGCGCTGCAGGTAAATCTTCTGTAGGACTTTTAGCTAAAAAGCCATTTTCTAAAATATTGTTTTCAGGTGTTGAGTTGTATTGTACCGAGCCATAAACACAGTGATGGTTTGACACAACTAAACCCTTAGGCGATACAAACGATGCTGTACAGCCACCTAGGCTAATTACCGCATTCATTGGGAATTCGGTTAATTTAGAAATAGATTCAACATCAATTTCAAGCCCTTTGGCTTTTAAAATTGATTCTAACTCTGGAAGTTGGTGTGGTTGCCACATGCCTTCGTCGGCTATGGCACTACTTGAAAGTGATAAAGAAAATGTGGCTACTAATGTAGCTACAAGAGGTTTTAAACGCATTATAGAATCCTTTTTATTTGTTTCTATAACAGGTTACTCGCGATGGGACAATAAGGTCAATAGCCGTGCAATGAATTGTTACAATCGAGTGTTTAATCTTACTTTTTATCAAAATTCATCGAAAAATCAAGAAACTGTTTTGCTGGTATTGGTTTACTAAAATAGAAGCCTTGCATAAAATCACAACCCAACTCGTTCAATAAAGTATGCTGCTCTTTTGTTTCTACACCTTCGGCTACCACTGTCAGTCCTAAGCTGTGCGACATAGCAATAATTGCCTTTACGAGATTACAGTCTTCATTGTTTAGCACAATGCCATCAATAAAACTTCTATCTATTTTGAGTACATTAAAAGGGTATTCTCTCAAATAACTTAATGATGAATAACCTGTACCAAAGTCATCCATTGATAAGTTAATGCCTAATGCAGTAATTTCAGTCAGTATATCTACAACATTAGTGTGGCAACTCATCAATACACCTTCAGTTATTTCAAGCTCTAAACTTTCGGGATTTACGTTTGCTTCACTCAATGAGTTTTGAATGAAACTGAGCAACCCTACGTCTCTAAATTGGCGAGGAGATAAGTTAACAGCCATTGTATATTTTTGTTGGCGTTTACAGGTACTTTGCCATGTGTTTAAAAAGTGTAATGCTTGGCTAATTACAAACTTGCCAATAGGTACAATTAATCCTGTATTTTCGGCAATAGGTATAAACTCATCGGGTGTTACATTACCTAGCACAGGGTTATGCCAGCGTAATAACGCTTCTGCACCAATGATGTGTTTATTTTTGGCGTCAAATTGGGGCTGGTAGAATAACTCAAATTCATTACGCTCAAGGGCGCCACGCATCTGCTCTTCTATTACTAGTCGGCGCTGAATAATTACGTTCATCTTTTTAGTAAAAAATGAATAAGTATTACGACCATATGATTTTGCTTGATACATTGCAGTGTCAGCATTTCGTAATAAATCAGCAACGGTTGTACCATTTTCTGGGTATATGGCTACACCAATACTCGCTGTTAGTATGTGTTCCCGGCCCTCAATCTTAAAAGGGGCTCTAAAGTTATTGACCAGTTTTTCAGTGATTTTTAGCGCTGCATGGTGATCAGTTATACCTCGTAGTAATACGATAAACTCATCTCCACCTAGGCGCCCTACCGTGTCGTCTTTTCGCAGTGCCTCTTGCAGCCTTTGCGCTGATTCAATTAAAAGTTTGTCTCCTGTTTCATGGCCTAAAGAGTCATTTATTTTTTTAAAATCATCTAAATCCAAAAACAGTACTGCCGCTTTCTCGTTATTTCTTTGTGCTTCAATAAGTAATTGCGACAAACGATCAAGTGCTAAAAAACGATTTGGGAGTAAAGTTAGACTATCGTAATACGCTTGATGTCTAATTACTTCATCTGATTTATGCTGTTCTGTAATATCTCGAATAATAACCATTAACTGGTTATGTTCTGTTATTTTATTTATTCTTGCTTCAAAAAAAACGAGCCCATGGGGCAAAGCTAGCTCGTATTTAAAGCTCATCATCTGCTCTTTTTCTAATACAAGGCTGATATAAGTTTCAAATTTTTTGGCTACTTCCTCAGGTAATACATCTCCCATCTTTTTACCAATAAACTGCATTGGCTTGGTATAAAGATCGGTTTCATTGCTCGCATGATACTCTAGGATAGTTCCATCATTTTCCATCAGGAAAAATAAATCAGGGATTGCCCCAAAAATAGTTTTTAGCATATCCTCATTAAATGAAGCCTCTGCTTGTGCTTTTTTCACATCCGACAAATCGATATCAATACAGTACATTTGTTTTGTATTGTATTGATTTATAAACATAACGTGGCTGGAAAAAACCGATACGTTGTTTCCATCTTTGTCTTGTAAGATAATTTCAGATGCTGGAATTTCTATATCTTTTTTTACCCAATCACTATGTGCGTTAATAACTAACTCACACATTGGCTCTGGAATTATAAGGTCTTCTATTTTTTGTCCTATGGCTTCTTCTTTGGTATATCCATAAAGTCGCTCACTGCCTTCATTCCAATAAATAACACGACGTTCATTGTCATAACCTTGAACAGAAATAACATTTACCGCATCAAATAATTGATGCAAATAGTCGTTAATTACAAATTGATGGGTTAAGTTTGAGGTCGGGTTATCTAATTTCATTTTGAGGCTATATCCATAAATAATTTTATTTAATAATAGAGAAATACTAAATAATAATTAAATTTAATTTTAATATTAAATTTCCATGTACATTATATACGTCATTATGCAAAACAAAAAAAGAGCCGAAGCTCTTTTTTAATAATTGTTAACTATATTTAAACGCTATAAAAACTGAATTTATTTTTTTGTCACATCATTTGGATGTTCCACGCCAATCCATGCTTTGAATAGTGCTTTTTGCTCAGGCGTTGCCTCTTTATCAGCAACTACTTTTTTAGGCTTATCAAAATCTTCTGATAATACTAATGTTAAGCTTTCAAGAGCATCGCGACGAAGATAGTCAATGGTTACTTTATCGCCTTTTTTAAACGTTTCTAAGCTGGTTTTTAAATCTTTACCTACGTGATGTTTGTTTATAGCGACAATTTTATCATCGGTAGTTAAACCTGCTTTCCACGCACTGCCACCACGGCGAACGTAACTTAATGTAAGTAGCTCACCTGTGTTTTTAGCGGTAGCATCAATGCTTGCAAGCGCTTTTGCTTTTTCAGGACGTTCAAATTTCAAGCCTACTTTAGTAAGTAAGTCGTCAAAGTTAATACTTGCAGGCGACTCAACATTTTCTTGCCACCAGCTTGAGTAATCACGCCCTGTTAAATCTTTTAAGATATTAAGTACATCTATATCTGTAAAACCAGCTGGCATTTTATGATTGTTATAAAGTGCTTTGTGTACGTCGCGATAGCTTATTTTACCTTGGCTTTTTTCTAGCAAGTCGATATCTAAAACTAATGAAAGTAACGAACCTTCTGAATAAATATTAGTGCTGTAGTTACGTGCATGATCGCCACCTTGGTTAATCCATTTATCAAAGCTTGTTTCGCTTGCGCTTTGCACTTCACGGCCCGGTGTTTGTAAATGACGATTAATGGTTTTACTCATCACTTTAAAAAATTCATCTGTGGTTTCAATACCAGAGCGAACCATTAAATGATCTTCAAAATAACTTGTTGAACCCTCTGCAATCCAAAGCAGTTTAGAGTAATTCATATTAGTGTAATCGTACGGCACTAAACCTTGAGGGCGGTATGCTTTAACATTCCACGTATGAACAAACTCATGCGCAGCGGTGCTAATAAAGGCTAGGTAATCTTCGCGGCTACCAAATCTATCGCGTGGACGTTGAATAATTGTTGAGTTTAAATGCTCTGTTGCTCCACCTGCGCCCGACGTAGCATGAACCATAAATACATAACGTTCATATGGATAGCCATCCCAAATTACATTACCAGTAGCAACTAATTTTTTAAGATCGGTAAGCATTTGCTCTACATCGTAGTTACCGTCGCCCCATATAACTAAATCGTATTCACGGCCATCTACTTCAAATGTGTGTAGTTGGTTAATACCCGTTTCAATTGGTGAATCAACAAGCACGTCGTAATCTGCTGCTTTAAATGAATTTTTGCCTTTTAAATTATCCATACCCGATACAGAGCGCCACTTTTTAGGCACCTCTAAATTAACGGTTACTGGCTCTTGGCGAAATGATTCACTAAACATAAAAAAGCCTGATGCATCTATAAATGCATGGCTGTCGTCAATGTGGCGAGCGCGCTTACCAAGCTCATTTGCATACACCTGGTAGTCAACATTAACTTCGGTTGGCTCATTAAGGTGTACACGCCATGTACTATGGTCAATTTTTTCCCATTTTAATTCTTTACCATCTTCATCTTTAGCTTTGAAGTAACGAATGCCATTGGCAAGGTTTAGCATTTCATAGCGACCCGTTCGCCATGCAGGAAGTTTTATATCAAGATGTGCTTGCGCTGTTTTTGGAAACTCAACACTTACATCGCCTAAATGATGTTGTGGTTGCGAAATTTCTAAAGAATAATTTACATCGGCAAATACAGGTGCTGAACATGCAGCTAAAATAGATAGGGCTAATAACTTTTTCATAGAGACTCTTAGTGGAAACTTAATTGCCTGCAAGACTAGCAAGCCCCTATTTAAAAGTGAATTAAATACGACAAATTGCCCCGTATACGAGTTTATACGTAGTAGCTTATTAAAATTTCTAAGTTTTTTACTAGATAACTACACATAATAAAAATTTGTTGTAAACTGAAGATAATAAAATTAATTTGATGGCGGTACGCTTAGGTGTCTGAAAGATCTAATCCAACAGATAAAAAACTCAAACAAGCAATTGATGCTCGTATGGCTATTGAGAGTGCACGCAAACATCAAGTGGATATTTTGTGCGACTTTGCAGCTAAACTTTCGCTAAGCTGTAAAGGGCTTGATATTGAGTTAGATAATCGCCTTGCTAAATTTAGAAGTGCACTCAATAAAGGTATGAGCTTTGAAGACCTCTCTCCTCTTGTTAGTGAAACTTTGATATTACTTAAAAATCAAGAATCGATTCAGCAAGCTCAGCAACGTGATTTATTCAACAGTGTACAAAATGCAGGTAAACAGTTACAAAAAACTAAAGGTTTACCAGACGATACTCGCAGAGCCCTGAGAAATTTACTCGATCAAGAGATTAATAACGTTCAATCAACCCATGGCTATATTCCGCTACTTGATCAACTTATTCTCTTTTATCATGAAGCATTGCTAACTAAGCAAGACCCTCAAGCCGATAATCAGCGCCCTGTAAAACAGGCTCGTGCAAAAAAACTACTTGAGCTGGCTAACGAACTTATACTTGAAGAAGAAGCTACACTACAAATTAATAGTATAAAAAATAATATTACAGAAAGTGACACAATCGACGCATTACTCGATGTTGCGATTAACATAATTGAAGTTGTAGTAAAAAACATTAGCAAAGAGCGTAAATCTGCACAAAGCTTTTTAGTTTCATTAAATCAAACCCTCGAAGATCTACATAATTCTATTGTCTCTACTAGTAGACACTCAAAATCGATGAGTATTGAGTTTGATTCGTTGAATAAAAGCATTGAACTAAAAATTAAAAACCTCAACGAACAAACACAAAAAGCAACGTCAATCTCATCTTTAAAAGAACTCGTAGATAACGAATTAAAATCACTAAGCGAAGATTTTCTAGCAAAAGAAAAGTTAGAACGAAAAGATAGAGAAATGCTTAGCACTAGCTTTAGTGAAATAAACAAACGAATTGTTACTTTAGAAGATAAGTTAACAACGTATAAAAAACGCTTAAACGAACAGCGCTTTAAAAGTTTACTTGATGGGCTTACAAAACTGCCTAACCGAGCTGCATTTGATGAACGTTACAATCACGAAATGCATTTGTTTAATGTGCAGCCATCAGATGTTACGCTTGCGGTTATTGATGTTGACCACTTTAAATCTATCAATGATAGATTTGGCCATACCGCAGGTGACATTACCTTACAGGTTATATCAAAAGCGTTGCAAAAATCGGTAAGAAAGTCCGATTTTATAGCGCGTTACGGCGGTGAAGAATTTGTATTGTTAATGCCAGGTGTGTCGCTTGAAAACGCAACATTACCTCTGGATAAAGTAAGAAAGGTAATTAAAAATATACCTTTTAAATTTAGAGAAAAACAAATTGAGATCACTATCTCGGTAGGTGCAACTCAGTTTAAAAAAGGCGATACTCTGTTAAAGGCATTTGATCGAGCAGATGATGCTCTTTACGAGGCCAAAAATTCAGGACGAGATAGACTTTGTACCAGTAAATAATGTCATAGCCATTATAAATTTTATGACAAGTAGTTTTTTACGATTTAGCAGTAAGGAGAACGTCTATGTTAATACAGTTAAACCCAACTGGGGTTTTAGATTTACTGTCGCAATTAGAAGTTGATTTATTAGAGCAATCTTCTGCTAGTGAGCGTTATAAGTTATTTAGAAACTGCGTACTAGCAGTGCTTAATGTAGGTAGCCATACCGACGAAAGTAGCGATATATACGACAAATACAAAGATTTTGATATTCGTTTAGTAAGCCGCGAACGAGGTATTAAAATTGAGCTTGAAAACCCACCCGAAACCGCATTTGTTGATGGCGAAATAATTACCGGAATTCACGAGCATATATTTTCTGTTATTCGCGATATTTTGTTTATTTGTCAAAAATACGAAAAAGATTTAAAAGAGCAAAAAGCCATTACTCATATGGTGTTCGATATGCTCAGAAATGCAGGTGCTTTGCGTGTTAATAGCGAACCAAGTATGGTTGTTTGCTGGGGCGGACACTCAATAAACGAAGTTGAATATAAATACACAAAACAAGTAGGTTACGAACTGGGCTTACGTGGATTAAATATTTGTACTGGTTGTGGCCCTGGTGCCATGAAAGGCCCAATGAAAGGTGCCACTATTGGCCATGCAAAACAGCGCAATACCAATAACCGTTACTTAGGCCTAACAGAGCCAAGCATTATTGCTGCAGAGCCACCAAACCCTATTGTTAACGAATTAGTTATTTTACCTGACATTGAAAAGCGCCTTGAAGCTTTTATAAGAACAGCTCACGCTATTATCATTTTTCCTGGAGGCGCAGGTACTGCTGAAGAATTGCTATATTTATTAGGGATATTACTTCATCCAGATAACACCAAACAATGTTTGCCTGTTATTTTAACTGGCCCTAAAGAAAGTGAAGCGTACTTTAAAGAGCTGTGTGAATTTGTTGAAATGACGCTTGGTAAAGAAGCATTAGATAAGTTTGAAGTTATTATTGATAATCCTGAGTTAGTTGGGCAAAAGCTAAGATCGGCTATGGCCAATGTTCGTGATTACCGTAAAAGTGAAGGCGATGCCTACTACTTTAACTGGACGTTAAAAATCGATAACGATTTTCAACAACCTTTTGCACCAACACACGAAAATATGGCAAGTCTTGATTTACATCTTGATCAACCAAAGCAGTTATTAGCGGCTAATTTACGCAGAGCTTTTTCAGGTATTGTAGCTGGAAATGTAAAAGACGAAGGCGTTAAAGCCATTAAGCAAAACGGTCCATACATTTTAAGTGGCGAGCCTGCCCTTATGGAAAATATGGATACGTTATTACAAGCATTTGTTGATCAAGGCCGTATGAAACTCCCTGGCAGCAAATACATTCCGTGTTACAAAATAAAAGCATGAGTTTTATAGTTTGAAACCCCATTTACTTCTTATTGATGCGCTTAATTTAATTAGGCGCATTTACGCCGTTGACGCTAATCAAAAACATCACAGTGATGAGCAAATGATACAAACGTGCTGTGCACGTATAGCTCATGCGTGTAAAAAGCTTTTAGATACAAGTAATGCAACCCATGCGATTGCGGTATTTGATGGTGACAAAAGCTGGCGTTATCATTTTTATAAAGACTACAAACACTCCCGTGCCCCAATGCCTCAAGTGCTAAAAGATGCCTTAGAGCACTTTAAAACCGCAATAGAAGAAACTGGTATTGTTGTATTTGAGCCTATTAACGATGAAGCCGATGACATTATTGCAACGCTTGCATTTAAGGCATCAAATAATCAAATAGCTAATACTGTTGTTTCTACTGATAAAGGTTTTTTACCCTATTTAGGCCCCTACATTACAGTTTATGATTACTTTAAAAAACTCTATTTAGATGAGACAAGTATAAAAGAGCGTTTTGGTGTTGAGCAAAATAAGCTCGTTGATTTTTGGGCTTTGGCTGGTGATAAAACAAATGATATTCCGGGAGTAAAAGGAATAGGTACTAAGTCTGCGCAGCAAATAGTTAATAACTATAATTCAATTGAGCATGCGGCCGAAGATGAGTCTCTAAGCCCGAGTATTAAAGCAAAGTTAGCCGCTAATATGGATATGTACGTAATCTCAAAGCACTTGGTTAGTTTACGCACCGATATAAATTTAGGCTTTAGTTTAAAGCAGTTAAGACTTAATTAGTCGCAAGTTAATAGCCTCTAAACATTACAAAACGTATACTATTATTAGTTACCGGAGTCAGAGTAAACCATATTGAAAAAATTTATCCGATATTTAATCTTAGGTTTAGGGCTATATGCACTGATAGCAGCGTTGGTGATCACTTTTTATAAAGACGATCCTCAGGCTATGATCTGGCAAGACCGAGAAGCTTTTAATAAACGTTATATCGAAAAACTATCACTTGAGCAGCCAACAACACTAAATACTGTGCTTGATTATTTAGGCAGCCCCGACCTTACTTATGCCAAACGAGATGGTGAACAGGTATTTCAGATTGTTTTTTACCGCACACAGCATAAAACATCTGACGGTATAACCACTATGGATGAATGTACTGGGTTATTATTTAAAAATGGGCAGCTATTTTTATGGGGTCCTAGTGCATATAATAAATATCAAGAACAAAATTAGGTGAAGGTTTAATGGATGAAGCTGTTTCAACTACTTTAGAGCAGCTGCTTAATAATACGCAGCTGTTTTTAAGCTATTATAACAATAAACAAAAATGGACAGCCTTATACCCCATGGCAAGTAAGCTAGCTGAGCAATATAGAGTGCTCTATAGTGAACAGCCATTCGCATTACAAGCTCGTTTAACACTTTATAATCCTAATTATTCTTATGCCACCAACTTAGTTGTTAGTCAGAGTGTAATAACCGCTGCACTTTGTAAATCTCAACACTATAACAATGCCCTAAGCGAGCTATACATAACGGCTTCACTCATTGAGCATTTATGTGTTGGAGCGCAATTAAACAAGCTCTGTGAGCAAACACCTTTTCAAGACTCTGATAAAAACATATGGAAAATGCGTCATCAGTTAGCTGCAAAAGTAATGTTATCCAGTGGCGATTCTGCCAAACCCGTTACGCAATTATTAGCTAAGTTAAGTAAATATAAACAAGCATTGGTAAGTGCTCCTAAAATAATGCTTTACGATGGGGGCATAACACTAATTGCTTTAGCAAATATTATTAGTATGAACATTACTAGTAATACGGCTAATAAACACATGAGTTTATTTAAAGCACTTACTGACTTGTATATTCGCACACCAAATTTGTTTGCACTGCAGCTAATCAAATCACTTATAGCTCATTTGGGGCCACTGTTACCGGGAAGCCGCGTTTTTTATGCCGAGCAAACCATGATTTATTTAGCGACTGATGCGCAGCAAAAACATATTTTAATTAGTACCGCTAATCCAAATAAATTGGCTTGGTTTAGCGTTAAAGCAACGCTTAACGACAACCCAAAACAATGGCATTGCGCTGATAAAACCATTAGCTTTAAAGTATTTAACAGTGAACATGTTAAGTCAAAAAGTGTGGTTGACGTTGATAAAGCACAGTCTTTACTTGAACTAATAAGTAATATTAAGTCACAGCACGAATATAGCTATAAAGGACTAAGCCAGCTAATGGCGGCTCACCCTCAGGTAGTTGCTAATTTATGTGAGGCAGTAAAACCTTATAATAAGGAGCATCAGGCCGCTAAAGACTTAAAGCATAGTTTATCGATGGTCGGTTATTATAATGCGCCTGCGATAATTCAAAGAGTTGTTTTTGAGCAATTAGTTAATGTTACCCCACACCCTCTGCAAGCCTACGTTACTAACAGATTAAATGGTTTAGTGAAAATAATGGCCTTATTAGTCAGTAAAAATAAACATGACCAGTTTGAACACATTACATTACCTTTATATGCTTATGCTCATTTTTTATTAACGCAATGCAGTACACAGCTTTCTCGTAAAACGCTGATTGACGACACACCAAATAAAACATTGAGTGCCCCTATTTGCTCATTTTTTGGTGTGGATTCAATTAATAACGAGCAACTAACGCAACAGCTTACTCATTTATTAAGTGACAACCCATGGACAACGGCACTTTTAGAAGCAGAGCAAACACCTAAAAAACACTTAACTGATTCTCATAAACTCTGGATCACACTTAAAATTGTTGCACAGAGTGTTTTTAAACCAGAACTTGCGCTAACAGCGTGGCAACTGCAAACATTAAACGAACAGCTGAAAATACTAAATTGGCAAAACCCAACTGATTTTAATCAAAAATTAGAATCTCTCGCGTTATTTAATAGTATTTAATTTATGGGACCCTATTTAACGTCTTTATACCCATTATAACTTTGGTGTATACCCGGTATTTCTTGTATAAACTAGCAAAATGGGTGATAAGTTGATATAAATGCGCCCTTAAATTTTCAAGCACGTTCACATAAATGATCTAACAAGCGATTACTCTCTCAGGGTAATAATTTATGTGCAAATCAAACTCTTTAAAGGAAAAGTCAATGGCCAAACAAACCATCACAGTGATCAAAGGCGACGGCATCGGTCCGAGCATTATCGACTCAGCACTTGAAATATTAAAAGCCGCAGGTTGCGACTTTGATTATGAATTTGTTGATGCTGGCCTAGCTGCACTTGAAAAAACAGGTGAGTTACTTCCACAAGACACGGTTGATACAATAGCTAGAAACAAAATCACTCTTAAAGGCCCATTAACAACGCCTGTAGGTGAAGGTTTTACGTCTATTAACGTAACACTTCGTAAGCAATTTGGTTTATACGCTAACGTACGCCCTGTTAAATCATTTGTTGGCACTAAAGCACGTTACGACGATATTGATATCATTACTATTCGTGAAAATACGCAAGGTATGTACTCAGGTGCAGGCCAAATAGTAAGTGAAGACGGTAATGAAGCAGAAGCAAAATCGATAATTACGCGTGAAGGCGCAGAAAAAATCGTAACTTTTGCATATGAGCTAGCGGTACGTGAAGGTCGTAAAAAAGTAACTGCTGTTCATAAAGCTAACATTTTAAAATCAACATCTGGTTTGTTTTTAAAAGTAGCACGTGAAGTAGCTGAGCGTTACCCACAAATTGAATCAAATGAAATGATTGTTGATGCAACGTGTATGAAACTGGTAATGACACCTGAAGAGTTTGACGTAATTGTTACGACTAACTTATTTGGTGATATTTTATCTGACCTTTGTGCTGGTTTAGTTGGCGGTTTAGGTATGGCTCCAGGTGCTAACATTGGTGAAGATGCAGCAATTTTTGAAGCTGTACACGGTAGTGCACCAGATATTGCTGGCAAAAACCTAGCTAACCCAACATCTGTAATTTTAGCGTCTATCCAAATGCTTGAGCATTTAGATATGGGCGATACAGCAGAGCGTATTCGTAGTGCTGTTGCTGATGTAATTAAATCAGGCGACCGTACAACTCGCGATTTAGGCGGCAGCCACGGTACAACTGATTTCACTCAATCAGTAATTGACCGTTTATAATTAATATTTGTTATTAATTTAAATAGCCCGCTAATTTAGCGGGCTTTTTTTATTTGTTAATTAAGCTTATACCAACCTGGTGTATTTATGCAGGTTAGTATTAAACCTAAATAAACTTAACAGTAGTAATCCTAATAAACCTGCCAATGATCCGCCACTTGAACCCGAACTACTTTGTTGCTTTTGCACTGTAAGAGATAACTCTTTAGTAAAAGTATCATTTGTTTGAGTATCAGTAACATTCAACGTTACACTAAATGCACCGCCAGTCTGATAAGTATGCCTTGGGTTTTGTAAGTTTGATACCGCACTGCCATCACCAAAATCCCAACTGTAATTATAACTATTAAAGCCGCCGGTTACTTGCGCATTAAATTGAGCGCTTAAATCATTTACTGTAACGTTTGCGTCTATGCTAAGCGGAACAGTTGCCGTTACATCAACCGCTTTAGTTTGCTCCGTGCCTTCGTTATCTGTCACTGTAAGCGTTACTTGGTAATCACCAGAGTATAAATAATTATAAGTGAGCGATTGCGTCGTTAAAGTACTTCCATCCCCTAGCTGCCAATTATAAGTATACGGTGCGACTCCACCTGTAAACGAAGCTTGAGCTGTTAATATTCCTTGGTTTATTTCATATTCAATTTCATTTACAGATAATGGCTCAACTAATGTAACTTGAGCTACAGCTACTTGCTGTGAAGTATCATTACTTGCCATAAACTCAACGCTATAGGTGCCATAGTCTTGATATTCATGAGTAGGCGTTAACTCTGTGCTTGAGCTACCATCGTCAAAATTCCACGTGAATTTATCCGCAGGCGTGAGTGCAAAACCTTCTACATTAAAATTAACGATTAAACCTGTTTTGGTAAAATTAATACCCTTAGTAACATCGTAATTAAGCTCTACTTCTATATCTTCACTATCAGCTGACTGGCTTATAATATTAAACCCAAAGCCAACCTGTGGAAGGGCAACGCCCGATGGCTGTTGCGCTGAAAAACTATAGTCGGTTTTATCAGTAAACTCTGTAATAGCTGATAAATCATCATCACCTAACCCAGCTCGCTGTGGATATAAACTAAAAGCAGCATCACGAATTTGAATTGCTGAAGCAGCCGGAGTTTGCGTACTGCCTTTATTTATCGAGCGCTGATCAGCATCTACCACTAATGCAAAACCACTACCTGGATGCTCGGTAGTGTTATTATCTGCTTGAGATTCATTGCTGTACCACAATAATAACCCCGGTGAGTACTGCTCTGCTTGCAAACTACTGTCAACGCCAGTGTATGAACGCAATTGTAAATAGTAATGTGATGGCGATGCATATGTGTAACTACCTATTTTTTCAAAGCCATTAAACTCAGTGTTAATTTGATCTTGTGCATTATTTTGCCAAATTAAGGTATCACTTTGCTCAATACGCATATCATCCACAACAAAACCATAATAATGTGTGTTCGCATCTGTTATGTATTCAATTTTTAGATCAATCATTTGCCCAGCATAAGCTGATAAATCAAACTTATGGGTTAAATAGCCGTTAGGTTGCTTAGCATCACTATTAAAAAATGAATCACCTGATATATACGGACCAATGTCACCATAGTATGGGTTTATTGCTTGCGTATAATTACTAGCAATAGGCTCCCCATTTACTTTTACCTGTACTAAATCATAGTCGCGCTCAATACTGTAATAAGCAATAAAGCTTAAAGTAAGTGCCTCAGTCGTGTTTGGTAGCGTTACTGTATTAACTAAGCTATTACTAATATTGTCGCCCGTATTTGAATAGTATTGAAAATCGCCTTCTACTGGCGTTTTAAATTTTTCGAGTCGAGATGGCAGTGTTATTTTTATTTGGCTTTGCAGTTGTGAAGTACTCGCAGTATTAATTAATGTTTGCTGTGCGTTAGCATCTATCGCATCCATATCAAGCGTGAGCTGATTAACCCAATTACCCTGGTATCGATTTTGTAAATATTCAAGCGCATAAGGGCTAAACATAACAGGCTCAGAGCCTCGTGGAGAACCTGCCCAACTTCCTGTCAACATAACTGACCAAGACGCGACAGGCTCACCTACCGTGTTAGATTGTAAGTCGTATTCATCTAATAATCCCAAGTCATGCCCAAACTCATGCACCACCACGCCAATCCCAGCATCAATTGGATTAATTGTGTAACCAGAGAGCTTAATACTGCTGCCTGCAATCTCGCTCGGCCCGCTATTTTCATCAAATACATAGTAGCGGTGCGACCAAATAGCGTCGGTGCTTAGGTAACCGCCACCTGACTCCTCACCAATACTTGAATGAAAAATCATTACATGATCAATAATTCCATTAGGCTCGTTGAGGATGCCATCGCCATCAACATCATCTAAATCAGTTAAATCATAGTCCGCTAAATTAATATTAAACTTTGCAACCGCCTTCTCCACAGCCTCTTTGACTAAAGCGGGCGCATTTTTATCACGTGTACTGCCTTGGCGTTCACCATATATTTTTGCATTGCTATCAGCGGTTACCCAGCCATATACCTGCCCGTTAAAGTTTAAGCTATTACCAGATGCTGCTTTATAATAATCTGCAGCCGTTGATAAGCTTTGTCCATCAGGGCCCGCATAACCTTGAGTATTAAAAAGCATTTGCTGATAGTGTTCAGTTGAATAATCAGCGTAAAACATGTCTGTGTCTTGCTCTACAAGTCGATTATCGTCATGTTTGAGGTCAGGAAAATCAATTAAGATAGCTAACACTTTTACATCATTAACGCTTTGATCAGGCACTAGCGACGTTGAAAAAGCGGCTTGTTGTTTATTTGTGTTTGAAAAATCCGTAGAGGAGGATTTAAATTGCCTAAAGCCATTTTTAATTGAGTGATTGGCAACTTCTTTGTTACTCATATATGACTTAAATGAACTATCTAACTCACTAGAGGATATTTGGTCTCTTTTTTTAAGCCAATATAAAATACGTTCTTCGTTAGTTATACCAACATCATGCGGGCTTAAATTATTAGCCGCTACTATAGGGCTTAATAGCGTAGTTAAAGCGCAATTAACGTCACTTTTTTCACTGTGTTTTCCTCAAACATAATTATGTAGTAATCATACCTAATAATAGAAATTTAAACATGCGATAAAAACATATAGTTAACATGTGCAATAAAAGTTAATGGTCTTTCGCACTCTTTTATAACTAAAATCAAACACACAACCTAAAACGCATAATTTCTGCTGGTTAACTCAGTTAAATACAGCATTTCTGCAGATTTAAATTAAAGAAAGCTACAAAACGAATTTAAAATGCAAAAAACCACTTTCAAGGTTGACATAAGGGTTCAAAACCCTTAAAAATAAACATATACAGAATTTTTAATTTAAAAGCAGTGTTTTGCTAAGTAGAGTAAAAACTATGAACACACAAATTAACCTTTTAGTCGTACTCGTACTGGTCTTAGTTATAAGCCCAGCGGGGATGTATTAAAAGGTGATACTGCTTTTTAAAAACCCTCGCACTACGCGGGGGTTTTTTTATGCATAAAAAAGCGCACAGAGGAATGAGGATGAGCAAACAAGAATATAATGGCTCTGAACTAGTAGTTCAGGCATTAAAAGAGTTAAAGGTAAAATACATATTTGGCTACCCCGGTGGTTCGGTTTTAGACTTATATGATGCACTTTTTCAGCAAGATGATATTGAGCATATATTAGTACGTCATGAACAAGCTGCCACACATATGGCTGATGGTTATGCTCGTGCTACTGGAGACGTTGGTGTTGTACTTGCAACCTCAGGCCCTGGCGCTACAAACTGTATAACGGGTATTGCAACGGCCTACATGGATTCAATTCCTATGGTTGTATTGTCAGGCCAAGTGCCTACAAGTTTAATTGGCGACGATGCATTCCAAGAAACTGATATTGTTGGCTGTTCTCGCCCTATAGTTAAACACAGCTTTAACTGTAGAAGTGCTAAAGAAATCCCAACAATCTTAGCTAAAGCCTTTTATATAGCCAGTACAGGTCGTCCTGGACCTGTTGTAGTTGAGCTTCCTAAAGATATGCTTAACCCTGCTATAAAGTTTGAATACGAATTTCCTAAAACAACAGAGCTAAGAACATACAGCCCTAATACTAAAGGGCATTCAAAACAAATTCGTAAAGCGGTAACAACTATTCTAGAGGCCAAAAAACTGGTTATCTATTCTGGCGGTGGTATTGTTATTTCAAATACGTCAGAGCAATTAACGCATTTAGTTGAGTCGTTAAATGCGCCCATTACCAATACACTAATGGGGCTTGGCGGCATATCAGGTGTACATCCAAACTTTGTAGGTATGCTAGGCATGCACGGTACGCTTGAGGCCAACAAAGCAATGGCAAACGCCGATGTGATTTTAGCGCTTGGTGCTCGTTTTGATGATCGAGTAACTAATAACGTTAAAAAGTTTTGTCCAAATGCCACAATTGTACATGTAGATGTAGATCCAACTTCAATTTCAAAAACAATCAAAGCGCATATACCGGTTGTAGGTTGCTTAGCAACAGTACTAGAACAACTACAAACGGGTATTGATAAAAGCCCAATTAAAATAGATCGCAGCGCGCAAGAAGATTGGTGGCGCCAAATTATCAGCTGGCGTGAACAAAAATGTTTAAGCTACAACACAGATGGCGACAAAATTAAGCCACAAGCCGTAATTGAAGCTGTTTATAAAGCCACTAATGGCGATGCTTACGTAAGTTCTGACGTTGGTCAGCACCAAATGTTTGCAGCGCAATATTACCCATTTAAGCATCCTCGTCAGTGGATAAATTCAGGCGGCCTAGGCACTATGGGCTTTGGCTTACCTGCTGCTATGGGCGTAAAATTAGCCTTTCCTGATAAAGAATCTGTATGTATTACGGGTGATGGCTCTATTCAAATGAATATTCAAGAGCTATCTACCTGCTTGCAGTACAACCTAGCTGTAAAAGTTGTATCACTCAATAACCGCTCTTTAGGTATGGTACGCCAATGGCAAGATATGGTTTACGGCGGTCGTCATTCATCATCTTACATGGACTCGCTGCCTGATTTTGTTAAGTTGGTTGAAAGCTACGGGCATGTGGGTATTAAAGTAAACACACTTGATGAGTTACAACCTGCAATCGATAAAGCTATGAGCATAAACGATCGTTTAGTCTTTTTAGATATTCTTGTAGACGAGAAAGAACATGTATACCCAATGCAAATCAAGTTAGGTGGCATTGATGAGATGTGGTTACGTAAAGGAGTAAAAGCATAATGCGTCGTATTTTATCTATTCTATTGGAAAACGAACCAGGTGCACTGTCGCGTATTGTTGGGCTTTTTTCACAACGTGCATACAACATTGACAGCCTAACTGTTGGCACAACTGATGATCAGTCGTTATCACGTATTACCATTACCACCATGGGTGATGACAGAGTGGTTGAACAGATCACAAAACAAGTTAACAAATTAGTCGACGTGCTTAAAATTATCGATTTAACAGAAATGAGTCACATTGAGCGAGAGTTATTGCTTGTTAAGGTATTTGCTCAAGACGAGACGACTCGTGCAGCGGTTACCCGCGTAGTTGATGTGTTTCAGGGTGTTATTTTAGATATGGGCCGACAAAGCTATAGCCTGCAACTAGTGAGCAGTACAGACAAAATAGAATCGTTTTTAGACACACTTCGCCATGAAACCGATATTATTGAAGTTGTACGTTCTGGTGCTGTTGGCATTGGCCGAGGCGATAAAGCCTTAAAAGCATAAATTTATAATATAAAGGCATCAATTGATGTCTTTATTAAACATAAAAAAAAAGAGCTAAATAGCTCTTTTTTTATTTTAATTCGTTAAACCTATTAAGGGTTTACTTGGTCTTTAAGACCTTTACCTGCTTTAAAGCTTGGGATAGTTGCCGCTGCGATTTGGATCTCAGCACCCGTTTGTGGGTTGCGGCCAGTGCGAGCTGCACGTTCTTTTACTGAGAAAGTACCAAAACCAACTAATGCTACTGAATCACCTTCTTTTAAAGAAGAAGTTACAGCACCTGTAAACGCGTCAAGAGCACGAGTAGCAGCGGCTTTAGAGATTTCTGCATCAGTAGCAATTTTTTCAACTAATTGAGCTTTATTCATTGTTAGATTCCTATTCGTTATTATTTTGCCTTCGCAAAACCTATCTTTATGCATTTTTAAAGAGTTAGCAACAGCAAATTGCATTTTTTGCTTAAATTCTTAAAAAATGAGTAAAATTTAAATAATTCTCGGTAGAATACAGCGTGTTGGGTTAACAAAGACTTAATTTGAGTACAATTTTGGCGCAAGTTAAACAACTGGGTAAATAAGCTATATTTTTTCGATAACTAAGGTCACTTCCCCGACCTCGACTCCAAACTTAACAATAGATGTGCGGTTTATCAAGCGCGATTGTGTAACCAGGTACATCCAATCGTCAAAATTCACTTCTAAAGTACTGCCATCGTATGGAAGCTCTACATCATAATTCCAATGAAATACGCTGCCGTCACTTTTGCCTTTTGCTGTACCTATAACATCAGCTGCTGTCCCCGTTAAACTATTGTCTTCATTTAACGTTATTTTCCAGATTCGCTTTTGGGTTTCGCCATCATCATAAATAAAGTCTTCTTCAATAACGCCCTGGTTACCGTCCCAAGTCGCATTCATATCTACGACAAGCTTTCGGGTCAATTCGCCTTTAAAGTCTTGTACAACACCATAGGCTTTCAAATTTCCGCTAAAAAAGGTTTTAAAGTCAAAATTTGGCGATGTATTTTTATAATGTTCAACATTTGGTGCCGAACAGCTAATTAAAAGTAGAGCCGAGAGGCTCATAACAGCTGCTTTTAACGTGTTTAATATGTTCATATTAATTCCCTAATAATTGCTTTCGTAATTTTGGCTCAGAGGTTTTTTCATCAAGCCAAATAGCTAAAAAGTCACTCGAAAATTGAGGTTCATCAATTTCACCCATTTTTTCATCATTATGATAAAAAGTGCTCATACCTTGCTCATTTGTCACTAATGTTAGTGAGTCACCCTTTTTTATATCAGGCCAAATAGACAACAATTTACTGTCGTATTTGTCTGCCAGCCCTGTTTTTCCAAGATGTTCCCACTGCTCATTTGTTGCTTTTACTATTTCTTTAGCGTCAAAGTCACGCAAATAGGTAAGCTTAAACTTAACAGGATGTGTTCCTGCGCTGTAATTACCTGAAGGGGTAAATAGCACAGCGTCATATACATCCCAAAATAAATACTCCATTCGTGCTTCGCCTACTTTATTAAATTGTGTGTTAGCTAAAACAATTGAAGTGGTAAGCAAATAAAAAGTAACTGCCTTTAGTAAAAATTTCAAAATAAGCTCCCTTTGAGTCAATGGGTAATGTTACGAAATAGAAATTGTGGAAGATCAGCGATTGATGAATAACTTGATTTTTTGGTTTATGAAAAGAATAACAGTAAACACTGTAGACCAAAGCGCCCCGTAAACGAGCCAGAATTGCCATAAAGGTAAACCTAAACTTATTACTTCAAAGCGCGCTCCAGCCCAATAACTTGCTGGCGCAAATGCCATACATACCAAAAAGGCCTGCCAAAGCTTTAATTTACTCAAAAAAACCATAGAGGTATTCAAAGAAAGTAATAATGCAGCCCATAAAAAGACGAGCCATAGAGGGAAGGGATAAACTTTAAATTCTAACAAGCCTAACTTTACCGCTATAAATTCTAACAATAGTGCTAAAGGTAGGGCTTTAATTAATAGTAAGGAGTCTTGTTTTTTCTGCTTTGACAAACAAAACATTAAAACAATAATCAAGCCACTAAAAAGTAGCGAATTGGCTTCAAGCAGCAATGATAAAAACCACACTGCTTGAAATAAAACAAAATTAGTAACCGAGCGCAATATCATCGTTATCACTAGTAAAACGAGGTTTACGCGCCATTAAATGTACCGTACTTGTTGCTCTGGCTCTAAACGCACCTTCACAATAAGCAAAATAAAATAACCATAAACGATAAAAGCGTTCATCAAATTTAGAGCGGTCTAAATCAGGCCAGCTTTTTATAAAACGAGTTCGCCAATCTGCTAATGTTCGTGCGTAGTGAGCACCAATATCATTAACAGTATGAATAACCATATCGGTATTATTTTTAATCTGCTCACTCATTTCGTTAAGCGATGGCAAACATCCGCCCGGAAAAATATACTGCTGGATAAAGTCAGAGTTTTTTAAATAATGCTTATAACGCTGATCGCCAATAGTAATTGCTTGAATAAGCATGGCACCATCGTCTTTTAGGAGCTCACCACACTGAGTGAAAAAGCTCGGCAAATAATCATGACCAACCGCTTCTATCATTTCAATAGAAACAAGCTTGTCGTATTTACCTTTTAGTAGTCTGTAGTCGAGCTTAAGTAATGTTATTTTACTTTCAAGACCAAGCTCAACAATCTTGTTAGCTACATAATCATGTTGCTCATCAGATATGGTTGTTGTTGTTACATGGCAATCGTAATGTGTGGCTGCATATATAGCAAATGCCCCCCACCCTGTACCAATTTCGATTACTGAATCATTTTTTTGAAGCTCAACTTGCTCACAAATGCGTTTAAGCTTGTATTGTTGAGCCTCTTCAAGTGTGGCTTCTTTTGTAGGATATACAGCACTTGAGTAAAGCATTTCTTTACTTAAAAATGATTCGTACAAATCATTACCTAAGTCGTAATGAGCAACAATATTTTTCTTAGAACCCGATTCTGAATTTTTGTTTTTTATGTGATTAAATCGGTGTGCGATATTACTAAAAAATGCGAATTTTTTTTCAAACTCATCAAGTTGCTTTTCATTTATAGCAAATATCTCAATGAATGAAGTTAAGTTGTCACAAGACCAATGTCCCAAAATATACGCTTCGCCAGCGCCAACGCTTCCAGATAACGCAAACGCTTTATACATAGCTTTATCATTAACTGTTACTGTTGCTTTTAACGCAGACGATACATCACCAAAAACTGTGCGCTCATTTCCTTCAATTAAAACAACTTGACCTGTTTCAATTGACGAAAAGGCTTTAGTCACTAATTTTTTATATATATTAGTTAACCAACTAGTGCTTTGTTCGCAATTTAAGCTCGACACTTTATCCATTAAAATACCTATTAATTGTCCTGACTACCTATGTGCTTTATGGCTTACCTGAGTGACCTAAAAAAGGTACTCGCTTTATAAACAACTTTAATGCTTGATAATAAATACCTTTGAAAATAGACCATGTCATGGCCGGAAAACGTTTAAACAACTTATTAATCTCTTCGTTAGTGAGTTCTTTACGTTTTAAGCGAAGTGTTGCATCAAATAATAACTCTTCATTTCGCTTATTTTCAATGTGTATCAATGTTTTATCAGGCGATTGTTTAACATGCCAATGATAGTTCATATCTAGATTCATAAAAGGTGATACGGAAAAAACCTTCTTAAAGTTCACTTTTTTTTCTAAAGGGACTAAATAATAATGACGTTCGTTCCATGGTGTATTACTTACTTCAGCTATCATATACTTAAAACGGGTGTCGTTGTGGCCAAAAAAGTAAAAATTAACAGGGCTAAAATACACACCAAAACAACGAAGCTGCCCTAACATGTAAATATGAGAAAAGGTTTCAGTAATACCTAAATTGGCAAGTTGATCATGCGCACGCTCAATAAGAGGTCGTTTAGCAAGTTCTGAAGTGCCTTTAAGATAATCAGCTTCATTAAATTTTAACGCTTTTAAGCCTGACGTACCTAGGTGTTTATGCACACCATTTAGATGTTGAGGATTATTTAAATCTACCCACATCATATACAAAGGGTAACTAAAACGATGTTCTTTAACAGCAAAACGGCGATGTTTTACATCGCCTAAATACACTGCACTAGTCAAATTCGACCCCAAGTTGCTTGGCTACATCTACACCACTGTGTACGCCATCTTCATGAAAACCATTGTACCAATAAGCACCACAAAAATAACTATTGTTTTGTCCATCAATACTGTGTTTAAGCTTTTGAGCAGCAATTGACTCTTGGTTAAATACAGGGTGATGATAAGTAAACTCGCGCAAAATTTTACTTTGGCTTATTCCTTCAAGGTGATTAAGCGTTACACAAAACTGTGTATCCGATTGTATACCTTGCAAAATATTCATTTGGTAAGTAACAACAGCTGCTTTATCAGTGTTGTTATTAAGTAGGTAGTTCCAACTTGCCCATGCCGCTTTTCTATCAGGTAAAAGGTTTGTATCGGTGTGCAGCACAACTGAATTCTCAGTGTAAACTATTGCACCCAATACTGACTTTTCTTGCTCAGTAGCATCACCAAGTAGTGCAAGCGCCTGATCTGAATGACAAGCAAATATTACTTTATCAAACTTACTTAATTCACCATTGGCAAACTCTATTGTTACTTCATCATTTTGACGCGTAACAGATTTAATATCTGTATTAAGTTTAATTTTATCAGCAAAGCCTCTGATCAGTGGCTTAATATACTGACGAGAGCCACCTGGTACTACATACCACTGTGGTCTATTTGTTACATCTAAAAGGCCATGATTAAAGAAGAACTTAACAAAAAATTCAACGCCTACATTTTCCATTTCTTTAATACTGGTAGACCAAATAGCTGCGCCCATCGGAAGAATATAATGGTATTTAAAAAAGTCATTAAAGTGATTGTCACTAAGCAATTGCCCTAATGATTGATCAGACTGGTAATCATCTTTTTCATGTAGTGCTTTACACAATTTGTTAAACCTAACAATGTCGTACAATAATCGCCAAAACTTAGGTCTAAAAATATTACGACGCTGTGCAAACAGGCTTGTAAACGTATGGCCATTGTATTCAAAGCCAGTGGCTTCGTTATGAACACTAAAGCTCATCTGCGTTGTTTGTTTATCTACACCAATACGCGATAGTAACTTTTCAAAATATGGGTAAGTTCTGTCATTAAATACAATAAAACCAGTATCTATTGCGTATTTTATGCCGCACACATCAACATCAACCGTTGCAGTGTGGCCACCCATATAATCATTTTTTTCAAATACGGTTACATCGTAATGTTTATGAAGCAAATGCCCACATGTTAAACCAGATACACCAGTTCCTATTATTGCTATTTTTTTCAACGGGCTAATCCTTTTGCGATTTTAAGCCAAATTGGGAGTGGCAAAATACGTAATGCCTTTAATATAAGTGTAAAACGGTACGGAAAGTGAACATCTTTTCGGCGCTTATGTATTCCCTTAATCATATAGTCTGCGGCTTTTTCAGCGGTAACGGCCATAGGCATCGGGAAATCATTTTTATTAGTAAGCGGAGTTTTCACAAAGCCAGGGTGAACTAAAGTCACATCAACATCATCTAAATCAACAGCTAAGCTTTTTGCTAAGTAACTTACACCCGCTTTTGATGCACCATAAGCTTCTGAACGAGGTAGCGCAAGGTAGGTAACACTTGAGCTGACCAAAACAAGCTGACCACCTGAATTTATTTTAGGAAGTAACGCCTCAAGGCAATACCCCATAGAGAGTAAATTTACGTTTATTACACGTTCAAACAATGCACTATCAAAATTTCGCGCGTCATCTATGTATTCACAATTACCGGCGTTTAAAATAACACGGTCAAAATGAGGAAAGCCAATAGTAGACTCTTTAATGTCTTGTAGATTAGTTGCATCAAATTTACACGCTTGAATATTGTCGTATTTAGCAAGCTCAGCGAGCTTTTCACTATTACGGCCACAAGCAATAACAGTGTCTCCCAACTGCGCATATTTAATTGCTAACTGCTCACCAATACCAGAAGTAGCACCCGTTATAAGTGTGATCATAATTAACCTGCCCTTTTATCAATTAGCTTTATAACGCTACCAAGTAAAGGAATGTGTTTGTATAACAACTCGCCCATATTAAAGTAGTCTCTGTGCTTTATAATTTTGCCGTCTTTAAAAATAAGCTTGCTATGACCTTCTACCGAAATAGTTTTACCTGATGAAAGCTTTGGATGTGCATAGTGCATAGTCCAATAAATAAAAGCATTGTTTCCACTATTAAACGAATCACTAATATCAAACTGGCAATGCTTAACATTGCTATATAAGTTAGCAAAGTACCTGCGCAATTCTACAATGCCGTTAATTTCATGCATTGGGTCTATAAACTGTATGTCGTCACAGTAAATATCACTCAATAAATCAAGATTAGTGCTATCAAGCTGTTGGTATATTTCAACAAATTTATCTACTGGTAACTGGTTATCCATATCACACCTTAAATGCAGCAAGTGCACGTTCTCGTGCCGCTTTATGATCAACTATTGCTGGCCAGTAACATTCCTTATCTTTACCTATTGCGGCTAAATAAGTGTGTGGAAAATGAATGTGTTTATCTGGCACGTTTTCAAGCTCTGGCAAATACTTACGGATAAACTTGCCAGTTGGATCAAAGCGCTCGCTTTGTCTGATAGGGTTAAAAACTCTAAAGTAAGGCTGAGCATCACACCCGGTACTTGCAGCCCACTGCCAGCCACCATTATTTGAGGCTAAATCGCCATCAATTAGGTGCTGCATAAAAAAGCGCTCACCTTCGCGCCAGTCTATTAATAAATGCTTAGTTAAAAAGCTCGCAACAACCATACGTAAACGATTGTGCATCCAACCGGTTTGCTTTAATTGTAGCATTGCAGCATCCACTAACGGATAACCTGTTCGCCCTTCACACCATGCTGTAAATTCATTTTCGCTTTTACGCCACACTACGGCGTTATACTTTTCGTTAAAGTTGTCACCGCGCGAAAGCTTCGGAAATTCAGCAATCAAATGCCTGTAAAATTCGCGCCAAACAAGCTCGTTAATCCACGTAAACGTTTTACTTTTTGACGTAGTTAAAATATCAGGATAACGCTGCTGAATATTAATAAGCAGCTGTTTTGTGCTTACAATACCAAGTGCTAAATACGGGCTTAAACCTGATGTGCCTTTTACGCTGGGTATATCACGCTGATCATCGTAGCTTGTAAGTTTGTCACATATAAAGTTATCGACCACAGTAGAAAGTGTTTCGTCGTCAACCGGCCACTTATCCGAGCATCCATCACTTTTTAGTAAGCCGCTTTCATCAAATTTTGTTGGCTCAGAAGTTAAAGGCCATTGAGGCAAACTAAAGTGTGTATCTTGATACTGCTTTAACCATGCTCGTTTGAAAGGAGTAAATACTTTATACATTTCATTACTTTGATTTTTAACCGTTCCAACAGGTGCAATTAAATCACCTTCGTACAAAGTAAAAGTAATAGAAAGCTCATCGCATTTATGCAAAATTGCTTTATCGCGATTTGCTTCATTAAGCTCATATTCTGTATTAGCAATTACGTGTTTTATATCGTTTGCTTTACAAAAATCAATAAGCTCACGCTCACAATCAGAAAAGCTTGGCGCTTCAATAACATGTAAAATAATGCCGTAATCAGCAAGCTGAAATTGAAGGTAAGTAACTCGGCGCTTGAGTAAGTCAATCTGAATGGGCGCAGTTTGGTGTTGTTGCCACTGTTTTTCAGACACAAAAAAAATGGCGTGTTTAGCGCCATTATTTAGCGCTTGAATTAACGCTTCGTTAGAAAAAAGGCGCAAATCGCGCCTAAACCAAAATAATGTATCCATTAAATACCAAATCGTAGTTTTAAATCGTGAGGGTATGGGTTAAAAAACACTTGTTTTTCAAGGTACTCATTTGGATGAACTTTCAAATGATGTTTTAACAAAGTAAGTGGTACATACAATGGCACCAACCCCTCGCGGTATTCATCTATCGCATCACGAAGTTCTTGTTTTTCAACCTTCGATAAATCTGTTTTAAAGTAACCTTGTAAATGCATTAGCGTGTTGCAGTTATTTCTGCGAGAAGCCGGTTTTTTAAGACCCGTCATCAAACCTAGAATATATTCATCAGCAACTGCATTTATATCATCACCTACGTATGTTCCAAGCAGGTTACCCAAATCACGATAAGCTTGATAATTATGAGCCATTAACAAGTACTTATACTGAGAATGAAATTGAGTAAGCTTGTGAACCGTTAGTGGTTCTTGTACTAACTTTTGCCAATTTTTAAATACGTAAATTCTCATTACAAAGTTTTCACGTAAATGCATGTCGTTTAAACGTCCGTTTTCTTCACATGGCAATAATGGGTTGTGCTTCATTATTTGCTCAGCAAAAAAACCAACGCCTTCTGAGGTATTACCTGTTCCTGCTTCGTTGTATATTTTAATGCGCTCCATGCCGCAGCTTGGGCTTTTTGCACAAAATACAAATCCACTTAATTCTTTAGCTTGTTCAGTTGCAACTTTTTTACCATATTCAGTAAGTTGTTGGCCTACTTCGCCGGTGCCATCTGGTCGGCATACTTTAATAGTATCGCCCACTTTAACTTGGCGAATAGTTGGACGAGGTATCGGTAAACCAACAGCTACTTCCGGACAAAACCGTGTGTATTCAACGTGTTTACCTAGCTCGTCCATACAAAAATTTGACTTTTTATGTCCTGTGTCAAATCTAACTTTTTCGCCTGCTAAGCAGGCGCTTATACCTATTTTTATTATATCTGTATGCATATATTCTCTTAGTAAATCAAATTACCTATTGGATTTAGTAACTTGCTGAAGCCCTTATTAAAATGTAGCGCACTACTGACAACTGTAAAGCATAAACATCCATCTTTCGTTAAAGGTGTGTGTTGATGACTACCATCTTGCCAAATAAAGTCGCCTGGTACGTAATTACCATCTTCATCACTAAACTCACCGTCTAGTAGTAAAGTAACTTCAAATCCAGTATGTGTATGCTCAGGAATTTCGCCACCGGCATCAATATGTAGCAAGCTAGAACGCAGCGCACCATCATCAAGCGAAACGCGAGATCGTGCCAACTTACCAACTTGTGTAAATTTGCTATGAGAAATACGTGTTAAAGCACGTGGAAGCTGATAGTTATGCTCATTCACTTTAATAGAGACAGGCTCTACTTCGTAAACTTCATCAATAGAATCATCAGACATTATCATATCAAGTACATTTAGTTCAAATTCTTCAAGTAAATCAGATCTCTCAGTTTGAGGTTTCTCAAATTGAGCAGGCTCTTCACTAAATAATGCATTTGCATTACTTGCTTCAATTTTAGCTACTTTAGCTTGGCACACAGAGCACATGTCTACGTGAATAGAAACGGCTAAACTCAATGATGTAGCAAGTGATGCATCGCAATACTGTGTCAGTAAAGTTTCACTCGGGTGATGTTTAATCATGCTGATCTCCCATTTCATTACGTAATTTTTGCAAGGCCAAACGTAACCGTGATTTTACCGTGCCTACTGGAATATTAAGTTGATGTGCAAGTTGCTCTTGCGACATATCTTGAAAATAAACGCCTCTTACCACTTCGCGTTGAGCAATTGGTAATTTGTCTAAATAGCGCTTAATTTGCTTATCTTCTAAATGATCACTGTATTCGTGATGCGTATCTTGTGAGTCGTTTAGTAACGGCCAAATATCTTCGCTTATATTTTCTTCTTTATTACTTTTCATTTTACGAAGCATATCGAACGAAGCGTTACGCATAACGGTATAAACCCACGTAGTAGCAGCGCCTTTTTCACTATGATACAAATGTGCTTTACGCCAAACAGACGTTAATGTTTCTTGCACAAGCTCCATGGCTTGGGCTTCAACACCAAACTGCTTAATTCCAAAGCGTTTAATTTTTGGCGCAAAGTATTCAAATAAATATGAAAACGCTTTTTTATCGCGTGATTGCGCAACATCTATAAGCGCTTGCATGAGCTCTTTACTCGGCGTTTCTGGCATGGCAGTGTACTTACCTGTATTAGGTTCACAACGTGGTGACTGTTGTTGACTTACCATAATAATTTATCCCGTTATTGCTTTTGTATTAAGTAATACGGGCAATAATTAATTTAGGATCATAAAATTTAGGCAAATTCGTTATTAATCACAGTATGGAGGAAATTCAGTAAGTTATCAAAATTCGTTTCAAATGCAAGTTGCTGTTTTTTCTCAATAGAAACAGGTAGGAGTTCTAGCCAACGTGCTGCAATCCATGGAAGCTTGTCAAAATGAGTTTTCTTGTACAACAAATTAAGTTCCGGATTACCTTGAAACACGTTTTTAAGCGCGTCGTGTAATAGATAATGTTCACCAATTTGGTTGTTAGAATTTTTGTACCAATACGGCGTATTACAAGGCGATACTAGGCCATGACGTAATTCGTCTTCGTCTTGATAAACATCATTAATTTGCACATTTTGCGATGCAAATACATCAATTAATAATACATCGTTATCGTCTTGGTCAAAATCAATAATATCAACAAGGCAACCTTGCGCACTTATATTAAAAGGCGTGTCATGCTCGAACGTACAAAGCACAAACCCTGTATTATTTTTTAATGCGGTTTTAACCATATTTAAGTAGCGAGGCTCAAATATGCGTAATCGCGTATAACCTTCAGGTAACATAAAAATGGGTAATGGAAAAATCGCACGTTTCATAAAGTCTACTTATTTCAAACACTCTGCCTTTATTTACGTGCGCTTTTGCTAAGTCGATCAGCTTTGTATGAATCGAATTAATTACCAGCTATATAATTGGCTAAAGATTAAACCAACCTCCCATAGCTTTAAACACTTGAACCGAGTAATAAGCGCTAATCATACTGACTACGGGTGCTAACATTAATGCAAATAATCCAAGTTCACTGCTCATCGTTTTAATCCTTTAAGTGGTTTATTTTACGTTTTTAACGCTAGCGTCAGTATTTTTAAGCGTTGTGCTATCTGTTAAAACGGGCTCATCTAATAAACCCTCTAAAACAGTTTTAGCATCAAAATAAAGCGTTTCCTTTAGTGATTTTTCAAGCTCGATTGTGGTTTGCTTAACATAGCTTGCTACACTTTGAGTTAATATATCAGTTACATCTAGGTCCACTTCTGTTGCGTGTACTTGCGCAGAACCTAATACTAATAAACTTGCCATAGCGATTTTAATTGAATGTTTCATAATGGTATTCCTTGTTTGTGTATTGTTTAGACGTAGTTATATACTCAAGGGTTGTGCCAACATAAAAACAAATCTTAACCAGTTGTAATTAAACAACTTTACACGCATCACTTTAATTTAAAAAATTCATCCCTCGTTAATTTAACCATTTGATTTAATTTTTTGACTACTTTTTAGTTAATAAATAAAAGGGTTTTAATGTATTAATACCGTCACACTAAATACATTTAGCGTTTATAAAAACGTCATATCTAATCGTTAAAATACGCACCACTATAAATAATTTAAAAAGTGCAGTATGACTCTTTCATCACGTCGAAATTTTTTAAAAACCTCAGCAGCAAGCATATTTACCGTCGCAGTATCGAGTGCCATTACAGGTTGTGCTCAAACATTAATAAACAAACCTCTATCGGCTATTGAATTTAAACACGGTGTAGCGAGTGGCGACCCGCTTAGTCATGCTTTAATAATTTGGACACGTGCAACTCCTTCTCAATCAAATTTTGAAGTTACTGTTGCTTGGGAGCTGGCAAGTGACTCTCAATTTAAAAACATTATTCGCAGCGGGCGCGAACAAACAGATAAAAGCAGAGACTTTACAATAAAAATAGATGTGCAAGAACTTACTCCAAACACAGAGTACTTTTATCGTTTTATAGGTTTGCAAACACAAAGCCCTATTGGCCGTGCTAAAACACTACCAATAAATAACATTGAACAAATTAAAATGGCTGTTGTGTCGTGCTCAAACTACCCTGCTGGGTACTTTAATGCCTACACAGATGCCGCTAAGCAAAAAGATTTAGATGTGGTCCTGCATTTGGGAGATTACATTTACGAATACCCAATGGGCGGATACGCTACCGAAAATGCTGAAAAAATTGGCCGCCAATTAGCAGCCGATAACAGCGGTGAAATTATTACCCTTAGCGACTATCGTAAGCGCTATGCTATTTACAGAACAGACCAAGGCCTTCAAGCACTTCATGCTGCAGCGCCTTTTATCGCAATATGGGATGATCACGAAGTTACCAACGATACCTATAAAAGTGGTGCTGAAAATCATACCCCTGATGAAGGTGACTTTTTTAAGCGCCGTGCAGCAGCTATTCAAGCCTATTACGAATGGCTGCCAATTAGACCGCCTATGGGCGAACAAAGCCCGCAAATATATCGCACCTTCGATTTTGGTAATTTAATAAGCTTACATATGCTAGATACGCGCGTAATAGCACGCGATAAACAACTCGCTTACAGCGACTATAAAAACCTAGAGACCAAACAAATGGATGTTGCTCGCTTTGCCAGTGATTTAAATAATCCAAATAGGCAGTTACTAGGTAACACACAACTAAACTGGCTCACGAGTGCAATAACTAAATCAAATGCAAAATGGCAAGTATTGGGCCAGCAAGTATTGATGACTAAAATGTGGCTACCTACTGAAATATTCTCGCAATCCGATCGCACTAAAATACCGCAGGTGTTAAAAGAGCTTGTTGCCATTAAAAAAGCCGTGTTAGAAAATAAAGCGGTAACACCCGCGCAACTCGCACGCGTAAATACTTTAATGCCTTATAATTTAGATGCGTGGGATGGTTACCCAAGCGAGCGCGAAGCATTATACAAAAGCGTTACTGCATTAAATAAAAAGTTAGTAGTGGTTGCAGGTGATACGCACAATGCGTGGCATGGCACATTAAAAAATGCAAAAGGCGAAAGCGTAGGAGTAGAGTTTGCAACACCTGGTGTTACATCCCCGGGTATGGAGCATTATTTAGCGCTTAATACAGCACAAGCAAAGCAGATGGCTGACTCACTTTCATTGTTAATAAACGACTTAAACTATTGTGACTTATCACACCGTGGATATATGTTACTGACTATTACTAAAGAGCAAATCACAACCGATTGGCGCTATATAGATAACATAAACTCTCCAAGCTACAACATTGCTGCTCAACACCAAAGTGTCTATAAGGGCTAACATTTTGTATAAAAAGAGAAGGTAAATGTATTATTTACCTTCTTCGCATATTTTATAAAACGTGCTTAATTACAAGTATAAAGAAGCGTCCACGAAGCATCACTTCCTGGAAGGCTATTTGTATACCAATTTGCGCTGTATGCATTGCCTTGATATTGCATTTTATCGTCGGTGTTATTGTGAGTAAACGGACCACCTGAGTAATCTTTGTTCACCCAATTAGGGTATGCATTAATACCATTACAATCTGTTGAACTTACAACACTGCATCCGTTTGTATCAACACTTGTACCAGCGGGTGTATCTGGGCACTGATCAATATCATCATTCACACCATCGTTATCCGCATCGCTTTGTGGCTCAACTACTTCGACAACGCAACCTACATTATTAACAGCTTCACCTACTGTTGTATTAGGACATTGATCAACATTATCGCTTATACCATCGGCATCGCTATCGGTTACCGCGCAGCCAATACTATCAACCGTTGTACCTGCGGGAGTATTATCGCACTGATCAAGGCTGTCATTTACGCCATCCCCGTCACTATCTAAATCAACATTGCTACTACCACCACCCCAACCTTGAATGATCTCTTTAACTTTAGAGCCTGACGATGTTAGTGAATTCCAACTACCGCCTGGAGTAAATAACGATGCACCTTCGTTTTTATCGTTTAAAGCCCAGTTAGCGTGGCTAATATTGTTTGTTTTAAAAAATGCCATCCATGCATCGGTTTCATTGATATTAACACCACCATTACCATCAGCATTGACTGTTCCCCACTCTGTGGCGAATAGTGCAATGCCGTTATCGAGTGCTGTTTGTGCTTTATTTCGATACGATTGACCATGTGTGCCAGCATAAAAATGCAGAGTGTAAGCAATATTGGCGCGATCAATTGGGTTTTGTGATGCCACATCGACATCTTGCGACCACGTAGGCGTTCCAACCACAATTAAGTTATCAGGGTCGATTGCTCTAATTTTATCAATAACTGTTTCTGCGTAAGGCTTAATATCGTTAACCCACGAGATTTGTAACGGCTCGTTATAAATTTCATAAATAACATTGTCGTACTGCCCATATTTGGTAGCTACGTCTTCAAAAAAGCGAACTGCAGTTGCTTGATCGGTATGTGCTTCATGGCTATGAAAATCAATAATAACGTACATATCTTCGCTAATAGCTGCGTTTACAACAGTATCAAGACGGCTCATATTGCCCTCCCAATCAAAGTTCAAACTACTACCAGTATTCGTACCATGGCCAATAGCTGCACGAATTAATGTTGCATTAAATTCAGTTTTTGCCTTTGCTACTGTTTCTGCTGTATAAAATTTTTCAGCGCCCCACCCCGTGTTACTCCAAAATAGGCTAGGTCCTGCAAAGCTTGTGTTTTCTCCGCCCGCAAGAATTTGATTCCCACTCACCGTTAACTTCTCAACAGCGGCATTGGCCATTGTTGAGCATCCTAATAATAAAGCTAACGATAAGCTCGCCACTTTAAAATCCTTTCTTTTGTGATTATTTGAACTGTTATTCATCGTATTTCCTTAAATTGAAATTATCAGTCGTCATTGCTTGACGTAATAAATTGATAGCAAACCAATACTTAATAGCTAAACAAAGTTAATTTGGCGAGCAAAAAGTATCATTTATTTATTAACATTAAATGAATAAAAAGGTACAAGGAGAAGGATTTCAATTAACTAAATATCAACAAGTGAGCGATTTAACGAGGTTTGAGGATTTTACTGGGTATATACAGGCATTTACACGATATTTACATGGTGCTGGCAAAAAATCTCGGTTACAAAAAATATGTATAAAAATGAAAAGGCGGTAATAATAATTATTACCGCCATCAATAATAGCTAAATATCAGGGTGAAATATTAATAAGCCAACCAAACCGAGTTCTGATTAAGTGGCTTATTTTTTAGTGGGTAGCGCTTTTCTGCCCAAACGGTATGCATCCATCATGCTCAGCACCCAAATTATAATCATTAAAGGTAAATACTTATATTCAGCGAGTTTAGCGCAGGCGTCAGAAGGTTGTTGCGCGGCTTTTAAAATGGCCGTAACCGACATGGGGATTTTTCCGTGTACAATTTCATTTGCAGTACACTGTGCAATCGCAAATATATCTTGAAGGGTTAAAATTAAAAGAACAGAAAATACACCCGCAAAAATAGCGCCTATAAGGTGTTTTTTTAAAGAAAAATGCCCCGCTCCAGGATAAACAATGGCGGTAAGTAAAGCAGCTTTTAGATCTTGTTTCATTTTTACCTAATATAAATTCACTTTAACGTGATCACATAAAAAAGCCACTTTGCAGTGGCTCAATTAAAATATCAAGTAGTTAAATGTATTATTGTCCACCAAACCCGAGAGTTAACTCAATACCAACAAAGCGAGGTGCTCCTGCAACAAATGTTGGGTTGCCAAATCCCCCTCCAGTATTACCTGCATCAACTAAATACTCTTTATCTAATAAGTTACTAGCAAATACACTAACAGCCCAGTCATCACCATTTGCGATACCTAAGCGCGCACTGACTAATCCAAGCCCAGGTTGGCTAATATCTAAGCCTGATATTGGCGCATTTGCTGGCTCAAAAAACACTTCAGAGCGGTAGCTATATATTAAAGAGCTCGTTAAATTAAGTGAGTTCGACAATTCTGTTGAATAAAACAGCCCCGTACTAAACGTCCACTCTGGTTGTAGTCTAAATTTATTGCCTGCGAGGTTACCGTTATTACTATCATCATCTATTTCAGCATCAAGGTAAGCCGCATTGGCAAAAACCTCAAACTCATTATTAATTAACGCCCTTACCTCAGCCTCTGCGCCAACATTAGTGGCAGAGCCCGCATCAGCAGAAAACGCAACGCCTTCATCATCCTGTAACGTAACCTGAAAGTTAGAATAATCTTGATAAAATACAGCGACAGAGTAATCTAAACGCCCGTCAAGCGCTTTGCCTTTAATACCGGTTTCGTAGTTCCAAATAATTTCCGCTGGGACTTCTGATATAGAGGCTTCGACATTTCCTTGTTCGTTGTTAGCCGAACTCACTTCTAGTACTTCCGAACGACGCCCTTTTGAAATAGTCGCATACATATTTGTAATAGGGTTTATTATATAAAGCGCATTAAAACGTGGCAGCCAATCATCATAATCAGCATCGCCATAAAATGTTTCACCATTTGTATCAACCGTAAACAATGGCGCTTGTGTTAAAACACTATTGGGTGCAGCAGAGCTATAGCCACTGCGCTTTTCTTCTTTTATATAACGAAGTCCCACTGTTAACTCTAATGCTTCAGTAGTAGCATAAGTTACATCAGCAAACGCTGAGTACGCTTTGTTTTCACCATAGTTTGTAAACTCTAGTGAATATGGCAACTCGTTTACTACACCACCTGTTAATGCTGGCGTTAAAATATTAACGCTACCATCATTATTAATACAAGGAACACCAGAACCCAATACGCCTAAGCAATTTAAAAATATAGACTCCTCTGTACTAAATGGAATACGCTGGCTACCATCTTCTTCAAAGTAACTCACACCAAAAATACTAGTGAACTTATTCTGCGTATAAACAGCGCGTAATTCTTGGCTAAATTGATCGCCCTCAGCAGCTTCTGCAAATTCTAAAAACCATGCTTGCGTACCATCAGCATCAAACACTTCTAAAGAATCAAAATTACGCCCTGCAGTAATTGAGGTGATTGTTAAATCGTTACTTACATCCCAATTTACAGTCAAATTTAAATCGTTAACTGTGCGCTCCACACCTAAGTCTTTTTTTCCAAACACAGACTCTGCATACGGACTACCTGGCATTTCAACAAAGCTATATGGACTTGTATCACCACCGGTTGGCGCATAAAGCCCATTTTTAAAAGATGTACCCGAGTCATCATTTTTTTCATACGTATACACCAAATCAATCGTTACATCGTCACTAGGTGTAATACGTAAAGACGGACGATAAGAAAAACGCTCAATAGCATGCATATCATCTTGCTTAAACCCAGCCGGATTTTGGGAGTTACTATTTCCTGCAATATTTTTTATAAACCCGTCACGTTCACGATAAGTAAAAGCAACACGGCCTTGCAATAAATCATTGCCACCCGTTACAAAGCCACTAGCACCTTTGGCCGAGTAATTACCAACGGATGCTTTTAATTGAGCCGAAAAATCTTTTTCTGGTTTACGTGTTGCTACACTAATAGCACCTACAGAAGCTGCTGTTCCAAACAGTGTTGCTTGTGGTCCCTTAACAACTTCAATCCCTTCTACATCAAAAAGCTCAAAGTATGAGCCACGAGAGCGTGATACATCTGCTCCGTTATAATAAATAGACACACGAGGGGATGATTGAGACGACCCACTATCAGACGTAATACCACGAATTACAAAGCCCGGGTTGTTAGGGCTTTGCTCTTGAATAACAAGCCCTGGTGTTATTTCAGATAAAGTGTCGAGTTCGCCAATACCTAAGCTTTCTAAAAAGTCGCCATCGTAGGCGCTTATTGTTACGGGCACATCTTGTATTGATTGCGCACGCTTTTGAGCAACAACCACTATTTCATCAAGTTCTTTATTTATGGTTTGATCTGCAAAACTATTTGTTGATGTAACGCAAATCATCGCCACAGACAATTTAGTAAGTTTAAGAAAAGGCCGTGTTGTTAATTTATTTTTCATGTTTTTCACTGTTCGTCCGGTTAATTGTTTTTAGGAATTACCAGTAATCTAACGAACTATTACGACTTTTTTACGTCTTATTAATTACGCATTGGTTAAATTGATGTTTCAACTTTATGAAAAACAATAAATTATTGTATTCATATAAAAATTATAATATTGAAAAACTCAGCGTACACTTGTACACTAAAATTCATTCAAATAGTGGTAGGATCTGTTATGTCGTTAGAAGCGCCCTATTCTAAAAAAGAAGAACAACTAAACGTAATTAGTCATGCACTTGGTATTGTATTTGCCGCATTTGTTATGTGGGATTTATTTAGCCAAGCCACCAGCACTAACGCGTATATTAGTACTGCAATTTATGGCAGTAGCCTATTTGTACTGTTTTTGTCATCCACTTTGTACCACGCCAGTATTCAACCGCGCTTAAGAGCCTTTTATAAAAAGTGCGATCACTGCGCCATATACTTATTAATTGCCGGCACCTACACCCCCTTTTTATTAATCTCATTAACCGGTGCTTGGTCATGGGCAACACTTACATTTATATGGACTGTGGCACTGGCGGGCGTTGCGTACAAAGTATTTGTAAAAAACGGTAATAAAAAAATATCACTCGCCACCTACTTACTCATGGGTTGGTTTGCACTGGCTATTGTATATCCGCTCTACTCTAGTGTTGATGTAAAAGCACTTTACTGGCTACTTGCCGGCGGCATTTTTTATAGTTTAGGTACATTATTTTACAGCGCTAAAAGCACCCAATTTAGCCACGCTATTTGGCACTTATTTGTTATTGCTGGGTGTGTTTGCCATTATATTTCAATTAGCAATTACGTTTATTGATAACGACTTAAAGTGCACAACAAGCAGCACATCGAAATATTTAGAGGATCACATATGTAAAATCGATATAAAGTCAGGCTCTATATCGATTTAAAACACACTAAATTATATAAATTCAAAAATAATGAGGTCTTTACCCAGCATTATCAACTTTTAAAACCAAAGCAAATCGACCGTCTTTATGTGTAAAACCCCAAACAGAGTTATTATTATAATTATAACCCCACAAATAAGTCCCACAACTGCTGCTTACATCACTTGGCGCACTACCAGCACCCGATTTAAACATAACACTAAAGTCATCCGAGTAAGAGGTAGCAGTAAAGCAGTTTTCATCTAAAAACGCGTCCCAAACACCCGTTTCTTCGTTGTATCGACCAATGGTTAAAGTAGATAAATCAGTGCCTTCGGGAGCTGTTATTGCAATCGCCATAGCATCAGCGTCATCTTCAGCGGTGATCACACCATCTCGAATAACATTTGTTGGATTATCGGTTTCCACTGCATCTTTATCAAAAAACAACTCTGAAGGAGAGCTGGTTTGCACAAATCCGTTTGTGTTTTTATATGAGCCATCTTGGTTTAAATTACCATTAATGTACAAAATATCAGATACAGTTGTAGCATCCTCGTCGGTAAACCAGCTTAATGACAACAATTCATTCATTGCTTGCTCTTCTCGAGGAATACTATAAGCATCAGCAAAGATTGTATATTCCCCTTTACCTGTCCCTAAATCATCTTGATAGTTTGCATCAACGCCCACCTGCTTTTTATCTTGGGTATCGGTTTTTAACACTTCAACACTGTTATACGTTAAATTAAAACCATCTAAAATAGCCGCTTGCGTACCAATATAACCTGCTTCATCAGGTGTTTTTGTTGTTGCCCAATAAGATTCGTAAGGAGAAACAACACGCTGTAGCGCATCGCTTGTATAGCTTGCACTATCACCTACATTCCATTCAATAGGGATAATTTCTTCAATGGTTTTACCTGCTGAATCAACATCATATTGCACCCAAGCATTTTGAGGTTCATCCCAGTATGTACCCATGTTCATATCTGCTTCTGAGAAATTAACCGGTGCATAATAGTTTTTAAACGTAATTTGACGACCATTAACTTCAACAATCACAAATGAAATTTTGTTTGATTTTTCATACTTAGTTAAATCTTTAGTGTACTGACTATTTGTTCCTTCATAGTCACCTACTTGAGCAAAATTATCCTGCGCTAAACCCGTTTCATATTTATCATGAATACCATAACGATTGTTATACGCTTTCCAAGATGCATTACCGGCAACAATTTGCGTAAAGCCAACGGATGGATTCGAATTATCTGGATGAATTAAGCTACGAGAGTATTGATGATCGTGCCCAGCAATATAGTTAACTTTATATTCACTCAATAAATTAAGGACGTTATCCATTAAGCCAGGTGAAGACTCATCTTGCAGCTGTAAATAACCTAATTGACCAGTATCAAGCCCTAATATACCTGGCTCAGTTTCATCCTCATCTCCACTTGTACCATCGCTTTTTAACGAACTAATATAGTCAAAATATTCATCATAATTATAAACAGACGGACGCTTTTTGGTTGATAAAGCTTCATGACCAAACATAACGATATGATCAACCGTAGTCCCTTTTGTTTCTAAAACATTTTTTAACCAATCGTAAATAAGAAGCCAAGTACCTTCATAGTTAACAGACACTAAATCACTGGCATAAAAGTCTATAGCAATAAATAGGGTATTGTTTTGAACGGTATAGTACATAAGATCTTCAATACCTTCGTAACCCACTATTTCGCCGCTTTCTAACCCTTTGCTTAATAGTTTTCCTGGGTATTGTTGATACAAATTGTACCCTTGATCGAATTCCTGTGAATCTGCATCGGTATATGCATCAATATCATTATCCATATTATTAACAGAGCGATTGTCTGTCGTATCCACTGAAGTAGTAAACCAACTTAGCCAATCATAACCATCTACAATTTCGTGATTACCACGCACAGGTAAAACAGTCATTCCGGCTTCAGTTAAAGGCGTGCCAACCTTATTCATCCATTCAACATATTCATTTTCTGTGCGTACATCGGTCATATCACCTACTGCGAGTACAACTGAAACCCCCTCTTCTTTTATCTTAGAAACAATAGGGTCAACTAATAAAGCGGGAAGGTGTTTAAAATCATAAGGCGTATCTGAACGTTCGCTACTTGCAATTTCGACCGGCACGCCGCCAGCAACAAGCGGATCTCCATTTTCATCAACAAAAATAGCATTATAAGGGTCAGACACGTCAATCTTCCAACCTTCACCATCAAAAATGTCATCATTATTAACGTCATAACCAATATCGACAGATAACGTTATACCATCGTAGGTATGTGTAATTGTTTGTTTATAATCATCATCATCTCGACCTTGGGTATCGGGTATAACAGCAAAGCGCCAAACATTATCGCTATTATTTTCTGCAAGTTTATTAGCCCCTTGCGTCACCGTTGTACTTTGCAAATTTTCCGTACTTTCATTTACAACCTGCTCAGTACTTTCCGTTGTATTTGAATTATCAGAACCACATGCAAAAAGAGCATTTGAAATAACAACTATTAAAGCGGTTTTGCTTAAAGCCTTCATTAGGGTATTTACCTATTATTTAATTATAATTTTATGGCAACTTAGCTTCACAGCTGCCAAATAGAAATAAAGTAAATAAGGTACAGGGGAAATATTACAATTTTATGGAAATTAACGTGATATAAACCTGAAGTGAAAAATTATTAATTTGGGGGCAAAGAGTAATACGCAAACAAATTAAACAACAATTAAGCAAGACAGCCACACCAAAATTTAGGATGGGTGTCATTGTTAATTTCATTGTTAATTTGCCGTTATGATAACTAAATTCGAATTTATTTGGTTTGTTCGTCTCGTAGGATAGATACTAGTCACTTGTATGGTGCGAAAGCACGTACTATCGATGGAAAACCAGAGCTTGAAAAAATTGAGTTCCACGAATGGAATGGTAAAAGAGTTCCACCTGGATTCTTCAGACAAGAAGATGCTTAATTGCCTACATAGAGGTGCGCTACGGCACCTCTATTCTTTGACTTGCTAAACACTACCTTCTAGATGACTTGCATAACCAGATTAAAAGTCTATCTTATCAAGCCACTCGACATGCTTTGTGCGTTCTTCTTGCTGCCATTTCAAATTCCAAACCCAATTATCCGCTCTTGGTGAACAATCAAAGCACTTATCACAATGTCTTTGTTTAAATCCTAACGCAAACTCTGGCCCATCAGATTTATCGAATGCTTTAATTAACAAGTTCCCAGTTCCAGCTGTGTGCTTATGCTTTAAGCAAGTCATGACTGGCATACTCAGAGAGTGCATTCCTAATTGCTGGGCTATCATCCCTCTAGGTCGGTAATCAACAAACATATGCTCACAATGACCAATAACATTTGTAGGGTCATAGTTGGCTAAACCTATTGCGACGAACCTACCTTCTCTCGAAGCAGGATCATCTGGGTCCATACCAAGGTTTTTAGCCATATCAGCAAAGAATTGCTTTTGCTCTTCAATGCTGGCTTCAAAAAATGGTTTTGGTTTATCCTTATTAGCTATTACATTATCAAGTGCGTCTAATAACTCTTTAGCACTCGGACAATGCTCAAGAATTAAATATCTAACGTCAAACTTAACAATAGTTTTAAGCTCAGATTGTGAATTGACCATAAGATACAACAGCTCAATTTTTCTCCTCTCACTAACAACTGAAGAGTACATCAATACTGTATGAAGCATCTTTTCAACCCACTCATCTAGGAATGCGATAGCTTCATTTGACCCACGTGCATTATGAATGGTTTTAAACATACCTATAGATAAAGCAACATCACACATCAAATCTGCCAAGATATTAAACTGACTGATGCTAACAAGCCTGTGGCACATATTTATTATCTTCTGCAACTGAGCACAAGCATCATGGTATTGCTGGTGTACTTCTCGATTCATACACAAGTATTCAAAGCTATCGGATTTAAAGTTCTCATTTGAATGATGGTGCGCATGTAGTTGTTCAACTTTAAAATTGAACAGAGAACTTCTTACCTTAGTTATAGCAGTAAGACGGTAAGCTGACTCCTTTTGCTCTCTTGCAAAGGCAACTAAGAGTTCACATAACTTAAGTTGTTCTTTAATCTTTTCATTTTTTACTTGTTTATAAGGAGCTACCTTAAAAGCATAATCGAAGTAAAGTGTAGCCAAGAACCTATCTTTAGCTGGCACAATGCGCGATTGAATAATGTCACTGGCTTGCTGATAAAGGTCATTAAATGATCCAGCTAGTAAGAGTTGGTCTAACTTTAGATGGTAAGCCTTAAACAAAGCATCACCAACTTGATCGATACATGTATTCAAAGCTTCTGGTTGCAGGGTTTTACAGTTGTTAACCGCAAGCTTAAGATCTCGTAAAGACAGAAAGTCCCAACATTTTTTAACAGCTACCAACAATTTATCGAATGCTGCGGAATCGTTTCTCTCTAGCTTATTCTCAACAGGTAAATGGACAGTCAAAGTATCAGTCGATGAATCTTGTACTTTCTCCAAGATCTCTTGATTATCAGTAACAGAAGCCCAGTAAATATCTTCGTTAGACACTTCAACAACTACCAATATTACTGGAATATTGAACTTGAGATAATACTGAAGACGGACGCGAGAAACTGAGAAAGACAGCTTATGTCTATCCTCAATAAATGAACAGTTCTCTTGACCTTTCAACTGAATCTTAAAAACGCTCTCTTGGCCAAGAGCTTTGCCATTCGAATCTTTTAACTCTATCTCACAATCAATACCATGATCATCCTGATCTTCTTGACTTCGGATAATCCAGTTTAGAGGTGCTTTATAATTAAAAATTCGCCCTGCTGCTGCGCCAATCTCACCCGCATTCATAATAAAACCTGATAATTTTAAGAGCTTATATTCTAACCGGAAGCTGCAATAATTTAAATCAAATAGAACAAATTGTGGTGAGAGATACATCGGATTACTTTAAGTAAGCTAAAGACATCTAAAACAAGCTTCAGGGCAGAAACGAGTTAATCATGAATGACTTCTTCTGACACTTTTGCGACACCCGCATATTGTTACATTTAGCTTTACCAAAGATAATAGAAAACTTAGTAATAGTAATATTTTAGGTAATTTGTTAAAACTATATAAAGCAGAAAAATGAGCGTGACAACAACAGAAGTATTCGTGATTAGCGCATTTTAAGATTGTTATGTGTAATGGAGTATACAGAGTATGAATATCGGAATATACATATACGATGATGCAGAAGTTCTTGATTTCTCCGGACCATTTGAAGTGTTAAGTACTGCAAATCGTTTAGGCAATAAAAATTGGAATGTATTTTTAGTTTCTGAAAAACCTGATGTTGTACAAGCTCGTGGTGGTTTTCCAGTACGCGCACATTTCTCATTTGAGACTCATCCGAATATTGATGTGCTTATCGTTGCTGGAGGTATACATACAGGGGAAGTTAAAAAGCCTACTGTAATATCTTGGATTTCGAATGTTGCTAGTACATCAAAAAGAGTCGCATCTGTCTGTACAGGAGCGTTCATTTTAGCTGAAGCTAATTTACTAAATGGTTTAACAGTTACAACGCATTGGGAAGATATAGCCGATCTCAGTGCTACCTACCCCAAATTAAATGTTGTGAGTGATCATCGTTGGGTCTCTCAAGGTAAATATATAACTTCTGGTGGCATATCAGCTGGAATTGATATGAGTTTACACTTAGTGTCAGAACTATCGACATTAAATTTAGCTGAGCAAACAGCTAAGCAAATGGAGTATCACTGGCAAAAATGCACATAACAACAGGCTAAGTCGTCGTAGTCAGCAAGTGGCACTTACCTGCCCATAATAGTCATATCACTCCCACCGGCACTCGCGCATATTCACTTTGTCGCTTTTAAACAGTACGCCTTCTGATAATAACTTTTCGCGCTGTTCTTGGTATTTTTCGCTACCTGCAGGGAATGATATTTTACCTTGGCTATTCACTACCCTGTGCCAAGGTATAACCGAGTCGTTTGGCATCATTTTTAATAAGCGCCCTACCAACCGTGAGTTTTGCGGGTAGCCCGCAAGTGCTGCAACTTGCCCGTAACTTGCTACTTTTCCTACTGGTATGCCTGCGATAACAGTATAAATAAGTGTTTCTTTATCAATATCCATTGTTGTTAGAATATTCCTCACTAAGAGTTTTAAATTGCTCCCAGATAGTACGCGCTACAGGGCCGTGGTGCATTGCATGCTGCCTAAAGGCTCTAATTTGCGCGCTAAATTTATGCTCTCGGTCAGTTATGTGTATTTCTTGAAGTAAGCCTGCTTTTATTTCAGGGTCGCAGTGCTCTAGGCTCATCATTGCCCAACCTGCGCCTGAGAGTAAAAACGATTTTAGGGTCGATACATCATCAATTTTCATCATGGCGGAGCCTTTTGAGTACGATAGCCTGTCGCTGTCGATACTCAAGTCACTTTCAAACATGGCTAAACACGGATACGTTTGCAGTTCGCTATAGGTGAGTTTTTGAGGAAGTACGCCTTTAGCGCTCACAATACCAATATCAAGCCTGCCTATGGGCACACTTTCTAAATCGCCTGTCGCATGAAATAAATCAAACCACGGGCCAATGCCTAATTCGGCTTGCCCACTATTTACTTGCTCTAACGAAATAAAGCGTTTTCCGCTTGTTAAGCTAAATTCGGTGCTAGTAAACAACCTAAAAGTATTACTTATGATCTCGTTGTAACTTTGCATATGGCACAGTTGTTCGTAACAAATTCTAAATTGAGGCTCATTGCCTAATGCTAATTCTTCAGCAAGCTGTGCTAGCTCGTCGTTGGCATGCAGGAGTTGCTTCGCTTCGCGGTGAAAAATACGCCCTTTTTCAGTAAGCTGTAATCGGTACTTACTTCTGTCCAGTAACTCAAATCCTATTTTGGCTTCTAAGTTTTTAATGGCGAGTGTAAGCGCTGGCTGCGTTTTATGTAGCTTTAGTGCTGCTCCGCTTAAGCTTGCGCTTTGTACTATGGCATCTAAAATTATTAATTGATTCAGCTTCATATACCGCTCTGCAACATCATAAGTAAAACTTATTGAGTTTCTAAAATTTAATGATTTTTATTTTATATGTTTGCAGCGTATGCTGCACTTAATTATTTTGCCATCATTGCAACGGAGAAGACATGAAACTCTTTCGTCTATGTTTATTAACAACGACCTTACTTAGCTTAATAGCCTGTTCTGAGCCAGAACAACAAGTTAAAGAAGAGCCTATTCGCCCTGTTAAATTATTCAACATAGGTCATGATACGCAAATTAACATTCGTAGTTTTCCTGCTGAAGTTGTTGCAAACCAAGGCTCGTACCTTGCTTTTAGGGTAAACGGCGAACTTGTTAAGTTTCCTGTGCTTGCTGGTGAACACGTTGAAAAAGGTGATTTATTAGCAAAACTGGATCCAGAAGATTTTCAATTACAGTTTGACGAACGTAAAGCACGCTTTGAGCTGGCAAAATCACAACTTGGCCGTATTGAGCAATTGTTTGAGAAAAAAATCACCAGCCAATCAGAATTAGATCAAGCCACTGCTAATATGCAAATTGCTGAATCTGCATTTAGAATTGCACAAACGAACCTTGAATACAGTGAACTACGCGCACCATTTTCAGGCACGGTCGCTAAGGTGTTTGTTAAAAACTTTGAAAATATTCAAGCAAAGCAAAATATATTACGCTTAGAAACACGCGATTTAATGGACGTAGAAATTCAGGTTCCTGAAAAAATAGTCGCTCGCTTTAAAAAAGGCACCGATTACCACCCTACTGTAAAGTTTGATGGCTTTGACGACAAAGAATACATACTTGATATTAAAGAGTGGGATACCCAAGCAGATCCTGCAACACTTACTTATAAAGTTGTATTTTCGCTACCAGTACCTGAGGACTTTAATTTACTAGCCGGTATGACGGGTAGCGTGCTTATTGATTTAAGTAAAGTAACGCGCTCGCAAGTTGCTTATACAATCTTACCTATCGAGTCGGTGTTTTCTGAGCCGCAAGAATCAATTGAAGATAACGCCTACGTATGGCTTTTTGATTCAAAAACTAGCCAAGTGCATAAACAAGCTGTAAAGGTTGGCCAGTTGCACCGCGATGGTATTGAAGTATTAAGCGGTATTAAAGAGGGCCAAATTGTGGTTTCTGCCGGTGTGCATTCACTAAAAGAAGGCATGAAAGTAAGAGCATGGAATAAAGAGCGAGGCTTATAATTATGAGCTTTGCACAACTCTCCATAGAGAAAAAAGTAATCAGTTGGATGTTTACGCTGCTGCTATTAATTGGCGGTAGTGTATCGTACTTTGATTTAGGGCAATTAGAAGACCCTGAGTTTACGCTTAAAAAAGCCATGGTTATTACCATGTACCCTGGCGCTTCGCCGCAGCAAGTTGAAGAAGAAGTTACTTTTCCGATTGAAAACGCGATTCAGCAACTCCCTTATGTTGATTACGTTACCTCTATTTCATCTAACGGTAAGTCGCAAATTTCAGTAGAGATGAAAAGCAATTATCGTAAAGAGCAGCTTCGCCAAATTTGGGATGAAATGCGTCGTAAAATTAACGACCTTTCTCCGTCGTTACCCAGTGGTGTTTACCCAAGTACTATTTTGGATGACTTTGCCGATGTGTACGGTGTTATGTATTCGGTAACCGGCGATGGCTACTCGTATGACGAGCTTAAAGATTACGTCGATTTTTTAAAGCGTGAGCTGGTATTGGTTAAAGGCGTTAGTAAAGTAACCGTTGCGGGGCAACAACAAGCGCAAGTAATGGTTGAAGTTTCTACGCGTAAACTTGCTCAATTAGGTATTGCGCCAAGCCATATATTCCAGTTATTACAATCGCAAAACACGGTATCTAACGCGGGTAAAATTCGCGTGGGCGATGAGTCAATTCGCTTGCATCCTACTGGTGAATTTAAAGATGTAAAAGAGCTCGAAACCTTATTAATTTCAAAATCAGGTGCCAATGAGCTTATTTACTTAGGCGATGTAGCAAAGGTTTACAGAGAGTACGCAGAAGTACCAAATAACATTATTCGTTATAACTCTCAGCAAGCTTTACTTATTGGCGTGTCGTTTATGTCGGGTGTTAACGTGGTTGATGTGGGTAAAAACATAGACGAGCATTTAGCATCACTTGAATATCAACGCCCTCATGGTATTGACATAAATTCTGTATACAACCAACCACAAGAGGTTCAAAAATCGGTTGATGGTTTTATTATCAGCTTACTTGAAGCCATTGCGATTGTTATTGTTGTACTACTGTTATTTATGGGTCTAAAAAGCGGCATTTTAATTGGTGGTATTTTACTGCTTACCGTACTGGGTACGTTTATATTTATGAAGTTGTTTGCTATCGACTTGCAACGTATATCGCTTGGGGCACTTATTATTGCTCTAGGGATGCTGGTTGATAACGCAATAGTCGTCACTGAAGGCATACTGATAAACCTTAAACGTGGCCAAACAAAACTCAAAGCGGCTGTTAATATTGTTGAGCAAACAAAATGGCCCTTATTAGGTGCAACAGTAATTGCCGTAACTGCCTTTGCGCCAATTGGTTTAAGCTCTGATGCCAGTGGTGAATTTGCCGGTAGCTTGTTTTGGGTGTTGTTTATTTCGCTTTTATTAAGCTGGATAACAGCCATTACGCTAACGCCATTTTTTGCCAATTTAATGTTTAAAGAAAACGAATTTAAAAACGAAGAAGGCCAAGAAGATGAAGACCCATATAAAGGTTTTATTTTTAATGGTTACAAAGCGATTTTAGATTTAGCGCTGCACTTTAGAAAAACCACGCTTATATTAATGGTTGTTTTGCTGTGTACTGCGGTTGTTGGTTTTGGCTCTGTAAAACAGTCGTTTTTTCCTGCCTCTAATACACCTATGTTTTATGTAGATTATTGGCAAGAGCAAGGCTCTGATATTCGCTCAACCCTTGAGGGCGTTAAAAAACTTGAAGAGTTTTTGCAAAAAGAAGACCTTGTTGAAGAAGTGACAAGTACTACAGGCCAAGGTGCACCGCGCTTTATGCTTACCTACGCGCCTGAAAAATCATATCCCGCGTATGGGCAATTAATTATTCGTGTTGCCGACAGAGAAGCCGTAGCAACTGTAATGCAAACAGTGCGTGATTACTCAAGCAATCATGCACTCTCTGCACAGCTTAAAATAAAACCGATGGAAATTGGCCCTTCTACTGATGCAAAAATAGAAGCGCGCTTTTCAGGCCCTGATCCTGTTATTTTAAGACAACTAGCCGCTAAAGCCGAAGAGCTGATTGGTGAAGACGAAGGTGCATATAATATTCGTGATGACTGGCGCGCACGTACCAAAATGATTCGCCCGCAGTTTAACGAGCAAAAAGCACGTCGATTAGGTATTAGTAAATCAGACTTAGATAATGTGTTGCTAACGAGCTTATCGGGTAAACAAGTGGGCGTATATCGCGATGGTACACAGTTACTACCTATTATTGCTCGCTCTCCTGCTAACGAGCGCTTAAACGTAGAAAGCGTACACGACCTTCAAATATACAGCCCAGTTCTTGGTGTCTTTATACCAGTGACTCAAGTTGTAGACGAATTTGATGTTCAGTGGGAAGACAGCCTAATAATGCGCCGCGATCGCAAACGAACTATTACAGTAATGGCCGATAATAATGTATTAGGGGATGAAACACCCGCTAAATTATTTGCACGTATTCGCGGCCCAATAGAGAACATGGAACTACCACGTGGTTACCAACTAGAATGGGGCGGCGAGTTTGAGTCATCAAGCAAAGCTCAAAAAGCAATATTTGGCTCATTACCACTGGGCTATTTAGCTATGTTTGCAGTAACCGTACTACTTTTCAACTCGCTTAAACAGCCGCTTGTAATTTGGGCAACTGTACCCTTGGCTATTATTGGTGTAAGCGCGGGCTTACTAGCGATGAATGCTCCGTTTAGCTTTATGGGGCTACTTGGTTTGTTAAGCTTAAGCGGTATGCTAATTAAAAACGGTATTGTATTAGTTGATCAAATAAATCTTGAATTAAGGGAAGGTAAATCGCCCTATGAAGCCGTGTTTGACTCTGGTGTGAGCCGTGTACGACCAGTTGCAATGGCAGCTATAACTACTATTTTGGGTATGATCCCGCTGCTATTTGACGTGTTCTTCCAGTCAATGGCGGTAACAATTATGTTTGGTTTAGGCTTTGCTACAATTTTGACTCTAATTGTAGTGCCAGTACTGTACACCGTGATATTTAGAATTGATTACGAGCCACGTAAGTAGTTAACATATAATCGGTTAACATTAAAAAATGCCACAGGTTCAAAATCCTGTGGCATTTTTATTTAATACCGATGAAAAAAGAAAGGCTACATATTTAGTTGTTAAGAAACTAACCGCAACACTTTTTATATTTTTTGCCACTACCACATACACAAGGTGCGTTACGCTCTGGTACTTTATCAAATACTTGTGGCGTTGATTTACTAAGCGCAAAGTCTAGTTCGCGAATATCTTCTGGTACTTCTGCTTTAACTTCAATTGAAGCAAACAGCGAATGCTCTTCTAATATGGCTTCTATTTCTGATTGTCGTTCAGCTGAGTTTACAATTAGCGTTAACGGATGTAACTCTGTGCCGACCTTTGCGGTACGATTCGGCGCAAATCCATTACTGTTATTTTTACCCATTATGTCGGGCTTACCCATAAAGAAAAATTTTGACATGTTACTTCTATAACCTTTCTACATTATTAAGACGGCGCATCTTAACAGCTTACCCAACATATAACTAAGGTGTACTTGCTAATGCACAATATAAATCAAGCTTTCGTGTATATACGCCTAATATAGCGACATAATGAGGCCATTTAATGGATTTAGGCAAAATTTGAATTCGATATATAGTAAAATTATACTAGCTAGACTCAGTGGCGTTTTAATATCTAACTCAATATTATGGAAAAGCCTTGGAAAACTTTAAAATTGCAGTACTAATAGCGGGCAGCCTTTTTATACTTTTTGGTTATTTACGCTTTATAACTGACGATAATGGTAACGTGAACTTAAACAACTACCGTTTTACAGGGAGCATACTACTGGTTATTTCCGGTATGGTTGATGGCACACGCGACTTAGTTAAGCCCCTGCGCTCTAAAAACGCATTATCGGCGATTGCAGTTTATTTAGGTATACTCTTATTTTATATTGGCTTTAGCATTCAATAGCTAAACATTAAGCGCTAATTTGGGCTTTATACAAGCAGCATTTTATAAGTGAATCCCCTGTGACCTTTAAACAACTATTCAACAGCGCCTTATTACTTTTAGTAACAGCACCTCCGCTGGTTTTACTTGCATGGGATGAACAAGCCGATCCCGCTTTTATCCCCAACGGTATATATAACACCTTAACATTTACGTTATTTCCAATAATGACGATCGTGTTATCGGTTGCTTTATTTAGGCACCTATATAAAAAATACAATAATAACTTTGAATTTAAACATACGGTTAAAGATTATATTGTTGAGCACGGGAAATTCCGTTCAGTATTTATACCAATCGGTTTACCTATTTTAATTTACTTATGGTTGTGGACGTCAGTATGTATTTCAGTAAAGTTACTGGCTAATAAATACGGCGATAATATATGGCAGCAAGAATATCAGTTACTCGAAGTAGGTACTTGCCCAACTGATTATGAATACAGTTGCGCAAAACTGACTGTACTGGATTTAAAAAGCTATAAAAAGCACACTTTTAGATGGTATTTAGATAAAGGTAGATTGGTGGGTTTGCAAAATAACAACGTAAACTTAGTGGGCGTTAAAAGCCCACTTGGTAATATAGTACAAGAAATACAGTGGTAGTAGAATACCACTTAGCTGCACATTATTTTTTTAGACTGAGAATACGGTCCGAGCTTGGTTTTGAGTCTGATTTAGCATTAGACGACTTGTTCTCTTTAATGCTTTTTGGCTTACCCACATACGTTGTAGAACGCTTTTGGTAAGGAGTATTACTGCGCTCATTTTTGCGCTCTGTGTTAGCGTTGCTGCGCTCAGAGTTACGATTTGTATTTCGCTCAGTACTACGCTCACTATTTCGATCACCATTATTAAAGCGTCGTGGGTTTTCGCCCTGAAAATCACGTTTTTTAGGTGCTAAAGGTGCATTATTTTCTGATTGCTTATTAGCATCAAGCGAGTGCTCTTGGGTTTTACCTGAGTCAGAAATCGAATCGTTTATTTGCGCCATTTCAATATCTGATAGATGACGCCACTGCCCTACTTTTAAACCTTTAAGTGTTACGTTCATTATGCGCGTACGCTTTAAGGTTACAACTTCGTAGCCTAAGTATTCACACATGCGGCGTATTTGACGGTTTAAGCCTTGGGTAAGTACTATTTTAAATTCTTTGGGGCCGCTTTGCGTTACTTTACATTCTTTAGTGACGGTATCTAAAATAGGCACACCATTAGCCATTTTTGTAACAAACTGACGATTAAGCGGTTTATCTACCGTAACAACATATTCTTTTTCGTGATTATTACCCGCACGTAAAATTTTATTAACGATATCGCCTTCGTTAGTTAAAAATATAAGCCCTTCAGACGGTCTATCTAAGCGCCCTATTGGGAATATACGCGTAGGATAATTTACCGCGCGAATAATATTGCTTTGAATTTTACTTTCGGTAGTACACGTTATACCAACGGGTTTATTGTAGGCAATGTAAACGCGCTTTGGCGTGGCTTTAAGCGGCTTACCATCAATTAATACAACATCGGTAACGGCTACTTTTACGCCCATTTCTGGTGAGTAGCCATTAACGCTGACACGACCTTGCTCAATATATTTATCGGCTTCTCGGCGTGAACAAAATCCTGTTTCACTAATAAATTTATTTAAACGTTTTAATTCGGTCATGGCACTTATAGCGTAGTAATTTTTAAGGCGAGTAGTGTAAACCACCCACACTATTTTTTCGCCCCTAATTTACTATTTATAGGCGTTTAAGCACTAATTTTTACTTTAGTTAATTTACGCCATACACATTCAAGCGGACCTTGATTAAAATAGCGGCTGTATAAAAAGGTAAATATGAGCTGCAGCGCAACTAATGCCGTTGCAACTAACCAATAGTCAATACGATCAAAACTGAGCACCCAGTGCGTAAATAGCACTTTATATAACAACAGTTGTATGAGTGTTTGGCTAATATATAAAGTAAATGCTAAGCGCCCTGCTTGTTGAATAAGCATGCCGACGTGTGCTCTGTTATTGCAAAATTTAACAATTAAATGAATATACAGCGTAGCCATACCTAGGGCCGCAAACATATTTACAAATTCTTGCACCCCATATCCTAAGCTGCCATTAAGCTGTGATGCATAAAGCCTGATCCCACAAAAAACAAGGGTCATTGCACCGCAAACTATTAATTGCTGAGTCGTTAAGCCTTTACTAAAAACGCCTTGTTTATATAAATAAATGCCAATGAGCATAAGGCCCACGCACATCCACATTGTCATTATTGGCACCATAACAAGCATCAATGTGTTCATGGCGAGGTTACTAATAAAGTAATCAATATAGTGTGGGTTATATAAATCTATAAACTGTGCTGAATCACGGTAAATCACTTCATCGGGTACGCTAGATACAATAAGCACAGTAGCTACACCCGATAACAAAATAAACTCAAGTCCTCTTTTTAAAAGAACAGTGCTATCACTCTCTAAATATTTAATAACAAACCAGCCAGATACACCGTAAACAAATAAAATATCACCTGCCCAAAGTAAAAAACCATGCGCTAAACCAAAGAGGATTAACCAATAGAGCCTGCTTTTTAACTGCAATTCAGATTTGTAACGTTGCCACTGAATGTAAAGCCCAGCACCAAAAAGCAAACTAAACAGTGTTCTAAAACGCCCGTCTACAAACACGCTGCTAAAGGTGTGAATAATTGAGTCGCTAACAGGAGGATTAGTTAAAGAGGTATACCCGTATTCAAAAAGGCCGAAGGCGTAAGCATTCATGTAAACTAGGCCAAGCACGGCAACGCCGCGAATAAAGTCCATATTATAATTGCGCATTAAAGCTATTATCCGTTAAATATTATTCTTATAACTGTCAGCCCAATCGACTGACTGCTGGTAAAGTGGAGGAAGTATAGCACTGTCTATATTTAGCAAAAGTACAGCTTGTTCAAGTGCCCACCAGCTTCCTGTTTCGTATGCTTTAACAACGTTTAAAATATAATAAAGTGTGTTTTTATCCCCTAATAATGCCGTTTTTATTTCATCAGGGAAAGGTAGTTTTTCAACAAGCAAGCTCATTGGTTGATCAAGGATTGCATCCAGCAGTGAAAATAACCCTGTTAAAAATGCTTCGCCTGACTGACTTTTATCAACATTTTTTGCCAAAAGCTCACAAAAACGCGCGCGTACAACACACACTTGCATTAGCTCTGCAGGTTTTTTACCCGCTGTATGAGCAGTAACAATAAGGCTCACAAACTTTTTAAGGCGTTCATGCCCTAAATACACAAGCGCTTGCTTTAATGACGATATTTGGCTTTGTATAGGAAAAACACCGCTGTTAATTAAACGCAGTAATTTATATGCAAGTGCAGCATCAAGCTCAAACAGTCCAGATATAGCTTTTATATCTGGACTGTTTTTCATTATTTCGGCGTAAATAGCGACGACTAAACCATAATTATAATCAATGTCATTTTGTTTGATCATGGTAGGTTTTGCAAAAAAATAGCCTTGAAAATAATCAAACCCCATATCAAAGGCGAGCTTATAGTCTTCTTGTGTTTCTATTTTTTCGGCTAGTATTTTTATTTGTTTATGTGTTTGTAACTTTTTAATTATGGGCTGTATTTCGCTAAGAGGTGTAATTGCAATATCAAATTTAATGAGCTTCACAAGCTTTAAAAAACGATCCCACTGTGGTTTATATACAAAGTCATCGAGTGCGAGTTTGTAGTTACTATGAAATAAACCTCGGCACAGTTCATAGTTATCGTCGGTGGGTTCAATGGTTTCGAGCAACTCAATCACAACATCTTGGCATGGTAAAAAAGCACATAAATCGAGTTTTAATGATTCAGGCCCTATATTAATAAGTGCTTTTTTGCCTGATGTAATATGGCGTGTACCTAAATTTAATTGATTTTCCATAATAAGCCTTGCTGTTGCTTGGCCTTCTGCAATATCTGGAAAATAATTTTTTGGACTATCACGAAAAAGTAGCTCATAGGCTACTACTTTTTTACTTCGATTGAATATTGCTTGCCTTGCAACAAATACAGACACATTACCTACTTCTTAGTTTTTATATAATACTAAGTAATTAAACCCTAAGCAGGTACATTTGTCACTAAACTTTAAAGTACAGCAACGATTTACCGGTATAAGGTTGTTATATAATCAGTTGTCACTTGTGGCCACGAAAAACGCATTTTCTCTGCGCTGTGCTTAATTTTATGCCACTTTTTAGGATTTTGCTTTTTAATTAAGAGAGTTTCGTCTAAACAGCTAATTAAATTACTCGTTTGCGTTACTAACGTGTCGCCATTAAAGCTAAAACCATTTTCGTGGTGTTTAACTGTATCTTTTAATCCGCCAACACTGTGAACTAAACACGGTTGCCCGGCACGCATTGCTAGCATTTGGCTAATCCCACAAGGTTCAAACGAGCTTGGCATTAAAAATAAGTCACCTAGCTGATACATTAAATCGCCAACACCTTGACCATAACCCTTCAAAAATAAAAGATTAGAATTACGCGCCATTGCTTTGGTAAATATGCTTTCGAGTTCTTTGTCGCCCGAACCTAAAACAATGAGTCTGCCGTTATATTCATTAATAACTTGGCACACTTTATCAATAGCTAATACTCCATTAACCTGCTGGCACAATAACAACACTTTTTGCTCTGTAAGTCGGCCAACGCTTGTGACTAATGGGCCATTATTAACCGTTGCTTTAAATTGCTGTAGTCGTTGGTGGGCAATATAGTAGCCGCTTTGTAACTGCTCGCTATTTGCCATCCAAGTAAATAAAGTGTTCTCTGCTTGGCTATAAAAATCAGCGAGAGTTGCTCCTTCAAGTGCATTGCTTGGATATTCGCAGCCATTTAAAATACCGACAAGCTTACCTTGGCTTGCTGCATTTTGCAGATCTTGCTCAAGCCCTTCGCCACCAAAAAAACCATGCTCGTAATTACTAGGTTCAAGAACCTCTTGGCTGTAGGTTGGTGATACAACATGTATTTTATCGCAAAGATTTATTGCACTGCGCATAGGATTAAAGCAATGAGGGTAACGCGGGTCGCATAGTTGCTGGCCATTATAACTAAGTGACGGAAACCATGCCTCTAAGCTTGAGTCGTCGTGTTTAAAAGGTCTTATACCTTGCAGTGCAATATTATGCACTGTGTAGGCAATGGGTAAGGTATTAAGTGAGCTATAACGTGGCTCAAACTTAAGTAAAACTGCAACGCAGGCGCTGTGCCAATCATGTAAATGTAGCGCTGTAGGGCGCTTTAATACACCTTGTAATAATGCTTCGCAGACAGCTGCATTAAATAAAGCAAATTTTGTCGCGTCGGTAGCAAAAGGCCTCCCCGGTGCATCGTTACAATATACACTGCCTGATTCACTAAATAGCGGGTGGCTAATAACAATTTGGCTTACGTTATTTTGGGCTTGTTGTACTTGAAAAACTGTTAATACATGGGGTTGAGCATTAAATGCAACGGTTACTTCACCTATATAAATACGCTCAAGCGGCTCAAACCCGTAGTCAGGAATAACAACGTCAACCGTTATACCTTGCTTTGCGAGCGCCCTTGGGGCATCGCGTACTACATCTGCCACACCGCCTACTTTTGCGCCTGGTAACGCGTCATTTTCTGCTGCAACCATTAATACATGCATTAATTTACTACTTCCTTTAACCTGTGTGGGCTTGCTCATAAATGAGCAAGCTTTGTTGTCGTGCTTAATATTTAACGTGTTTTACGCTAGCTTTTTATTCTCACGCGCTTGGCGCTCTAACTTTTTTGCAAGCTCAGTGAGCATATCACGAGTAACAAGAACGATGCCTTTCTTAGATACTCTAAAGCCGTTTTCTTCATCTGTTTTTTTGTCAAAACCGATTTCGAGACCTGCCGGTATTTCACAGCTCCTATCTATAATCGCACGCTTAATTTTACAACCCCGATTTATAACCGCACCGGGTAAAATTACCGACTGCTCAATGGTACAAAATGAGCGAATGTGGACATTAGAAAACAAGAGTGACTTTCTAACCGCAGAGCCCGAAATAATACACCCACCCGACACTGTTGAGTCTAATGCCATACCGCGCCTATCTTCGTCATCAAAAATAAACTTAGCAGGTGGTAGTTGCTCTTGATATGTCCATATTGGCCACGTTGGGTCGTATAAATCAAGTTGTGGCTCAGGCATTACCAATTCCATATTAGCCTCCCAGAACGAATCTAGGGTACCTACATCACGCCAATAAGGTTGCCCTTCTTGATTTGGATCTCTAAATGGGAACGCAAATACATTATGCTCTTCTATAATCGCTGGAATAATATCGTGACCAAAATCTCGGCCAGAACCTTCATTCTCAGAATCTTTTTTAAGTTGCTCAAACAAAAATTCAGTATTAAAAATGTAGTTTCCCATTGATGCTAAACATGTACCTGGCTTGCCAGGTACGGAGCTAGGCATTGCTGGTTTTTCATCAAAACGACACACTCTGTTTTCTTCATCAACGGTCATTACACCAAACGTGTCTGCGGCTTCCTCTACGGGCACTTCAATACAACACACTGTCATATCTGCACCCTTTTGCACATGTTCAGCCAATAAAGCACCATAGTCCATGCGATACACATGATCTCCAGACAAAATCATCACATATTTAGGAAGCTCGTGACGAATAATATCTATGTTTTGAAAAACAGCATCTGCGGTTCCACAATACCAATCATCACCTTGGCGCTGAGATGCAGGTAGTATTTCAACCGACTCTCCTAGCTCTTTTTTAAAGTGCCCCCACGCGCGGTTTACATGGCGTATTAATGAATGTGATTTATATTGTGTAGCAATACCAACACGTCTCACACCCGAGTTAATACAGTTTGATAGTGGAAAATCAATAATTCGATGTTTACCACCAAAGTAAACTGCTGGCTTTGCTCGCCAATCGGTTAGCTCATGCAGGCGAGAACCGCGTCCGCCTGCCAGTATTAACGCGTAAGTTTCTCTGGTTAGGCTACTTATGTAGCGATTTGCATAATTGGGCATAATACTCTCTCCATTTAGTCTAGGCTGTTAGTGGCATGGCTTTTAGTTGTCGTTAAGTCTGTTTCACTAATATTGAGGGGTTCTAAATGCCAAATGTCTTCACTGTATTGGCTTATGGTTCTATCACTTGAAAACATGCCACTGGCTGCCGTATTTAAAATACTCATTTGTGTCCAGTAGGTTTGATCTGCGTAAGCTTTATCAACTTCTTTTTGAGCTGCTACATAACTTTCAAAATCGTGCGCAACAAGCCATGGATCGTGTGGGCTTTTAATTGCATTTGTTATATCGTCAAATAAGCATGGTTCAAACAAGTTAAAATGGCCGCTTTCGAGTAGTTGCATTACATTATTTAAATCGCTATTTTGTGCGATTAAGTGCTCAGGATTGTAACGCGATTTAATATCATCAATTTGATGAGCTTGTGCCCCAAACAAAAAGAAGTTATCAGCGCCGACAGCATCTCTAATTTCAATGTTTGCACCATCCAGCGTGCCTATCGTCAATGCACCATTCATCATAAACTTCATGTTGCCAGTACCCGACGCTTCTTTGCCTGCGGTAGATACTTGTTCTGACAAATCGGTTGCAGGACAAATCACTTCCATAGCGGTTACATTGTAATTAGGTAAAAAGGCGACGCGTAAATACGGGGCCGCTAACGGATCTTTATTTATAACCTCTGCCACGTTATTAATAAGCTTAATAATTTTTTTAGCCATGTAATAACCCGGTGCTGCTTTACCGCCTAATAACACACAGCGAGGAACAAGCCCTTGGGTATCACCACGGCGAATACGGTCATATAAATGAATCACATGAAGTATGTTTAATAGCTGACGTTTGTATTCGTGAATACGTTTTACTTGTACGTCAAACATCATCGATACGTCAAAATCAACATCGCAGCGCGCTTTAACTAAATCAACTAAACGCTGTTTGTTTTCGCGTTTAGCATTTTGCCATTGCCCATGAAATGCTTTGTCGTCGTAAAAGCGACGTAGATCGCTAATTGTTGAAAAGTTTTTAACCCAGTCATGACCAATTTTTTCGCTGATTAATTTACTTAAAACGGGATTACAATGTGCAAGCCAACGTCTTGGTGTAACACCATTTGTTTTGTTATTAAACTTATCTGGCCAAAGCGCGTAAAACTCTTTAAATAAACCCGCTTTTAACAGTTCGGTATGCAGTGCTGCTACGCCATTTACAGAGTAACTACCTACAATGGCTAAGTAAGCCATACGAATTTGCGGCTCATCGCCCTCTTCAATCAACGACAATGCACGCTGTTTATTAACATCACCCGGCCATTGCTGTGCAACTTGTGCTAAAAAGCGTGCGTTTATCTCGTAAACTATTTCTAAAATGCGTGGTAATAATTTTGAAAACAACGAAACAGACCACTTTTCAAGCGCTTCAGGAAGTAACGTATGGTTTGTGTAGGCCATTGTTTTAGTAGTGATTTGCCAAGCATCGTTCCAATCAAGTTCGTAATCATCAATTAAAATACGCATCAGCTCTGCAACAGCAATACTTGGGTGCGTGTCGTTTAACTGAAAAACATGAAAATCAGCAAAGTCGCTAAAGTTCTCGCCATGTTGGGAAACCCACTGATCAACTACGTCTTGAATACTCGCAGATGATAAAAAGTATTGTTGGCGCAATCTAAGCTCTTTACCATTTTCGCTGCTGTCGTTTGGATACAGCACCATGGTAATTTGTTCAGCTAGGTTTTTTTGTGCGACGGCTTCTGAGTAACTGCCTGCATTAAATTCGGTCAAATTAAATTCATCTGTCGCTTCTGATTTCCATAAGCGTAGCGTATTTACAATATTGTTTTTATAACCTGGGACAGGTACATCGTAAGGTACAGCTAATACATCTTGTGAACTCATCCATTGACGATGCTCTCGGCCGAATTTATCTGTGTAACTTTGCACGTAGCCGCCAAATTTCACACGTTTTGCATGCTCTGGCGCGCTTAGCTCCCATGGGTGCCCTTCGCGCAGCCAGTTATCTGGTTGCTCAATTTGGTTACCATCTTTAATTGATTGGTTAAACATCCCGTATTCGTAACGAAGGCCATAACCAATGACAGGTAACGCTAGACTTGCACAGCTATCTAAAAAGCAGGCAGCTAGGCGGCCTAAACCACCGTTACCTAAACCTGCGTCGTGCTCGGCATCTTCAAGCGTTTCTACTGTTGTGCAGTATTCTTGTAATGCAGCAGCAACTTGGTCGTCTAAATCTAGGTTTAGTATTGCATTACCTAGCGCACGTCCCATTAAAAATTCAAGAGAAAGGTAAGCCGTTTTACGGCGTTTCTCTTGCTTAATTTGTTGATTCGTTTCTCTGCAGCGGGCAACAAGTCTGTCGCGAATAGTCAGCGCTAAAGCATGGTATAAATACAGTCTTGATTCGCCGACCTTATCGCGACCTAGGGTATAATAAAAATGCCGTGTTAAGTCATCTTTAAGCGTACTTTCATCTATAACAGGACCTTCTTGCCAGCCCTTTACTACACACACTTGTTCACTTTGTTTAGCCATGACTTACATCCTCTAAATTAGCACTAAAAACCCAACTACTTTGTGCTGAAATTTCAACCATCGCATCTTCATTACTACTCACAGATGCATTATTTACACTTGATAAAACCATTTGCCACGGCGCATTAATAGGCGAAGGCGGCATTTGGCAAAAAACTGTTTTTTTACTGGCATTAAATACCATCAGTAATGCATGATTATTTTGCTTATCAAGTAAGCTATACATTAAAAACTGTCTGGTATCTTCATGCCAATGAGCGTCGGTCATGGTTTTACCTTGTTCAGTAAACCACTTAACGGTAAAACGCTCGTCTATATCATCTAAAAATACACTGTGTTTGAACGCACTGTGCGCGCGTCTAATTTTTAAAGCATCGTCAATAAATCGTGTTAACGAATGATTAAGCTGAGAATCTTTCCAGGCAAGCCAGCTAGTGCGATTATTTTGGCAATAAGCATTGTTATTACCCCCTTGAGAGTGCGCCATTTCGCTGCCAGCGGCAATCATGGGAACACCTTTTGAGAATATCAAAGTAAGCAAAAAGTTCTTTTGTTGTTGCAAACGCAGTACGTTTATTTTTGAGTCACTGGTAAAGCCTTCTACTCCACAGTTGAACGAGTGATTTGCACTGTGCCCATCTCTGTTTTGCTCACCATTGGCTTCGTTATGCTTTTCTTCATAACTCACTAAATCGGCAAGCGTGAAACCATCATGACTCGTTATAAAGTTAATGCTATTAAGTGGTCCACGTTGGCTATGCTCAAAAATATCAAACGATCCATGCAAACGTTTTGCAACGTTGGCAATTATGCCCGTTTCACTTTGCCAAAAACGTCTAATTACATCGCGGTATTGATCGTTCCATTCTCGCCATGGCGGCGGAAATGCCCCAAGCTGATAGCCACCAGGACCTATATCCCAAGGTTCACTTATTAGCTTAACCTTATTAAGCACAGGGTCTTGGGCTACTGCTTGTAAAAAAGTATGTGCAGAGCTAAAGCCTGCTTTTGAGCGCCCTAAAATGGTCGCTAAATCAAACCTAAATCCATCAACTCCCATTACCTCAACCCAATAACGAAGGCTATCAAGTACAAGTTGCAGCGTTTTAGGGTGATCAATATTTATGGTATTTCCACAGCCGGTATCGTTTATATATACATTAGGCTGACCCTCTACTGTGCGGTAATACGCTAAGTTATCAAAGCCTCTTAGCGATAATATAGGGCCATCGGCCCCCGCCTCTGCGGTATGGTTATAGACAACATCTAAAATAACTTCTATGTCGGCAGCATGAAGCTCGCGCACCATTTGCTTAAACTCGTTTATATCGTCGTTTACTAAATAGTCTTTATGGGGGGTAAAAAAGTTAAGCGTGTTATAACCCCAATAGTTTTGCAGCCCTTTTCCTGTTAAAAATTGCTCACTAATAAAAGAATGAACAGGTAAAAGCTCAACTGCTGTAATGCCAAAGCTTTGTAAATGCTCAATAAAGCTTGGGTGGCTTAACCCTAAAAACTTTCCTTGTAGAGATTTAGGTATTTTAGGATGACGACACGTTGTGCCTTTAACATGGCACTCGTAAATAACCGTGTTTGACCAACGGTGGTTTGGCTTTTTATGCGCATACAACGTAGGGGGTGCTACTTTTGACTTAGGTATATCAATCGCATTATTTACGGTGCTTTTAGTGCCAATTGGCATTTGCCCATAATGGCGTTCGCTCCATGTAAACTCACCAAACAAGTCTTTTGCGTATGGGTCTATCAGTAGTTTATTTTCGTTAAATAGTTGACCATTTTTAGGGTTATATTCACCCTCAACTCTAAAGCCATAAAGTGCGCCGGCGCTTAATGGCGAAATATGAATACTCCAAATACCCCCTTCGTTAATATTCATCGCCATTTTTAGAATTTCTGAATGGCCACTTTTATCAAACAAACACACATAGGCTTGGCTTGCACCTGGCGCATAAAGCGCGAAGTTAACCCCATTATTAATAACACTAGAACCTAGCGGTTCTACATTACCGGGGGCTACATCAAATTGGTTACTCATCATCAACCTTTTGTAAGTAAATAGTTGTTAAGCCACCAATGGCAATTGAAATACTGTGTTTAAAGCCATGATTTGATTCATTTATTGCCTGAACTATCTGCGATGAATCTTTAGTTACTTCAACGCCAGAGCCAAAAAACTGAGTATCGTCTGTATTTAAAACAACTTTATAACGCCCTTTACTCGGTACGCCAATAACGTAGTTTTCATATGACGCGGGGGTAAAATTAGCAATAACAACCACAAAGTCTTTTGCGTTTTTAGCATAGCGAACAAAGCTTAAAATGCTCTGCTGATTATTATTGTTATCTATCCAGGTAAAACCAGCCGCGCTCGAATCTAACTCATACAACGCGGGTTGGTTTTTATAAACGGTATTGAGCGCTTTTACGGTGTGCTTTATACCGTTATGGCTTTGGTGCTCAAGTAAATGCCAATCGATAGAATGATCGTGTCCCCACTCTTTTCGCTGTGCAATTTCACCGCCCATAAACAAGAGTTTTTTACCCGGGTGTGCCCACATAAATGCGTAGTAAGCGCGTAAATTTGCAAATTTCTGCCAATCATCGCCTGGCATTTTTTCAATTAACGATCCTTTACCGTGGACTACTTCATCGTGGCTTAATGGCAATATATAGTTTTCACTAAAAGCGTATACCATCGAAAAAGTCATTTCGTGATGATGATGCTGACGGTATAAAGGGTCGTGCTGCATGTAATGCAAACTATCGTTCATCCAACCCATATTCCACTTATAGCCAAAGCCTAAGCCGTTGTGCTCAACACTTTGGGTGACGCCCGGCCACGCTGTTGACTCCTCAGCCACCATCATAATGCCTGGGTTGTTTTTATAGCTGCGCATATTGACTTGCTTTAGGCACTCAATCGCACCTAAGTTTTCGCGCCCGCCGTAACAATTAGCAATCCACTCGCCTTCTTTTCGGCTGTAATCTAAATACAACATAGAAGCTACGGCATCTACACGCAGACCATCTAAACCAAATTGATGTAACCAATACATAGCATTTGAAATCAAAAAGCTTTTAACTTCAGGGCGGTCGTAGTTATAAATGTAGGTATTCCAATCAGGATGAAAACCTTGGCGCTTATCGGCATGCTCATATAAATGAGTGCCATCGAATCGATGTAAGCCATGCGGATCGCTTGGAAAATGCCCTGGTACCCAATCAAGTAAAATACCTAAATTAGCTTTGTGGCACTGCTCTACAAAGTATTTAAAGCTGTTGTAGTCGCCAAAGCGGCTGGTAGGTGCAAATAATCCAACAGGCTGATAGCCCCACGAACCATCAAACGGGTATTCACTTATTGGCATAAGTTGCAGGTGAGTAAAATTCATTTCAAGGGCGTAGCTAACGAGTTTGTCGGCAAGCTCTGTGTAACTTAAATAGCGGTTGTTTTCAGCGCGTTGCCATGAGCCTAAATGCACTTCATAAATACTAATTGGCGCATCAATATGATTACGCTTTTGTCGGTTTTGAAGTGCCTGAGCGCCGAGCGTTATAGGCTCTGGTTTATACTGCAGTACACTTGCAGTACCCGGGGCTTGTTGCATTTTAAATGCATAGGGGTCGGCTTTTTCGAGTACTTCTCCACTTTGAGCGGTAATAGCAAATTTGTAGCACATGTCGGCTTTAAGGCCTGGTACGAATAACTCCCATACACCACTTGCAGGATGAAAACGCATAAAGTGGCGATTAGCTTGCCAAAAATTAAACTCACCAATAATAGAGACACTTGCAGCATTAGGCGCCCATACACAAAAGCGCACACCCTCTACATTTTGTTGAGTGCTAAAATGTGCACCAAAATGAGAGTACGCATGTTCAAGGCTGCCTTCGTTAAATAAATACATTGCCTCTGCATCAAGTGTGCTTTCAAAGCTGTATTCATCATAAAAGGTAGTGCTGCTATTTGTGTACTGAGCAATGCATTGATAAGGCGCAGTGGGCAGCGCATCAACTTTGACTATAAATAAGTCACTTTGTTGGTAGCGCTGCGCCTTAATACTTTTATTGTTTAATGTAACACTCACACTTATTGCACAAGGTAAGTAAAAACGAATTTCAACCTCAGCATCCGTTTTATGTGCCCCTAAAAAGCTAAATGGGTCTTTAAATCGTCCTGTATTTAATGCATGCACCTGTGCATCGTAACTATTTTCATTAGTTGTACTGCTCATTTAACCTTTCCTTATTGAATCGATAGCAGCTAAAAGTGAGGCATTTTTGGTAAAAATTTCTTCACTGGTATGCGTTAATACACGTCGCCAATTAGGATATTCTTTGTCTGTCCCGGGGATATTAACCGGATACTTCTGCTCATCTAAATCATCTATTTGTATTGCAAATAAACGCGATTGAGAACCCGCCAAACATAATGCTAGTGCGTTATATACTTCGACTGAATTACTATGTAATAGAAGCTCGGTTGTATTGGTATGGCGATTAATAAATCGTAGTATCCTATGTTGCTCTTCTATTCGTTGTTGCTTTAATTGCTCGTATTCATTGCAAGTAATAAGCTTGTATTGTTGCTTAATATTTAAATCAGCATGCTGCCACCAACCTGTAAAAGGCGGTACATCATGATTGGCTATCATTAACAAACACTGTGTTGCTAGCTCATCAGTCGATAAAAACTCACCACTGTGTTGTTTTTCAAAATAAAATAAGCTGTTAGAAAAAATACCGCTAGATGCCAAAGCCTGCCTTACCTCTGGCGGCACAACGCCTAAATCTTCTCCAATAACAATACTCTGATTAATATGTGATTCAATTTTTAAGATGGCGAGTAAGTGCTCAAACGGGTAGTAAACATAACAGCCATCTTGTTCACTATTACTTTCAAAGCACCACCATAGGCGCCTAATAGCCATTACGTGGTCAATTCTAAGTCCACCTACATTTTGCATGTTTGCGCGAATGAGCGAGCGATAGAATTGGTAGTGATTATTACTAAGACTTTGAGGATTTAGTGCTGGAAGCCCCCAGTTTTGGCCAGCTTCGGCCCATGGATCGGGTGGAGCACCTACACTTGCACCTTGGCTAAACAGTGGCTTTTGATTTTTAAACTCGGCCCCATCACCCGCACAACCAACAGCTAAATCATTGATTAAGCCAATAGCCATACCTCGCTCTGCACAACTTTGTTGACACAGTGCCAATTGCGTATGCGCTTGCCACTGCAGGTAATAAGCAAATGTTAAGTTATCTGATTCGAGGGTATTTAACGTAGTTGAATGAGTATTACAAAAATCAGTAAACGCTTGGCGACGCTCATCACTTGCCGTTAATTCAAACTGATTATAAAGCGCTTCAAATAACGCATACTTTATATGGCTTACATTTTCATAATCTATAAATTGATCATTACTTTTTATAAGTGTAATTACATCGTCTCGTTGCATGAGGTCATGTAGAACTGCGTTATTTTGTGCGTCTTCGCTTAATACTATAGAAATATAAAGAGGGTTTAATAAAGCCCGACTACTAGGGCTATAAGGGCTTGCACGCTCTGGCATATCAGCAAATAACAAATGCAGTGGATTAAGTAATATGTAATCCATATTTTGCGAGCTACATAATTTTGTAAGCGTTAGTAAATCGTCAAAATCGCCAATACCTAAATGCGCTTTATTTTTTAATGTGTAAAGCTGAATAGATAATCCAGTGCGCTTTGTGTCTTCAACTTGATAGACTTGCTCAGGCACGCACCAAATTTGTGTAATAGCGTGTTGCTCACCTACCTGAGCATTAGCGTCATGATAGCCAATTGGCATATTACCAATGGGTAGTGCCAGCTCAATATAGCGAACGCCATGCAAGTAATATTCACCAGTGACAGCCAAATTATAAAGGTTCTCAACCGCTATATTAATCCCAAGAGAAGGGACATTAATGTTGGCGGCTAAATACTGCTGACGTTCGTCTATACGAAGCTTTAAAGCGCATTTTTTTTGGTCAACCAAACTCACACTGGGTACTAAATCCAGCCAAAGCGATGCATCTAAATCATAAGTTAGTTGAGTTATTTCGGCTTCGTTATTTGTATCAACACCGCAACATTGCAAAGCACGTTTACGCGTGTCTTCGCTAAAAAACACCTGTTCACCTGTATACTTAGTGAATTCAAAGCCAATACCATGCAGGTAAAACAACTGCGAAAGAGCATCCATTGAATCGCCTTAATTAATGCGTTGAGTATTTACTATGCTGTTTTCTGTGCCAAATGTATTGCCAATATAACCATCAGCTTGGTGGTCGTTATCCCAAATGTCTCCATTTATTAAATAACGAAAGTGAAATTGTTGATCGATAGGTAAGCGTTGTTTAAATTTAAACACACCTTGTTTTTTATTAAGCTTCATTGGCACAGGTTGCCAATCATTAAATTCGCCTAATAAGCAAACTTCTTCTGCCTCTGGATGAGAAAATTCAAAGGTTACTTCAGCTTCATCTTTTGTTTTAAAAAAACGTTTATTCAACATAGCAGGCTCCAACTAAACCAAAAAGGGTACTTAATCTTTGCCACAGGCCATACAACTAAACAAAAAGGCGATGTGGATTCCATTCAAAATCATTAAACACGTTGTAAGTTAACCAAAACTTTATTTACGCATTATTACAGTGCAACAATTCATTTTTTCTGCACTTAAAAAGTGCGGTTAGTATATAAACAATCTTTTTTAAAAAGCTCAGTAGTACAGAGCAATATTTGAACCAACTAAGCGTACATCACATATTATTTATTTAATCGAATTTAAAGTTAAATAATCCAAAAGTATTGCCTAAATTTATAAAATTCTTTTGTTCTGTACTTTCATCAGCGATAATACACAGCATCTTAATACTCTGAAATATCATAATTTTCATGTTGAAAAAAAGCATTTTAATAACTATAGCCATCATCTTTTTAATAATAGCCACACTTGTTGGTTCTTCAATCTATACCCTTTATAGTAAAAAAGAAATCTCAGTTGATCCTAAATTAAAAGAAATCTCAGGTATTGAATTTGATAAACAAAAACGTCTATGGGCTATTAACGACGGAGGCAACGAACCCAAGCTTTACCGCCTTAACAAAGATGGTTCTATCGCCAAAGAAATTTTGGTTGAAAACGCTAAAAACATTGATTGGGAAGACATGACCCAAAACAAATTTGGGCACTTTTTTTTAGGGGATTTTGGTAATAACAAAAATGATCGTAGATGGCTCACTATTTATAAAATAGAAAACCCTATAGATATAAAAACAAACACAACCCAAGCCGAAATAATTAAGTTTACCTACCCTGAAATGGATGGCAGTCCAATAAAACCCAATGACCGCAATTTTGATTTAGAAGCATTTGTAGCACTAGGTCGTCATTTATATTTATTTACTAAAAACCGCACAGAACCTTTCGATGGTATTACTAAAGTGTATAAAGTGGGCGATCATGCAGCAAATTTTGATGCTGAGCTAATTGACTCTTTTAAAACGTGTACCACGCTTGAAAAACTATGCTGGATAACCTCTGCGGCGCTCAGCCCCGATCGTAAAAAATTAGTCTTACTTGATTCAACAAGTCTTTGGTTATTTGAAAACTTTGAAGGTGATAAGTTTTTCTCTGGTGATGTATCAAAAATAGATTTAGGGATTGTTACTCAAAAAGAAGCAGTCACCTTTTTTGATGACAACACGATTGTATTTACAGATGAAGAGTTTAAAGGCATAGGCGGTAATGCTTATTTTATAAAGCTTGATAAAGCCAAAAAAGAAGTTATAAGAAAAAAACCTATTTCAGAAAAAACACTTCCATAGCATCTAGTTAGCTAAGCTAAAGCATTAAAGCTTAGCTAACTTATGTGAAAGGTAATGAGTTAATTACTCTTTTCATTTGACGAATGAAGTGCTTTTTCTACATCAACACCTAAAATCAACACTCCAATATGACTATTATTATCATCTAAAACAGGAAAACTTAGCTGAACTTGAAAATGATGTGTTGATGCATCATATGTGACGCTATCAAAGTTAAAATATTTTGACTGTTTAAATGTTTTAGTAAACTTATTTTCATCTCCTTGCCAGTAGTCACTGGTTAGCTTACTAATAGCGATGTTTTTTCCTTGGTTATCAGTCAATATTAGCTCAGTAACAACACCTTTGAATTGAGATTGCCATTTTTTAAATACTTTAGATAACGGTAAATTAAGCATAGCTAATCCATCAGGGTGCTTTACTTGTTTACTTTCTTTTATCCATAGCTGGTCTAGTCTTTTAATTTCAGATTCACTTAAGGGAGACTCATTACTTATTTGAACTTGTTCTACTAAACTAGGTAAGTTTAGTAAGGTTTTAGCACTACTGGACAATCTATCAAGTATTTGCTTTTCTTCACTTTTTGATAGTGAAAATGGTGCCTGCGCGCAAGTATTTATATTTTCATCAAACTGCTGCATAAATTTAGGGAAGCGTTTAATAAGTGAATGCGAAGCAAATAATCCCAAAGGTACATACCTAAAAAATTCTCTTTGATACTCATCTTCATTAATGCCTAGCTTTGAGGCTGCTAATTCAAAATCGTCTAAATCAAGTAGAATTCTATCAATCCGCTTATGGTGCATAACATTTACTATTTCTTCTAATGAATTTACTTCTACCTCAGCAATAATATTCTGAGTTTTAAACCAATTAGCCTGGTAACTCCCTCTTACTGCACCATAACGCATTTTATTTTTTGGTTTATTAATGCTCTCTGGATGAGTAAACCAGTACCAGCTTTCTAAAAAGATGGGGGATGATATGCGCCCATAGGCCTTCATTTCAGGCATTAAATGAGTTGTGAAATAACCATCTAAGCGGTCTAACTTTACTTCTCGACGTGCGCGTAACCATGGCAAGGTTTGTAGCTGAAAAGGGGCTCCCATTTCAAATAAAATACACTCAACTTGGTTGACTGCATTATCAGGTGCAGTGGTGGGTAAGTTTGTTCCAAACTGAAGAGGCTCAGTTAAACCCAATAAGAGGGTAAAAAAATATGCAGGCATAATTCATTGCTAAATAATGTACAAATTAAAATAAGTGTAGCCAAACAGATTAAAATTGCATTATTTGCTGTAATTATTAGGTAACAGCTCTAATTTCCTAGCTATGCAGCGCTTACACACTTAATAAACCGTTCTGTTAGCAGTGTTACTGTAGCTTTGTCTGTATAGTGCTGCTTAGCATTCTTCATAATATGCTTTGAGCAAACATTTTTAGATTCTTCAAATTGAGAATTGCAGCTAACAACAGTATTACCTAAAGCTTCCTGATAGGCTTTATCTGCGCACATAGTTAAAGCAAAATCTGTAGCGCCAGCAATTATTTCATTGATATTTACTGAGGATGTTTCGAGTTTAAAATAGATATCACTATACGTATTAACTTCTGTATTCTTTGACGAAAAATGACTAGCTTTGGCAGTTAAATAATAGCCTATAAGTATGATTGATAATATCACTGTAAAAACCGTTTTCATAATTACCCTTAACACAATAATTAGTATTGCATTGTTTATAAAATAGTTCGATTTTTTACATAAGTACGAGGGAGGGAGACTCTCTACATCCATGTAAGTAGCAAATAAATCCTTGTTATGTAATTACTAAAAACGCAATTACCAACTTTTTTTAATTTTAGCATGCAAGATAAATAAATCAAGAATTTATAAACTATTTACTACACGTTATTTAGTAATGTTTATAGTCATTTCTAATATATAAACAGTATTAAACAACTCGGGGCTTAAATGGCGATTAACGCTTAAATTTAGTTTCTAAAATAACAGAAGATGTTGTGCGCTCTACTCCATCCAGATTTCCTATATCGTCTAGTAAATGGCTAAGCTGCTCTAAATTTTGAGCCTGTACTACAGCAATTAAATCAAACTCACCACTTATGGCATAGAGCTGCGAAATTGCATCAATTTGCTTAAGCTCAATATTTGTTTTAGTTGTTAGTTTTTGTCTTACTTTTATAGACACATGAGCTGATACCATTTTACTGAGGTAGTCATCTCCATAATCAACGCTATAGCCTTTAATTACACCCGTTTCTTCTAGTTTGAGCATACGGCTTTGTACCGTTGAACGAGATAAGTCAAGCATTCGAGCAAGATCAGAAATACTCGCTCTAGCGTTTGTTTTTAGTACAGAAAGTAGCTTTTCATCTTGTGGAGTTATCATAATGGTTATTTTCTTCGTTATTTTGTCTTTTATTTTAATCATTTTTCACAAAATAGCACTGCAATTTTAATAGCTAACCTTCGATAATGACCTCTACAAGAAATAATAACGTGTTTGCTGAAGAATAAAGGCTATATTCTTCTTTGAGTTAGCAACTAATCTTTTATCTAAGCCCATTAAATTTAGGTGTAAAAATGCAAGTAACAAGAGACTTATTTAACGACGTAATGGTACCAAACTATAATCCATCAGCAATCATTCCAGTTCGTGGTGAAGGTTCACGCGTTTGGGATCAAAATGATAACGAGTTTATCGATTTTGCTGGTGGTATTGCCGTTAACTGTTTGGGTCACTGTCATCCTGCATTAGTTAAAGCATTAAAAGAGCAAGGCGAAAAAATTTGGCATTTATCGAATGTTATGACTAATGAGCCAGCACTTCGTTTAGCTCAAAAAATGGTTGAAGCAACATTCGCTGATAAAGTTTACTTTGCAAACTCAGGCGCAGAAGCAAACGAAGCAGCCCTTAAGCTAGCGCGTCGTTATGCACTGGATGTATATGGCGCTGAAAAAACGCAAATTATTGCATTTAATAAAGGTTTTCATGGTCGCACATTCTTTACAGTCACTGTGGGCGGGCAAGCTGCATATTCTGACGGCTTTGGTCCTAAACCTGCTGACATAGTACATTGTGATTTTAACGATATAGCAGCATTTGAAGCGCTGATCAGCGATAAAACATGTGCTGTTATGATGGAACCATTACAAGGTGAAGGCGGTATTATTTCACCAACAGATGAATTTGCTAAAAAAGTACGTGAACTTTGTACTAAACATAACGCGTTACTTATTTTTGATGAAGTACAAACGGGTGTTGGTCGCACAGGCGATTTATACGCTTATGAAGGTTTAGGCGTTGTTCCTGACATTTTAACAACGGCAAAAGCATTGGGTGGTGGTTTTCCAATTGGCGCTATGATCACTCGTACACCAATTGCTGAGCATTTAAAAATTGGTACTCACGGTTCTACTTATGGCGGAAACGCACTTGCTTGTGCTGTTGCTGAAGCGGCATTTGATACAGTAAATACACCAGACGTACTAAACGGTGTTAAAGAGCGCGAGCAATTATTCCGTGACGGATTAAACGCAATTAACGAAAAATACAACGTATTTAGCGAAGTACGTGGTAAAGGCTTATTAATTGGCGCAGTACTAAATGATAAATTTGAAGGACGTGCACGCGACTTTTTAGTAGCAAGTGCTAATAATGGTTTAATGAACCTTGTAGCGGGCATGAATGTAATTCGCTTTACACCGTCTTTAGTTATCCCGTTTGAAGATATTAAAGAAGGCTTAGCGCGCTTTGAAAAAGCCGTTAGCGATGTAGTAAACGGTTAATATAGTTTAAATTAGCACGCCTACAGGCGTGCTATTGGAGCAAGCAATAAATGCAAGTATTACGTCCTATTACTGCCAATGATTTTGACGCGCTTAAACAAATAGCGATTGAATCCGGTCATGGGTTTACCTCTTTACCTGTGGACGATGCACAGCTTAAAGAAAAAATTGAACGTGCTGAAAAAAGCTTTGCCAAAAACATTAACCAGCCACTTGATGAAAGCTATTTATTTGTTTTAGAAGACAGTGAAACAGGTGACGTTATTGGCACAACCGCTATAGAAGCTGCGGTAGGTTTATCGGTGCCTTTATATCATTATCATTTAGGTAAAACAGTACACCACTCGCCTACTTTAAATGTATATAACACCGTTGATATTTTAAGCATGTGTAACGACTACACAGGCTGCTCTGAAATATGCACATTATTTTTGCGCGAAAATAGCCGCAAAGGTTTAACGGGTCGATTTTTATCGCGTTCACGCTTTTTATTTATGGCTCAGCATAGCGAGCGTTTTGCCGATACTGTTATCGCAGAAATGCGCGGTGTTAGCGACGAAGACGGCCATTCTCCTTTTTGGCAATGGCTGCAAGAGCACTTTTTTAGTATTGAATTTCCAGAAGCGGATCACTTAGTTGGCTTAGGCGATAAGGTATTTATTAGCGAGTTAATGCCTAAATATCCTATTTATGTGAACTTGCTTAGCAAGAAAGCCCAAGCAGTTATTGGGCATGTGCATGAAAAAACAAAACCTGCGCTAAAATTATTAGAAAAAGAAGGTTTTGAGCACAGAGGCTACGTTGACTTATTTGACGCAGGCCCAACGGTTGAAGCAAAGCTTGGTAATATTCGCAGCATTCGCGACTCTCAAGTTTGCCCTATTACTATTGGTGAGCTTGATCACATATCACAAAATAGCTCTGATACGCTGGCTGTATGTAATCAAGGCGTAAGTGGCTTTAGAGCAACATTTACCAAAGACGCACATTACAATCATGCAAAACATACTCTCGTCATTAGCCAAGATGTGGCTAAAGCACTTAATTTAAGTCAAGGAGATGCAGCGCGATTTTTCCGCCTGTAAATTATTTATGAATACACACCTAATTAATAACCAGTGGCATGCAGGGCAAGGTCCAGCATTTGAGTCAATCAATCCAAGTAATGGCGATGTGGTATGGCAAGGTAATGGCGCAAACGCCCAGCAAGTAAATTCAGCTATAAAAGCAGCCAGAGCTGCGCAATTACAATGGGCAGACAAACCACTTGAAGAGCGTATAGCCATTCTTGAAAACTTCGCAGCTCAATTAAAAGAACACAGTGAAGAATTTGCGACCATAATTGCACGCGAAACAGGTAAACCATTATGGGAAACCCGCACAGAAGTGGGCGCAATGACAGGCAAAGTAGCTATATCTGTAAAAGCATACCATGAACGTACCGGTACAACCGAAAACCCAATGCCAGGTGCAAAAGCGTTTATTAGACACAAACCGCATGGCGTTGTGGCTATTTTTGGCCCGTATAACTTTCCGGGGCATTTACCAAACGGGCATATTGTTCCTGCAATTTTAGCAGGCAACACCGTGGTATTTAAGCCATCAGAACTGACCCCGCACGTTGCAGAATTTACGCTCTCACTTTGGCTAAAAGCGGGCTTACCAGCAGGTGTTATTAACCTTGTGCAAGGTGAAATTGAAACAGGTAAAGCACTTGCCTCTCACAAAGACATAGATGGATTGTTTTTTACCGGTAGCTCAAACACAGGTCACTTACTACATAAGCAATTTGCAGGACACCCTGGCAAAATTTTAGCACTTGAAATGGGTGGTAATAATCCTCTTATTGTAAAGGACGTGAGTGATGTAAGCGCTGGTGTGCACGATATTATTCAATCAGGTTTTATTACCTCAGGTCAGCGCTGTACGTGTGCACGCCGCTTATTTATTGAAAAATCGCTCAATGGCGATGCTATTTTAGAAAAGCTAATAAGCGCGACTAAAAATATAGTTGTAGACGACAGCTTTGCTACAGAGCAGCCTTTTATGGGTGCAATGATAAGCGAAAAAGCAGCACTGGGTATGGTCGCTGCGCAAAGTGAATTAGTCTCAAAAGGCGCGCAAATCCTTGTTGAACTTAAGCAATTAAAATCAGGCACAGGTTTTGTAAGTCCAGGCATTATTGATGTAACAAACATTACCGACATGCCAGATGAAGAGCATTTTGGTCCGCTTATTAAAGTGTATCGTTACAACGACTTTGACAGCGCAATCATTGAAGCCAATAACACAAGCTTTGGTTTATCTGCAGGTTTACTTAGCGACAGTGAAGATGATTACACTCACTTTTTAAAGCGCATTCGTGCAGGGATTGTTAACTGGAACCGCCCTATTACGGGTGCCTCTAGTGCAGCTCCATTTGGCGGTATTGGCGCCAGTGGTAATCACAGAGCAAGTGCCTATTACGCCGCTGATTATTGTGCATACCCTGTGGCATCTGTTGAGTCAGACAAAGTGAGCTTACCGCAAACCCTAGCGCCAGGCTTGGTAATTGAATAAGCAATAAAACCAAAATTTTAGATTTAAGGATTTAACATGCATACTGATGTAAACACATTATTTGAGAGCCTTTGGAAAAACTACTTAAACGTAACACCATCGGCAGACAAAATTCATGACCTTTTAGGGTCAACGCAACAAGATGACATTATTAACGATCATATTGCGCTGCGTACGTTTAATATTGAAAAAGTGGGTCTTGAAAAGCTCGCTGCTCACTTTTTAGCTATTGGTTACAAAGAATGTGGTGAGTACCATTTTGAAGCTAAAAAACTCTATGCAAAGCACTACGAGCATAGCGATCCTAACCAGCCAAAAGTGTTTATTTCTGAGCTATTAGTTGAAAAATGCTCGCCTGAGTTACAAGCCATCGTAACCGACATGGTTGACAAAATTGATGAAAGCGCAGTAACAGCTGATAACTTTTTGTATTCAGGCACGCATTGGCAAGTAAGCACCGATACTTATAAGCAGCTGCTAGCTGAAAGCGAATATGCAGCGTGGATGTCGGCGTGGGGCTACCGCGCCAATCACTTTACCGTAAATATTAATACGCTTGCTAAGTTTGATAACATTCATGATGTTAACCAAGCCCTAAAAGACGCTGGCTTTTCGCTTAATACGTCAGGCGGCGAAGTTAAAGGCTCACCAGAGGTGTTACTAGAGCAATCGTCAACACTTGCTGATGAATACTCTGTTACCTTTAGTGACGGTGATATGAGCACCCCTAGCTGTTTTTATGAGTTTGCTATTCGTTACCCTAAAGCCGACGGTGAGCTTTATACTGGTTTTGTTGCAGCCTCAGCTGACAAAATATTTGAAAGCACCAATGCTCGATAGCAAAACCTAAAGTACTTTATTCAAAAAGCCCGTTATGGGCTTTTTTTATGTCGGTAGGTTATGTTGATTAATTATAAAAATAACGGTTTATAATCGTTTTCTAACTTTTCAAACGATAAATCGCCAATAAAGCGGCCAAAGCTCAACCAAGTTGCCAAACCGCGTAAGTCTTTAAAGTGTGGAGGCACAAATTGTGGGCTCTCTATTACACCTAAATCATGAAGCTGCGATATTAATCTAAAGTCATCTATTGATATTTTACCTACCAGTAATAAAGGGAGTCTATCTATTCGACCAAGCTGTATTGCAACGCGTATTAAGTTATAAACTAGTACAAAGCCTTTAATGTAAGCAATATCTTTTGTAAAAGGCAAACCTGTTGGCGTACTGCCTCTAAATACACGCTGCGCTAGTGTGTAACTGTCATCTTTTGATAAACCTTGCGCTACATAGTCACGGTAAATATCTACAAATTCAGCACCGTCAATTACCTTTGTAACCGCTTGAATACGGTTAACTAATTTAGATAAGCGCCTTGGGGTCGATTTTAAAGTAATAATTTCGGTTAATACCGCTAGGCCTTCTTGGGTAATAGTAGAGCTAGGCGTGCCTTTACTCAAACATGTTAAATACGGCTGTGCTAAACCATTTTGAGTGGTACCTACGTGTATCCACCCTTCGTGAACTTCTAAAATATCAAGTTCACGCTGAGAAAACTTAACATCTTGATTAAGCTTTATATTATTAGCACCTGCGGCTGCATCACTGACAATACCATCGCTAAGCATTACCTCTACATTTATGCCTGCCATACTGGCATTTACTTGCTCAGACAAAATACGCACAGCATCAACAGCATCAATATTTTTAGGGTCGTCAGGCAGTATGTCGGCTATAAGTAAATTTTGCAGCGGTTTATCTAGCATATTAGCTAGCTCAGAAAGTGAGGGCTCACCAGCATGGAATAAGTCTTTAGGGTGTCCAAATAACTCCACTGATAAGTCATGAAACTCTGGCGTTCCACGATACTCAAGCATACTTAATACCGTTTTATACTCGGTGCACATTTTTCCCATATATTGAGCAATCGGATTTAACTGTCCCAATTGGTTAATAATGTTACGGTGCAAAGTAGAAAATGCTTGGCGCAGCTCGCTAGGTACAAAACCAAGGTCGCGCTGTTGATAATATGCACGATCGATGAGTGGTTTTTTTTGACATTTCTGTCTAAAAAACTCCTCTTTAGTTTGTTTATCCCAATTAATAGCATCGAGTATCCTAATTGGAGTTTGCAATGCAATTAATTGATCCGATAACTCACGAGTTTTTAGTAGTAACGCCTTGTCTATCATGCTCTAAGCTCAACAATAAATGAGTTTTGAGCATAATTTAAAAAAGCGAAATTACAAAGCAATATCACACTTTTATAGCTATTGTTTTTAAGATGATCGACCCTCATATCTGTATCGTATGAGTTACTAAACGAAGGGCATAAAACATGAAAAACGAAATCGACAATAAACAGATTTTAGCCGTATATGAACGTATAATTCAAAAAGGTGAAATGACTGATGAAGGCAAGCATTATCAAGGTGTTACTGCTTATTCAGACGTAGATGGCTACACAGTATACCTACAAGGTAGCGGCGTTGAACTGCGCTTTGGTTTTCATAATACTTATCACCTTGACTACGAACATGAAAAGCATAAAGACGACTTTTTGAAAAAATTATATAACATTGCAAACGAGAGCTAATGCACCCACGAAAACGCAGACACCGCCCTACCAGTAAGCTCAATACTACTTTTATAAACCAAGTAGTAGAAGAGCTTAGAGCTGATCCAAGCAAAGTCTCAATTATTCAAGACAATTTAGAACAGTACCGTACTCAAACTCATTTAAAGCGTGGTTTTTTACTGGCTATAGAGCGCTTTGATTGGGTTTTTGAAGCAAGCAAAGATATAGACTTTATTTGCCAGCAAATTTTAGCTGATGACTATATTGGCAATAGACTAAGACGTTACCCCCTACTTTTTAAAGGCGTTATTAATAATGCCGACCTTCCAAAACCAAGCGCTTTAAAACGATAAAACCACAAAGTTTACTCTCTATATAAATTTATTAGAGCACTAAGCAATTGCAGGTTTAGTGCGCTTTTGTATTAAATTAATACTATTAGTACTCTAACTATTACTGCACTAATGATTATTGATCATTTTATTCATTTATTGCTGTAAACAAATCATTACTATTATTTAATTTCAAAATAAAATTCACAAGCCTTTGTTTTAAATAAAATAAAACAAAGTAAAACCTTATCTTCATTATCGCATTAGTTGCGCTTTTATTAATGATTAATCTACATTTTGGCATCTAGATATTTACTTCAGCCTTGAATTGTTAGAGCTATTACCTTAAGCTTATGTTTATTGAACGTTCAATTAATAAAAATTATGCCTAAAGTCGGAATGGAACCTGTCAGACGTCAGCAGCTAATTGACGCGACTATAGAGTCAGTTGCAACTAATGGACTACAAGGCACAACTATAAACAGCATTAGTAAAAATGCCGGTTTATCGTCAGGCATTATTAGTCATTATTTTGGTGGTAAGCAGGGGTTAATTGAAGCCACTGTTAGATACTTACTAACAAGCTTAAAACAAGGCTTGATAAGTAAAGTAAATAACCAAACGAATGCCATTGAACGTTTAATGATTATTATCGAAGCCAACTTTGCGCTTGTACAACAGCGTAATGATACAACCCGAACGTGGTTAAGTTTTTGGGCGCAATCGATGCATGATGAAGAATTACACAGACTACAAAACGTAAACAGTAAACGCTTGCAAAGTAATTTAGCATTTTCTTTTAAGCAATTAATGCCTATTGAGCAAGCAAAGCAAGCTGCAGAACTTAGCGCCGCAATGATCGATGGCCTATGGTTAAGAGCAGTACTGAGTAAATCAGACAATAATCAGTTTAAACACAGTGAAAAGTTAGCAAAAAGCTACGTACTTTCACTTATCAAGCAATATGGAGCCTAGCGTGACTACACCTGTCTATCAAAATTTTATTAACGGCCATTTTCTTGCAAACCAGAACGGCAAAACATTTGATGTAACAAACCCAGCAACGGGCGAGGTTATTTACGCAGTAGAAATTGCCGACGAATTTATTCAAAACGCAGCCATTGCCAGTGCAAAGCAAGGTTTTGCTCAGTGGTCAGCAATGACCCCCATTGAACGTAGTCGCATTTTATTAAAAGCAGTGGCTATTTTACGCGAGCGCAACGATGAGCTGGCACTTGTAGAAGTACTCGACACCGGTAAACCAATGCAAGAAGCAAATTGTGTTGATATTGAAACCGGCGCTGATGTAATTGAATACTTTGCAGGCCTCGCGCCAGCACAAGTAGGCCAACAACAAATGGTTGGTGATGATTTTTACTACACACGTAAAGAGCCATTAGGTATTTGTGCGGGTATTGGTGCATGGAACTACCCACTACAAATTGCATGTTGGAAGTCGGGCCCTGCCCTTGCAGCTGGTAATGCATTTATATTTAAACCATCTGAAGAAACACCACTTGGCGCAATTAAACTTGCAGAAGTATTTGTTGAAGCTGGCGTACCTGCAGGTGTGTTTAATGTTGTTCAAGGCGCGGGCGATGTAGGCCAGTGGCTAACGCAGCATAGCGATATTGATAAAGTATCATTTACGGGTGAAGTAGGCACAGGTAAAAAAGTAGTAGCAAGTGCTGCCGGTACTTTAAAAGATGTCACGATGGAACTTGGTGGTAAATCTCCACTATTAGTATTTGATGATGCCAACATTGAGCAAGCGGTTAGCGCTGCTATGTTAGGTAACTTTTATACGCAAGGCGAAATTTGTACTAACTGTACACGTATTTACGTTCATAAAAATGTATATCAGCAGTTTATTGATGAGCTTAAAGCGCGCACTGAGAAAAACATTATTGCTGGTGACCCACAAGATTTAAATACTAATTTTGGCGCACTTATTTCTAAAAAGCACCAAGAACTAGTAATGAGCTACGTTAATAAAGGTATTGAAGAAGGTGCAACGCTATTAACCGGTGGTACAACGCTTTCACCTAAATCTGCACCTAATGGCTACTTTGTAGCACCGACTGTGTTTATTGATTGTAATGACGATATGACTATCGTTAAAGAAGAAATATTTGGCCCTGTAATGAGCGTGCTTGTTTTTGACGACGAAGACGATGTTATTGCACGCGCTAACGGGACTCACCTGGGCTTAGCTGCAGGCGTATTTACTAGCGATATTAAACGTGCGCACCGCGTGATTCATAAGTTACAAGCCGGTATTTGTTGGATTAATGCATACGGTAACTCACCTGCTGAAATGCCAGTTGGCGGTTATAAGCAATCGGGTATTGGCCGTGAAAATGGTATACAAACTCTTGATCAATACACGCAAACTAAGTCTATTTATGTTGGTATGGCCGACATAGAAAGCCCATTTTAAGGCGCCCTACTATGAGTAATCATTACGACTATATTATTGTTGGCGCGGGTTCGGCTGGTTGTGTTTTAGCAAACCGTTTATCTGAAGATTCAAGCAACCGCGTGTTACTACTTGAAACTGGCGGTAGCGATAAAAGTATTTTTATAAAAATGCCAACCGCGTTATCTATTCCTATGAATAGTGACAAATACGCATGGCAGTTTCATACGCAACCTGAGCCTCATTTAGATAACCGTGAAATGCATTGTCCTCGAGGCAAAGTATTAGGCGGTTCGTCATCTATTAATGGCATGGTATATGTACGTGGCCACGCAAAAGATTTTGACGAATGGCAGCAACACGGTGCAAACGGCTGGGATTACCAATCGTGTTTACCGTATTTTCAAAAAGCAGAAAGCTTTTACCTTGGTGAAAATACTTACCGTGGTGGCAAAGGCCCGCTTGGTGTTAATAACGGCAACGAAATGAAAAACCCGCTTTACCGTACCTTTATCAAAGCAGGTGTACAAGCCGGTTATGCTTCTACAGATGATTATAATGCGTCGCAGCAAGAGGGTTTTGGCCCAATGCACATGACCGTAAAAGACGGCGTGCGCAGCTCTGCTTCTCGTGAGTATTTAGACCCTGTTAAATCGCGTAGTAATTTAACAATTATTACCGGTGCACTAGCACAACGCGTGATTTTAGATGGCAAAAAAGCCACTGGCATTGAATACAAAGTAAATGGCGACGTTAAAACTGCACATGCTGCAAAAGACGTTGTACTAAGTGCAGGGCCAATTGGCTCTCCACATATTTTACAACTCTCTGGTATTGGTGATACTCAAGCGCTTGAAAAAGCAGGCGTTGAAGTACAGCATCATCTACCAGGTGTTGGTCAAAACTTACAAGATCATCTTGAGTTTTACTTTCAATACAAGTGTAAGCAACCTATCACACTTAACGGCAAGCTAGGCATTGTTTCAAAAGGTTTGATTGGCGCGCGCTGGTTATTAACGCGTTCGGGTTTAGGTGCAACGAATCATTTTGAATCGTGTGCGTTTATTCGCTCAAAGCCCGGTGTTGAATGGCCAGATATTCAGTATCACTTTTTACCAGCGGCTATGCGTTACGATGGTAGAAGTGCATTTGCAGGTCATGGTTTTCAGGTACATGTTGGTCATAACAAACCAAAAAGTCGCGGTAGTGTCACTATTGCTTCTGCGAATCCTGAGCAACCACCAACCATTTTATTTAATTACCTTGAACACCAAGACGATATTGAAGGCTTTAGAGCGTGCGTTCGCTTAACACGCGACATAATCGAACAAAGTGCCTTTGATGAATACCGCGATGAAGAAATTCAACCTGGTAAACATATTCAAACAGATGAAGAAATAGATGCCTTTGTACGCCAAGCCGTAGAAAGTGCCTACCACCCTTCTTGCTCATGCAAAATGGGTGAAGATGATATGGCCGTTGTTAACTCAAATACGCAAGTACATGGTATTGAAGGACTACGTGTTGTTGACTCATCTATATTCCCAACTGTTCCTAACGGAAACTTGAATGCGCCTACTATTATGGTTGCCGAAAAAGCAGCTGACATAATTTTAGGTAAAGACCCATTACAGAAATCGGATGTGAATGTTGCCATAACAACAAACTGGCAAGAAACACAACGTAGTACGGAGATCTAACTTTAGCCACATGCTTAGGTTTAGTCTCGTCGGGCTAAACCAATGCGTGCCTTGCAGTGGCACACGATGTAAATAGGTTACGTTGTGTTAATGCGAGAATAAAACAATAAAATACGGAGTGCTTATGAATTATTTTTATTCATTACTGGAGGGTAACAATGACTATTTGGCTTAATGCAGGGATCATTTTTACCTTACTTGCCATTATCACTATTTTAATTAAATGGGGTAATGTTCGCGTAGTAGGTGTAACACCAGTTCGAACCTTTACGTTTATAGCAATACTATTTACTTCTGGCCTAGATGTTGGCCTTATCATGTTTCCTTTAACTGAGTTTGCAGGTTATGCAGACATAAAAGCAAGCCCAGAATACGCGTTTGCAAATCCACTGGCTATTGAGTTTGGCTACTGGGGATTTTTGATCTGGGGATTTTACTTTCTTACGTGCTTTTATTTCTGTGTAATAGAACCTAAAGTGAAATTTTTCGAAATTCCTTGGGTTAAATTTATCAATAACGTTGTAATTATTGGTACATGTGCATTTACCGCTTATTTGCTGCTTACAAACCTACCGTGGTATTTACCCGAACTAGGTGATGGAACAAGTATAGTTTCTGAGTTTTACTTAATTGTGTTTGCGGCTATCTGTTTTGCTGTGTACTCAAGTACTGATATTAAATATGTACGTATTTTAAGTATTTCTACTACGTGGTTATTTTTAGCTTTAATCGCCTTTATGTGGGCTGGCGCATTTGTGATTGGTGATAGTCAAATGTCAGCATTTACAGATAACTTAGGCTCTATTGGTACTTACTTTGCAAACATTAATGAATTTGTTTTACCGCTTAATGATTACCATGAGTTCTACTTATTCTGGTGGTTTGCGTGGAGCATAATGATTGGTCAATTTACATCACGCTTTGTTGGTGGACTTAAAACATACCAAGTATTAGGTGCTATGTTGATTTTCCCTTCTATTCCTATTGCGATTTGGTTTAGCGTACTTTATCACTACCATGAAGCGGGCATTCCAACTCAAGGCATTAAAAACTTTGCAATGGTATTTGTAGGTATTGTATTTGTAATTAACTCACTCGATTCGTTAGTGCGTTTATATACAGATAACCTAAACTTTACCGTAAAGCGTTTTGGCAAAATGAAATACATGATCGGAAATGTTGTCGCTTTATCGTTACTTACACTATTGTTTAAATTAGAATTTTTACAAATTCAGTGGGTAGGCGCATTGGTTATTGGATTGTTCTTTATCTGTGCTGGTTTTATCGGATACAGCAAGTTTAAAACAGTTACAAACATAGACAGCTCACCAAAAGCAAACGAAATTGATTACACAAAAATAGACACAGTACACTAGGGATTAATAATGAATAACAAACTAAAACAACTTGTAGTAGCGCTACCATTTGCACTTTTATCAACAACCGCAGCTGCTGATTGGTCAACAACAATCACTGCAGCGTCTGACTACACTTTTAATGGTGTAACGCAGACAGATAGCGATCCTGCAATTCAAGGCAGCTTAGACTATGCCTTTGATAGCGGTGTTTACGCCGGTGTATGGGCTTCAAATGTAGATTTTGGTGACGACACTGATTTTGAACTTGATGCTTACGTAGGTAAATATGTACAACTTGATGAGCAATTTAGCGTTGACTACGGTATTGCTTATTACACTTATCAAGGTAATAACAGCGATGGTAACTACGCTGAAGCTTACACTAAGTTTGGTTATGCAAGTGAATACGGCCAAACTGAGCTTAACTTTTGGTACAGCTGGGACTACTTTGGTTACGATACAGGCCACGTTATTTCGATGATCGCTCACACTTATGAGCTAGCTCCTAATCATGCACTACGTGCAAGCTTTGATATTTCAAACTCACTTGATGGTGATAAGTTTGAGTGGGATCAAGCTAAGGGAGACAAATCGTATTATCACTACCGTCTAGCATATCAAACAAGCTACGAAGGTTTTGGTATTGAAGTGGCCGCTGAAAACACAAGCTTAGATTACGATTATGCTGATGAGCGTATTGTACTTGCTATTTCACGCACATTTGATCTTTAATACAATAATTACTGATTAAACAAAAAATGCCACTCTACTTAGAGTGGCATTTTTATTTGTAAACTAACTGACTAACTAACTAACTAACTGACTAACTAACTAACTAACTAACTAACTAACTAACTAACTAACTAACAATATCCCACGCACTTGTACCCGATGCTGAAAGGTTACTGGTGTTATTGCGTAATACTTTATTACCTACATTAGCTGATGACTCAGGTCGGCTTACTAAATAACCCTGAACAGAACTCACACCCATTTTTTTAACAAGTTCAAACTGCCCTATTTCTTCAACGCCTTCAGCTACAATTTTAAGGCCAAGCTTTTGTCCAAGCTCACTAATTGTATTTAATATATCATTATATTTTTGGCTTTTATTAGCTTGAGCTATAAACGAGCGATCAATTTTAATAACATCTATTGGTAAATCCGCTAATGTACTTAAAGAACTAAAACCTGTACCAAAGTCATCAATAGCAATAGTAATCCCCTCTTCTCTTAGCCTACTTAGCTCTTTAATAATTCTTGGACTGGCTTTAATGAAAGTTGATTCGGTAATTTCTAGCATCAAAGACGTCGCCGGTAAGCCGGTTTTTTTGAGCTTCTTCATTACCCAATCATAAATGTCACGGTGCTTTAATTGAATGCCCGAAACATTTACTGATATTTTTACTTTGCGCATACCTGCATTGTGCCAAGCAGCCATTTGCCGACACGATTCAAGCATAATCCAATCGCCAAGCTCTAATATTAAATTAGACTCTTCTGCTATCGGAATAAACTCTGAAGGAGGGATCATACCCTCAACTGGGTGGTCCCAGCGTGTAAGCGCTTCGAAATAATCAATCATACAATCTTCAACATGCACAATTGGCTGAAAAGATAAGTAAAAATCTTTACACGCAACCGCTAAACGCAGCTCTTCAAGTAAATAATGGTAACGGCGCATTTTGTTACCCATTTCTGGCGAGTAAACTTTAAATATTCCCTTACCATCACTTTTAGCTCTATACATAGCTACATCGGCTAATTGTAAAAGCGCTTGAGGCGTTGATGCACTTTCTGGGTAAGCCGCAATACCAATACTGGCACTAATTTTTACTATTTTATTGCCAAGCACAAAGTCTTTTTCAAGCTCACTTAGCACATGCTTAGCAATTTCAACGACTCTGTCGCTATCATCAAGTAATTCTATAAAAATGGAGAACTCATCCCCTCCTAACCTTGATAAGTTTTGCTCTAATTGGTTAGCATTATTTATGTTACTTAATTTATGGTGGCGTAAAACATTCGCAAGTCGGCTAGCAACTTGAACTAATATTTCATCACCAAAACTGTGACCAAACGAATCGTTTACTTGTTTAAAACCATCAAGGTCTATAAACAGGAGTGCACACTTGAGATCTTCTTGATTAGCATGATTAATTTGTCTGTCGATATGTTCAATATATGCATGGCGGTCAATTAATAACGTCAGTTTATCTTGGCATATACTGGTTTGAGTTTGTTTTACATAATTAGCCACATGCGTATTTAAACTATTTATTGATTGGCTTAAGCTGCTTACACCCAAAGGGTTCTCAGCCGGCTTTACTTGCAAGTTAAATGCAGTGAGTAAGCTATTGGCTTGAAGATTAAGCTCCGCTATTTGATTTTTATAATGGCGCTTTCTACGCTCTCTGCGTAAGTACAGGCCAGAACCAAATATTAAGATACATAAAAGTAAAAAATTAATAGGTGATGCAAGTGTCATTATAATTAACTTACTTGAATCAGCAGCTACAAACTGAGTGTCAGTGGTTTTAATAAGCAAAAAATCAGCAGTGGGCTGCTCAATTATATAATGGCCATTTAAGATCGGATTATACCAAGGAGCCATATCAAGAGAGGTATTCGTTATTTCGAAATTTCGTATATCAATACTGGTACTAAATAAATTTATACGATTAATCTGATTCGTTAACTCTATGTTTATACAAAAACAAAATAGAATTATGATTAGAAAAATAAAACCGAGCGGCTTAAGTTTACTCATGAAAAAAATCCATCTATCTTACTTCTCCCTTAAACCTGTTACTAAAAGCGGATTATATCGCCTGCATTTCGAACTACGCAAGAATTGATATAACCCTTAGCCACTAGCATAACAAAAATCGTAACAATAATGGATTAACTAACTATATCTTGCATATAGTATAGGTGGGATTAACAAAAATAAACAAAAAGGTTCTAATTGTTTAAAATTTAATACATACCGTCAATAAGCTCTATAATTTTTTCTTCAGCGTCTATAAACTTATCCAATCCACCACCGGTGCGATAAGATGCTTGTGCTATTTTTTTATTCGTTTCAACGTCTTTAATCCAAATATTTGCGTATGCCATATAGAGCGCTATATCCCAACGCCAATTTGCTACGTAGTAAGCCACTGCATTACATCCTGTCGTATCTGCACCTGGTAATTCGGTCTGGTAGTCTTGGTGTTTCAATACATAATTGGCTGGAATTACCCGAGTTTCAACATCATGCTTTGCAAAACCTTTTTTCATTGCATCTATAACACCAGCTTTAACAGCCTTATGTTCAGCAATACATACTGTTTTAGGTATGTTTGTTTCAAATCGAGTAATGTCTTGCTTTGCAGCACAACCGGCCAAGGTGGCAACCATTGCTGCTGCAACTGTTATTTTTAACGTATTCATATTTATTCCTTTTTTATTTTTAATATTTAAAGCTGCCATGCATAGCTAACTTTTGTAAAAAATGTACGCTGATCTCGCTCAATATTTTTAAGAGAATCGTCTTGGTAACCTCTATCTGAGTAACCCAAATAAAACAGTGTTTGTGCATTAATTTTATATGAGTAAACAAGCTGGCTGCCGTAGTCTTTATTGATTTGACTAACTTGATAAAAGTAGGCGTTTTCGTCTCTATCAATATCTTCAAATTGTAAAATTAATTTAAGAATTGAACGCATGCTAAATTTATAATGAAGTCTAAAGTCGACCAAGTTAGCAGTAAACACCCGCTTCCCTTGCGGGTTGTCTAATTGACTGTAGTTATGCTTTACATCGAGTTGCCAATGGTCGTTAATGTCCCAAACCACTTGGGTTTGAGTGTCAAACGCATCGCCTAATTGCTCATTTGCATAATCAATGCGGCTAGCGTATTCAATATATAACGAAAGCTTTAAATCTTTAGTGGGTTTAAAGCCCGTATAAATAAAACCAATATTTTGATTATAAAAATTGTCGTTATAGTTTTCATAACGGTGCACTAAACCAATTTCAAAAATAGATTGTTTTTGGCCTTTAAAGCTTAAAAAGCCTTCGTATTCTTCTTCAAGTAAATCGCCATTTTGCGCCCACGTTTTATCCCAGTCAGCTTCGTATGACCATGAGGTAAGTAAATCAGATTCATCTCTGTACCATGTTTGTCCGCCACCAAAGCCTACTTTTTCATAATCAACTTTAGCTTGATAACCTAAATCGGTTCGGTAGTCCTGCCCAATATTTTCATAAGATGCAAATAATTTGTAATCACGTTTATCGCGGGTAAGTTCCAGGGCATATGCTTCATCTGACTGAGTTTCAGATAAGTTATAATTTTGAATTAAAAATTCAGAGTTACGTGTATCAGCAGATGATACTTGATACAAAAGAGTATCCGATTGATTAAACCAGTAGCTACCATCCACTGATAATACAGTGTTGTGATAGTCATCACTTTCTCTGTGCGTGCTTGAAAGGCCAATAGTACCCTGCTGACCTAGGTCATATTGATAACGCCCTGCGGCCGCATTCGTTTTTTCGTTTAAGCTTGCAAAGCCAGAGCCCTGATTCGTTGGCAGTAAAATATTACTATTGTCGTCATCAGCGAGCATTAACGCATAACTATGATCACCCGTTTTACCCGTTAATTTTGCACCTAAAGTAGGCTCTGCAATTGTACGTGTATATAAAAGCTCAAATAAGCTGCTTTTAAAGTAAGAAGCTCCATCTAAAAAGAAAGGACGTTTTTCAGCATAATAAATAGAAAAGGTTGTATTTACATCGAGCTCTAAAGAGTCTGTTTCTACTTGCGAAAAATCTGGGTTGATAGTCGCATTTAAAACAGCGTCCTTGGTTAAACCCCAGCGCAAATCTAAGCCCACTTCGGTATCTATATCGCCATTATCCCAGTTACCCGGTAATTCAGATTTATTATCGTTACGAAGTGCTGTCAATGTAGGTGTTAATTGAATATTTTTACTCGATTCAATATCGCTAAAACCCACTAACTTATCAAACTGACAAAGGCTACATTTTATATTTCTATCAAATCCCATATTTGATAGCTGATATAAAACATCACGTTGGTAGTTTCTCATTACTGAAAAACCCCACGTTAGCTCTTTTTTATTTTCAGGAAAGCGCAGTGCCTTAAAAGGAATACGCATTTCAACAACGTAACCTTTCTCGTTAATTTGTCCCGCGCTATCCCAAATAGCATTCCATGAGGTATCTGAGCTCCATCCATCGGTATCGGTCATTCTTATATCGCCTTGTGCACCAAGGGGATTTACATGAAATTCATAACCACTGCGTTCATCATTAAATGTATCAATAACAAGAATGACTACGTCGTCTTCCCATAGCGTATCGCGGTCACGAAGTGATGCACGAATTTGTTCAGGGTTTGGATCCTCTGCAATAAAGGCAACATATAAGTTTGTGCCATCTTCGTAAATAAAGGCATCAGTTTTTACAGGAGGTGTGCCTTTTTCGTTAGGCTCATCTTGGTAGAGTAGAGGTATACGTGTCGCATTTTGCCAGTGCGCTTCATCCATAACACCATCAATAGTGATATTTGAATCAATACGAGATAAGGATACTTGCTGTTTACTAGCCGCTACATCAAGGCTTGAGAGTAATAAAACGAAACTTAAAAATAGGAAGGTAAACTTTTTTATTATAGTTATAAAGTACTGCATAAACATCCATTTAGACTGTAATTACTCATAGGGAGTAACTTAAGCTGGGGATTGTAATTTATCCAGATACATTTGTTAATACTTTGAAATAAAAAATTAACTATTTAATGATAAAGGAGTAACTAATTGTTACGTATTATGTTTCGAGTAGTTTAAGTTTATCGTCTATGCCATTCCATACATCAGCGTCCTCTGGTGCAGGTTTAACCTCTGTAATGCGCGGCCAGACCAGTGCAAGTTCAGCATTCAATTCAGTAAACTCTTTTTGAGATTCTGGTAATTCATCTTCTTGGTATATAGCATCAGCTGAACACTCAGGGACACATAAACCACAATCGATACAATCAATCGGGCTAATTGCTAAAAAATTAGGGCCTTCAAAAAATGCATCTGCTGGGCACACTGATACGCAATCGGTGTACTTACATTTTATACAATTTTCGGTGACTACAAACGCCATACTATTTTAATACCTAAGATTTTAAACAACAGTTGTGGATCATACCCATCCACTCCAAAAATACAATAAATAAGTGCCATATCACCCTATTTTAACGTAAAATACGCGCCTTATGTTTGCACACCCGTTGTGCCCTGCATCCCCTTATTGTGAGCGGTAATAATACCCCGCTATGACACCTAAAAGAGATATAAATGATACGTTTAACCGAAATAAAGCTGCCACTTGATCATGACGAAGATGCAATTGGTCAAGCAATTGTAAATAAACTAAAAATCCAACCAGAACAATTGCACAGTTTTAATGTGTTTAAGCGTGGTTATGATGCACGTAAAAAATCAGCTATTTTACTGATTTATACACTCGATATAGAAGTTGATAACGAAGCCGAGCTACTCGCGGCATTTGAAAAAGACCAACATGTAAAAGTAGCGCCAGACACAAACTATAAATTTGTAGCCCAAGCCAGCGAAAATATAACAGAGCGCCCTGTCGTGATTGGTTTTGGCCCTTGTGGTTTATTTGCAGGCTTATTACTTGCTCAAATGGGCTTTAATCCCATTATATTAGAGCGCGGTAAAGAGGTACGTGAACGTACAAAAGACACGTTTGGCTTTTGGCGTAAACGCACACTTAATACCGAATCAAATGTACAATTTGGTGAAGGTGGCGCAGGTACATTCTCAGACGGTAAGTTATACAGCCAAGTAAAGGATCCAAAACATTACGGTCGTAAAGTCATTACTGAATTTGTAGAAGCAGGCGCACCCGATGAAATTTTATACGTAAGTAAGCCACACATTGGTACGTTTAAGCTTGTCACCATGATTGAAAAAATGCGCGCTCGTATAATAGAACTAGGCGGCGAAATTCGCTTTAGCACACGTGTTGACGATATTCATTTAGACGACGGGCAAGTAACAGGTTTAACGCTTTCAAATGGCGAGCAACTAAACACTCGCCATGTTGTATTAGCCGTTGGTCACAGCGCACGTGACACGTTTGATATGATCCACAAAAAAGGGATTTATGTTGAAGCAAAGCCATTCTCAGTCGGTTTTAGAATCGAACATAAACAATCAATGATCGATGAATGTCGTTTTGGTACAAATGCAGGAAACCCAATTTTAGGCTCTGCCGATTATAAACTTGTTCATCATTGCGACAATGGCCGCACAGTTTACAGCTTTTGTATGTGCCCAGGTGGCACAGTAGTCGCTGCAACCTCTGAAAAGGGCCGCGTTGTTACCAACGGTATGAGCCAATATTCACGCAGTGAGCGCAACGCTAACAGCGCTATTGTGGTAGGTATATCACCGGAGCAAGATTTCCCGGGTAACCCTCTTGCTGGAATAGACTTACAACGCAAACTTGAAGAACAAGCGTATGAGCTTGGTGGTAGCAACTACGATGCACCAGCACAGTTAATTGGCGACTTTTTGAAAGGTAAATCATCAGAAAACTTAGGTGAAGTACAATCCTCTTACACACCCGGTATTAAGTTAACTGACTTGAGTAAAGTACTACCACAATTTGCTATTGATGCCCTTCGCGAAGCGATACCAGCGTTTAATAAACAAATTCGTGGCTTTTCAACTAACGACGGTTTACTAACCGGCGTTGAAACACGTACTTCGTCGCCTATTAGTATTAAGCGTGATAAAACATTCCAAAGTATTAACACCAAAGGGCTTTACCCTGCAGGTGAAGGCGCAGGCTACGCTGGCGGTATTTTATCAGCGGGTATTGATGGTATTAAAGCGGCTGAAGCGGTCGCACTGTCTATGTTAGAAAACGCTTAAACCTCTTTTTTAAGCTGTTTATCGAAAAGCCTCACTTTGTGATAACACCATTCTGTTAAGCATGCTTTGACTTAATGGTGTACCGAGTTTTTGAAATTCGAACGGTCCTACTTTTGGGCCGTTTTCTTTTTTCTGGAAGAATATAACGTTTCACTCGTTCTCGCATTGCCCTTAA
>NZ_JADYXK010000011.1:0-123241 GCF_015864275.1 Pseudoalteromonas sp. NZS11_1
AAGTAATAATCTTCACTAAAAGACCGTATATATGACAGCAAACCTGTCCCTGCTATCGTTGAATGACACCTTGCAATACTGGAGGAGACCATATATGAACTCTGGATAATAAATCTATCTCGAGCAGCTATTTTCAGCGCTAACTGCGTTGAATTTACTTGCAATAGGCTAGCTATTGACGCGTAAAGTCGCCTTGTTTTCACTGAGAATCTCTGGCTAGAGAAAATCAATTTAAATATCTCCATGATTCTATACGTCAGTAAATCTCTTAACCAGAGCTCAGGTTAAGCATATAGGCATGCAGGGCATGCCTATAGTGTGTGTTTATTTGTTAAAATTGGTATGTAGCACCCAATGTTGCAGTTGTGCCTAATCCTTTAATGTTGTACCCACCGTAAGTATATGCTTGTGCGCGGGCTGGGTAGTAATCACTATTGAAAAGGTTTTCTATTCCCAAATAGCTACTCCACTTGGCGTTAACATTGTATTGGCCACTTAAGTTAAATGTGTTGTAGCTACTAACAGGGCCCTGATCGCCGGAGTATTGGCCTTGTGCGTTTTTATCAAAGCGCTTTCTGTCGCCTACGTATAAAAAGCTCATTGCAAGTGATAGTTCGTCATTTGTTTGCCATGTTACATTAGCTGTTGCTTTAGGTGGGCTAATTTGGCTTGCGCCTAAATAGTCATCTGTCTCGGTGTTTTTACCTTCAACATAGCTGTAAGTAGCACTTAATTTAAGGTCTTGGGTAATAGTGTAGTTAACTAGTCCTTCGTAACCCCATATTTCTTGTGGTGCACGCACGGGTTCGTAAACACCCGTTACTTCATTATATTCACTACTTGTACCAAGCTCTGAGGTACTTCTGTAAAGTGCAAATTCAAAACGCACGTTTTCAAACTGTGAGGTAAAACCAACTTCGTAATTATCGATTATTGAAGCTTGGGTTTGAATAAGCGCAATATCTTCAACGGTCGCAGAGCGAAGTAGGCGACCAATATCAGAAATGTCAGAGCCCTGTGAGTAACTAAAAAATGGACTAAACGCCTCTGTTAAATTGTATTTTATACCAGCGTTATAGGTTGTCGCGTCGTAATTAATACTGTCGCCACGCACACTCAATGGCACTGAGCATTGTGATTCGGTTCTGCACAGTTTTAATGTTTGATAATCACTTACGCTCAAATCGATGCTTTCGTTTCTTACGCCTGCTTTTAGGATAATATCATCGTTTATTACCCATTTTGTTTGTAAAAAGCCGGCAATACTTTCCATGTCCATTTCTGGCACCCACACTCGGCCATCTACTAAAGGTTGCGATGTTTTATCGTTTAAGGCATCAATGCCGTAGATTAGGGTGGCTGTTACATTTTCAAAATCAAACTGGCTATTAAACGTGGCTCGTGCACCTTGTTTATCTGACTTAATAACCGATTGACCACCGCTGTAACCTTCATCAAGATTGGCTAAAGCGGTTGAGAAAAAGAACACGTTTTCTATATTTTGTTTATATAGATCGAGGGTCATTTGTGTGTTTTCAAACAGCGCGTAATCAACATATTTTAGGGTTATATTCTCGTTGCCTTCAGGGCCTTGCGGTTTACCTTGTTTTTGAAGCTCTAAAGGGACGTGTATAGCGTATGTTTTTTCCCCTATATTGCCATCGCCAGTCACATCGCCTAAGTCTGTTTTTTGTTGTGAGCTGTAAAAGTTGTAGCTAAACTGAAGTTGTTTTTCGTCGTCAAAATCGTAACTTAACTTTGTAAAGTAGTTTTGAGTTTCAGAATCAGATAAACCATATTGCAAGCCTAAAATATCGCCCTGTGCATCGCGTTGTACGCCGTTTTCTTCATAGCTTGCTGTTAGTAGATAGCTTAGTTTATCAAGTTTACCGTTCACTGCTGCTGATATTCTACCGCCGCCACTTTCTGCTAACTTAACAGCGCTAAAGCGACTTGAAATACTTATTTCGCCTTCCGGTTTACCATCACTACGCGCTTGTTTTGTTATGTAGTTAATAATGCCACCTGAGGCACCATTACCATAAATAGAGGTTGCTCCTTTTATGACTTCAATGCGCGCTATTGCGCTTGCGTCTAACGTTTTTACACCTAATGAACCATTACGAAGAGGGGTTGATTGCGGTACGCCATCAATCATTATTAATGGCGCGCGACCACGCAGTGTTTGTCCTGAATTACTTGAGCTGCCAGTGTTAGGTGCAAGGCCTGGAACCATTTGCGCGAGTAAACTCCCCAGCTCTGAGCTTACTTTTAAATGCTGCTGTATTTGTTGCTGATTAATAACGGTAATTGAGGCTGGTACTTCGTCAATGCTTTCTGATATTCGGCTGCCAGATACAATCACATGCTCTAACTGATCAGAAGTGTATTCATTTTTATTATTTTCATTTGCTAACGTGTTAGCACTTATTGCAACAGCAATAAGGCAAAGCGAAGTTTTTAACATGGGAGGGTCTTAGTTGATAATAAGTTGCGTAATGGTAATTATTATCAACTAATGACGCAAGTGTTAATGAGATTTATTTCCATTTGTGGCGTTTTAACCAAAAATACACACCGCTTACAATAAAAAATGCGAGTGAAAGGGCTATTAATAACCATAAAAACTGCACTATAGGACCTGCAAAATCACCAATGTGAAATTTATACTTAAAGTTCCATGCTTGTGTTGTGAAGTTGGTTTTACTGGCGTCAAATGAGTTTAATACTTTACCAGTAAATGGGTTAGTCCAAACCCAGCTGTAAGCATGGCTTTCGCCAGGGTTTTGCATTCTCAGTGCAATTGCTTCGTCATCTTTTTTAGGCAAGTAAATTCTATATGTTTTGCCATCAGGGAATACGCTCTCGGCATTTTTTATTGCTTCGTTATAATTTAAAACAGCTTGAGAAAGGGGGATTATTTTTGGCGCTTTAGGTCTTTGCTCTACTTTGTTAAACGTTACAAATTCTAATACAGATTGAGTTTGTGTTTTCCAGTTAAATGCCATGCCAGTAAAGGCAATAAGCATAAGGGGTATAAAAAAGTAAACACCAAGCACGGTATGTAATTGATACATGAGCACTCTAAATTTGGCTTTTGGTTTTATAGCTAAACGTTTAACTCTGTTTTTTGGTTTTACCCATAAGTAAAAACCAAGTAATACATTTACTAGCAGCAGCAATGCACACACGGACATCCAATTTCGAAAGGTTTTTTCACCCTTACTGTTTTCAAACAACAGCCAGCGATGTAAGCCTTGGGCAAACCCATAAATAGTATCGGTTGATTCATAGACGTTTAGTACACTCCCTGAATAGGGATTAACACTAGCGTAGTGTTTATTAGCTAACCTAAACTGCCATGTGGCGTCCGGTGCTTGCTCTGGCATAAAAAAAGTAATTTTTTGCTTAGTTTGAGTTTGTACATTTTGTATAAGCTCATCGTAATGCATAAAAGTAGCTTGTGGTGCTACTTGCCATTTTGCGGGTTCTATTAAGTGCTGAATGTCTTTTGCATAAATCATAACAGCACCGGTTAAGCTCACTATTAATAAAAATAGTCCGCTAATAAGGGCAAGGCCTAAATGAATTCTACGTAACCAAATTTTCAAAAACGGTATCTCATTATGAGTTAATGCTAATATTGTAAATGATAATACGAGCTGTTTTCAATTAAATAGTGATGTATTTGGTTGGATTTCTATTATGCAATTTTCGATATTATAATTATCGTGTAAGAATATTTTTATGGCTTGCAAATTAATCGCTTGCTGAGTGCTAATAATAAGCTCGCAGTAGCTTTCTTTATCGTCTAATTGCCAAAGCTTAATACTGGTTACCGATTCGATATTAAATTTACTACTAATAGCATCCGATATTGCGTGTGTGTCGATATTGTCAGGCGCTGCTTGCATTAAAACTTTGCAGCTTTGTTTTAAAAGTAAAATGCCATGATAAATTACATACATAGAAATAAGTACAGTGGCGATTAAATCAACAATATACCATTGATATAAAATAATTAAGGTGCCAGCAATGATTACCACAATAGATGCCATTGCATCTGATACGTTATGAATGAAGGCTGCTTTTATATTTATACTGTGATTTGCACCAGCTCGATAGGTTAAATACGCTGTTGCTAAATCAATCACTAACGCTATTGCGGCCACCCACACAACTATCCAACCATTAATTGATTGAGGGTTTAAATAACTCGAAATTGATTCAAAAATTAAATACACACCAATTATTATTAGTGTACTGCTATTAAAAAGAGTGGCGAGTATTTCAGCGCGTTTATAGCCAAAGTGATGAGTGTCATCAGCTGGTTTATTACCGATTTTTCGTGCAATCAAGGCTATAAATATAGCGGCGGCATCACTTAAGTTGTGAAGTGCATCTGCTATAAGTGACAAACTGCCCGAAAATAACCCACCAATAACTTGGGCTATGGTTAGTAATACATTAATAAAAACTGCAACGGTGAGCTGCTTATTACTTTGGTTTTCGTCTACATGACTATGTGAATGATCGTGCGCCATTGCCATAATCCCTTCAAATACATTGACTGAATATTGCTTATATCATGGGTGGTTTAAAACAGCTACAGAAGTTGTCGCGTACATGAACGTAATTTTAAGTTAATGATAAAGGCGTATTTTATTAAATGCGTGAATTTAAGTTTGTCGCGCTAAATGTCGAGTTTTTAAGGAGTTTACGGCTCAAAACTTGCGTCTTTATATATTTAGTGCATTAATGTAAGTAATATTAAATGATTAAAAGCTGCTGGGTATTAAGCATGGACAAAGGTTTAAACTTTGGTGAATTAACAGGTAAAGGACAATCTGTTCGAAGTAAGTTAATTATAACCTTTATAATTATAGCTTTAGTGCCACTTTGTATACTTACGTGGTTTAGTCTTGAACACGTAAATCGCACCCTTAAACAAAATGCAGACACCGAACTTAACGAGCTTAATAATATAGGCAAGCAATTTGCTGATATTTGGTTTGCAGACCATGTTAAAGATTTATATTTGCTTAGGTCACAACTTGATATTAGCTCTGCTAAAAAACAAAAATTAATAAATCAATTTGTTGAGCAGTATGACTTCGTTAATCATGTAGAGCTTATAGATATAAACCTTGTTAACTCACGACCTTTATCACCTTTTTTTGATGTTATTAAAGAGCAGCGCTTTGACGACATACGCACAGGTATTAAAAATACAGGCAAGATTCAGTTTCGGTCAATGACTGCCTCAGGGCGCGACTATCATATTATTGGCTTGCCAGTATTAAATGATGAAAATAAGTTACAAACAATATTGATCGCAGATATAAATTTAAACGGCTTATTAAATAATTTAAGTAAAATACACGCTGCTAATAAAGACATAACATTTTATGTTATGTACAAAAATAAAATTCAAAAAAGTAATAATTCAGACGATACCCAACCACTATTTTTCTCTCAAAACGGATCACCAACACAACGTGTTTTTACTTATAGTGATAAGAATGAAGTCACTTTATATGGGTATATTAATTCATTAGAGTTTTTAAATGAATCTGGCTGGCAGCTACTCGTATCAAAACCAAAAGAAGTCGCACTACAAGGCGCCAATTATTATAAGCAGCTTGCTGTATTGACTAATACGGGGGCGTTATTGCTTATATTAACGCTGTCTTGGTGGTTTGGTCGCCGGCTTTCTCAGCCTTTAATTAACTTAGCTAAAATTGTTGAAAATATTACAAAAGGCGATTTGGTTAAAGTTCCAATAATAAACGACAGTATAGAGTTTAATCAGCTTTCATTAGGTCTTCGTAAGTTAGTGGACGTAAAAGCAGAGCAACAAAGTATATTACAAAAACAACGTTCGGCACTTCAAATTGCATTAAAACAATTAGCCGAGCAAAAAAGCGCATTAGATGAACATGCAATTGTTGCTGTAACCGATTTGCATGGCACTATTACTTTTGTAAATAAGAAATTTTGTGAGATTAGTGGTTTTGATGAGCATGAATTAATAGGCGAAAACCATCGCCTTTTAAATTCGGGAAAACACGAAAAAGAATTTTTTAAAAATATGTATAAAACGCTTAAACATGGCGACATATGGAACGGGCAAATATGTAACAAAGCTAAAAATGGTGATTTTTATTGGGTAGATACGACCATCGTGCCATTTTTAGATGAAAACGGTAAACCACAAAACTATATCGCTATTCGTACTGACATTTCAGCACTTAAATTACAAGAGCTAGAGCTTGAACAGCACAAAACACAGTTACAACTAGTGATTGACTCAACAGCCGTGGGTATTTGGGATTGGTATATCGATTCTAAAAAAGTGACATTTAATAATCGCTGGGCCGAGATTATAGGTTACAAACTCAGCGAGCTTGAACCATGCACTATAGATACTTGGTATACCTTTGCTCACCCTGATGATTTAGCTATATCGGAGAGAAAACTTCAAGCGTATTTTGCCGGCGAGACTGACTATTATGTTAGCGAAGCCCGCATGAAGCATAAAAATGGAGATTGGATTTGGGTTCTCGATACTGCAAAAATAGTTGAGTGGAATACCGATGGCTCTCCAAAACGTATGATAGGTACGCATTTAGATATATCTGATCAAAAATCTACACAGCATGAACTGCAAGGAAGTCGAGATAGGTTTGCATCTTTAGTATCAAATATACCGGGCATTATTTATCGATGTAAATTTGATGACAAATTAAGCATGCTTTATATGAGCGACCAAGCGAGTGAAATAACAGGCTATTCGCCTGATGAGTTGATACATAGCGAAGCCATTAACTTTTTTGATTTAATATGCAAAGACGATTCTAAAAAAATAAAAGCTGAAATATTAAGCTGTGTCGGCGCCAAGCAACCATGGTCTGTTGAGTATAGAATTACAGCTCGCGATGGTTCCTTGCATTGGGTAAACGAAAAAGGCCAAGCGATTTACGCAGATGATGGCAACATATTGTATTTAGATGGGTTTATTTTAGATATTACGGATCGTTACAACACTCAATTAGAAATAAATCGTCAGCAAAATTTACTCGAATCAATGAGTAAGCAAGGTCAGATTGGCGCATGGGAAATTGACTTAGAGGCGCATACGCTTTATTGGTCTGATGAAGTTAAAGTTATTCATGAGGTACCAGAGGGTTATGAGCCTAGCATAGATACCGCAATTGATTTTTATAAACCAGGAATACACCGAGACACTATAAGTACCTTGTTTGAATGCGCTGTGACTTTGGGTGAAAGTTGGAGTGTTGAGCTTATTATTTTAACTTATTCGGGGCAGGAGCGTTGGGTTAAATCAATGGGTCAAGCAGAACTTAGAGATGGAAAATGCGTACGTGTTTTTGGCTCGTTTCAAAGTATTGATGCGCATAAGCGACTTGAACTCGAAAGCGAAAAAACAAACAGGTATAACAAAAATTTAGCCGCACTTACTGTTGCCCCTGAAGTACAAAACAGTAATGTAGAACAAGTTAAAAAGTTAGCAGTTAAATCTATGTGTGAAGTGCTAGATATTGCTCGCGCTTCGGTATGGATTTTTAACGATAAACGGGATGTGATGACATGTCATAGTTTATACATTAAAGGGCAAGGTTTTGTAGATACAAATGCTGTTTTAACTGCTAAAGACTACCCTGCATATTACAACGCCATTTATAAGCAAAACTTAGTAGCTATTGATGATGTTTATACGCACCCAGCAACTGCTGATTTTATAGAAGCGTATGCAAAACCACTAAATATTAAATCGATGCTTGATGCAGTGATAGCAACTGGCGATGGTAATTTAGGTATTTTGTGTGCTGAAACGGTAGACGAGCACCACAATTGGACGCAAAGCGAAGAAACGTATCTTCGATCATTAGCTACTTTAGTGGGAAGTACTTTAATTTCTCAGCAGCGCAAAGTAATTAGTGAGGAGTTAAAAGTAGCGCTTGTTAAAGCTGAAGATGCAGCGCTTGCTAAGAGTCAATTCTTAGCAACTATGAGCCACGAAATAAGAACGCCAATGAATGGTGTGCTCGGTATGCTAGAGCTTGTTCAATTAGAATCATTACCTAAGCCAATAGAGACAAAAGTAGACATTGCCAAAACAAGCGCACATTCTTTATTAGCCGTGATTAACGATATTTTAGATTTTTCTAAAGCCGAGGCTGGTAAAATCGAACTTGAAGAAATTAACTTTAATGGACGAGATTTAATTGGCGAAGTTGCCGCCGCGCAAGCATTTACTGCTCAAGACAAAGGCATTGAAATAATTTTAGATTTGTTAGCCTTGGAGCCTTCGCAATTATGTGGTGACCCCGGGCGAATTCGCCAAGTGCTTACTAATTTACTGAGTAACGCCGTTAAGTTTACGGCTAAAGGCGAGGTTGTGGTAAGTGCGAAAATTAATAAAGTGGTTCAAGGTTTAGAATTTGTTGTAAGTGTAAAAGACTCAGGCATAGGAATAAGTGAAGACAAACAACAGCAATTATTTACTCCGTTTTCTCAAGTAGATGCATCAACAACGCGTGAGTACGGGGGCAGTGGCTTAGGGCTTGCCATCTGTAAACAACTTTGCGAGTTAATGGGAGGAGCTATTTCTGTCACTAGCGAAGCAGGTAAAGGAAGCACCTTTACCGCCTCTATAATGCTAACACCGGGAGATCAAAAAGAACGTTATATTCCTAATATTAATATGGAAGAATTAACTGTTTTAGTTGTTGATGATAACGAAACAAATAGAATAGTAATTTTACAGCAGCTTGAACACTGGGGCGCGAAAGTTGTTCTGGCTTGTGACGCACACCAAGCACTTGATATGTGTGCGCAGCAATATAAAAGCGAAAATTGCATGTATGATATTGCAGTGCTTGATATGCAAATGCCAGGAATGGATGGCATAGAGCTTTGTAAAGCATTAAAAGCACATGAACATTATAAATCAATGCCACTTGTAATGATGACTAGTATTGCTGGTATGGAAGGCGCTCAGCGCTATTCGGATGCTGGTTTTCAGGCATATTTCCCTAAACCAGTAACCACCGCCGATTTAATTTCTGCACTGTCTGTTATTACGAGTAATGGAGCAGGAGAAGTGCTTCCACTCGTTACGTCAGGTTATATTTCGTCACTCAAAAAAGAAAAGGTACAGGAGTCTTCCCAAATATTATTGGTAGAAGATAATCCCATTAACCAACAGGTGGCTAAATTAATGCTCAAAAAGCTTAATTGTGATGTTACGATTGCCGGGAATGGTCAACTGGCAATTGATATATTAGAAGCGCATGATTCAGGGTTCTTTGAGCTAGTACTTATGGATTGCCAAATGCCTGTTATGGATGGTTTTGCTTCAACCGCGGCTATTCGCAAAGGATTAGCGGGTGAACAACACAAAAATATTAGAATTATTGCTATCACCGCCAATGCAATGGACTCCGATAAAGAGCGTTGTATTACAGCTGGAATGGATGATTACTTGAGTAAACCTATTCAATTAGATATTTTAAAAGATAAATTAGAGCAGTATATTTAAGGTAAAAATACAATGAGCCAACCCGTTATAATACGTGATGCAAAACCAAGTGACGCAAAAACAATTTTGCACTTTATTACCGAACTTGCCATATATGAAAAAGAACCTGATGCAGTAAAAACAGACGAGCAGGCAATATTAGATACTCTGTTTAGTGAAGGTGCAACTGCGCACAGCATAATTTGTTTAGAAGGTGATGAGCCAATTGGTTTTGCGGTATATTTTTATAATTACTCTACCTGGTTAGGTAAAAATGGCCTATACCTTGAAGATTTATACGTAAGCCCAGATAGCCGTGGCAATGGCGCAGGTAAAGCCATTATGAAACACTTAGCTAATAAGGCCATTAGTAATGACTGTGGTCGTTTTGAATGGGTAGTGCTTGATTGGAATAAACCCGCTATCGATTTTTACAATAGCATTGGTGCAAAGCCACAAAACGAATGGATTATATATCGCTTAACAGGGCAGGAATTATTAGACTTCGCTAAATAGTTAATGAAAATCATTTGCATTTAGTTTTGTGGGTGTGTAAGTTAAATACACACTCATAAATAAACGTGCAGATGATTATATGATCTCAAGTCAAAAACAACCCCACTCAGATTTACTTTATCTTGATCAAGCATTAAGCCCTTGGCAGTCGAATATAATGCAAGGTAATTATGCATTTGAACAAGGTGCACTTCTCGAAGCCCGCGATAAATACTTATTAGCTAAAACACTTGCAGATCATCTTCTTCAGCAATTTTTATATGCTCAGATTAATAACACTGTCATTCATGCTATTGAGCACTGTATACCCGCACTTGTTGTTGCGTCACATAATTTAGCTGATACCTATATAGCTATGCAACAGCCTGAAAATGCATGCAAATGGCTATGCGAAGTACATTTAACACTCTCTTCATTAATTAAGCATACTCATTACGATATACAAAAAGTGAGTAAGCACCATTACATTAAAACTTTCTCTGAACTTGTATCATTTGCAAGACGCTATCATTTTTTACCTGAGCTAATAGAGCAAGTGAATTTTTACTTATGCTCTAAAGACTCAACAAACAGCCTGCTACATTAAAATAAAGGAGTAATTTATGGCGTTTACATTGCCAGCACTTGATTATGAATATGATGCGCTTGAGCCTCATTTAGACAGCAAAACGATGCATATTCACCACACATTGCATCATCAAACGTATATCAATAAAGCCAATGCTGCTTTAGCAGATACCGTATATGAAAACGTAAATGCTGAAAAATTACTTAAGGGAATAAACAGCCTGCCTAGTAATTTGCAAAAAGCAGTACAAGAGCATGTAGGAGGGCATTTTAATCACAGCTTATTTTGGCAAATAATGAGCCCACAAGGAGGAGGTGAACCTGAAGGTATTGTGGCTCAGGTTATAAATGAGCAACTAGGCAGTTTTGATAAATTTAAAGAGGAATTTACAGCCGCGGCAATTAGCCAATTTGGTAGTGGTTGGGCGTGGTTATGTGTAACGCCAGATGAAAAGTTGATTGTAGAAAATAGTGCTAATCAAGATTGCCCATTAATGCAGGGAAATACACCTATTTTGGGGCTCGATGTATGGGAACATGCTTATTACTTGAAGTATCAAAACAAACGCCCTGAATATATTGCTGCATTTTATAATGTAATTAATTGGCAAGAAGTACAAAGGCGTTATTTATTGGCTATTGGTTGAGTGCCGAATATGGCTAGTAATGTGAGTTTTTTTGTATAAGCTAGGCTCTATAAGGTTTAATTTATAGAGCCGTTTATGGACACTTCACATTGGCAAAAAGCACGTCAGAGCCGCGATCCACGTTTTGACGGGCTTTTTTACGTAGCGGTAAAAAGTACCGGTATTTATTGCAGACCTATTTGCCCTGCGCCAACGGCTCACGAAAAAAACGTTGCTTATTATCAGTTTGCCCATAATGCGGCGCAAGATGGTTTTAGACCCTGTATTCGTTGCAGGCCCGATAGTGCCCCTGGCAGCGCAGCATGGCAGGGTACAAAAACGACTGCACTTAGAGCAAAACAGTTAATAGATCAAAATGACGAGCACGACTGCGAAAAATTAGCAGCTCGTTTAGGTGTAAGTAGTCGTTATTTAAGACAGTTGTTTAAGCAGTATTTTGGCGTGTCGATTACGCAATATCGATTATTTAACCAATGTCACTTTGCTAAAAAGCTGATTCAAGAAACACATTTACCCCTTACCGAAATAGCGTTTTCCGCAGGTTTTAAAAGCATTAGGCGCTTTAATGATGCATTTTTACAGCAGTTAAATATAGCTCCCTCGAAGCTGCGCAGTGGCGATAAAAAACCAACGTCAACACTCACTTTAACCCTGCCATTTAGGCCGCCTTATAATTGGCCTGCTTTGCAGGGCTTTTTACAAAGGCGCTTGATAAAACCAATGGAGTGGATAACACAAACGAGCTACGGACGTACTTTTGCAAGTGAGGAATACAAAGGAAGCTTTACCGCTGAATTTATAGCGAGTAAAAACCACTTTAGTGTATCTATCAATATAGACAATACGTTGTACTTACAACCTGTTATAAATAATATACGCCGTGTGCTTGATTTAGATGCCGATATTAATTTAATTCAAACGCATTTAAGCGCCAATATAAACAATGCGTTTACAGTGTGTGAAGGGCTCAGGCTTCCAGGGATTTGGTCAAGTTTTGAAGCCGGTATAAGGGCGGTACTCGGACAACAAGTGAGTGTTACTGCGGCGCATAATTTAGTAACAAAGTTAGTTGACGAATTAGGCGAAAAAGAGGGCGATCCCGTTTATTTTCCTACAGCTAAAATTGTTGCTAATAGTGATTTTGCATTTTTTAAAATGCCACAAGCACGCAAAAATGCGCTACACAACTTAGCCCAGTTTTGTGCACTAAATCCTGAAAATGACGATTTAGACGAATGGCTTAATTTAAAGGGAATTGGTCCTTGGACGGTAAATTATGCAAAGTTGCGAGGGCAAAGCCAGCCCGATATCTTACTTGATGGCGACTTAGGTGTTAAAAAAGCTCAAGCGGCGGCAAACCCTTTCGTACCTGCTAACAGCGCTCCTTTTCGCTCTTACTTAACTTTTCAACTTTGGCAGCAATTATAATGATCATTCAAACATCAATTTCGAGCCCTATAGACGACATAATTATTCAAGCGACCGAGAAAGGCGTGAGTTACGTTGGGTTTTATCCACCAGTTGAACACCCTCATACGCCATTTGAGCAAGTTACTAACAAGGCGGTGCTTATTTGCGTTGCGCAGTTAAACGAGTACTTTGCAAAGAGTCGTACTACTTTTGATGTACCACTTGATACAAACGGTACAGCATTTCAACAAAGCGTATGGCAAGCACTATTAACGGTACCTTTTGGACAGTCGCAAACATACGGCTATATTGCAAACCAACTCAATAACCCAAAAGCAGTGAGGGCAGTAGGCGCTGCGAATGGTAAAAATCCGATTAGTATTATAGTGCCTTGCCACCGAATTATTGGCGCAAATGCAAAGTTAACGGGCTATGCTGGTGGGCTTGATAGGAAACTTTGGTTGCTGAAACACGAAGGATTAATGTAAATTAATTTAACGAATATTTTGTATGTTTAGTTCTACATACTACACTGTAGATTTAGTTTATAAATAAAAATCACTATGAAAATTAGAACGTTACTTTATATTTTTGTTTTGAAGTGTATTGTTTTTTGCGATGGCGTTACGGCCAAAGAATTACTTTTTTGTTATGAAGATAAAAACGCAGCACCACTATTTTTAGGTGTTGATAAGGCTATACCTATTGATCAACCTGATGCCTCAGTTGAGGTTTTAAGTTTATTAGATAAAGCGATTGATGGTGTTGAGATTAAGTTTGTTAGAAAACCATGGCGTAGATGCTTAAGCGATTTAGAATTTAATCGAGTTAATGCTGTTATTGCCAGTTACCGCAAAGGACGAGAAAACGTTGCTGTTTACCCTGTTGATCAGCAAGGTAAGTTACAAGATGACTATGCAGTAAGTGAATTTAGTAGCTGCCTTATAGGGCGATATAAATTTCATAAAGAATGGGAGACTCGCGAAGTATTTCAAAATAAAGCATTTACTATAGCTATTCCTAATGGCTATGGACTAAATAGCGCGTTGAAAGAAGAACCATTTTTTATTCATAATACGTTTTCTAAAAGCAAAGCTTTTGAGTTGCTAGATAAGGGCGTGGTGCAGGCGAGCGTTGATCTGTGCCAAGTTGATGGCTTAAAAGTGTCGAGTTATCCGTATGAGGGTAATAATGTTAAACCTATTTATCCCCCTTACGAAACCAGCCATGGTTACCTTGTTTTTTCAAAAAAATTCTACGAAGAAAATAACACTCTAAGTTGGGAAATGTGGCAATGGTTATCAAAGTTTGAAAGTGCACCTATCTATATTAAATATTTACAAACACTTAGGGCCTGTTTATCTTTCGAGGTTGAATTTGCAGCAGACTGTTTGGTATTTAGGTAAGGCAGAGTCTATATAGTGTGGTTATTCCCCATAAATAGGCGATAACGCAGCATAAATGCCAAACATGCGCTGCCCGAAGGGTTCTGCCTAGGGGCAATTTACTCTTTGTTGTTCGGTTTTTACTTAGCCCGCTAGGTTACAAACCTCACGCCGCGATTAAATAGCCCCTAGGTTGAACAAATTTTAATCCTGAAAGGTCAACAGGCCCTAATAACCTCATTAAATTCGCGTTTGTAAATTGGTATTAATTTAATATTAAGGTAGCATAAGCGCACTTTTTATAAAATGGCACCGCAATGGCTCAATTATACTTTTACTACTCTGCAATGAACGCGGGTAAATCAACTACGTTATTACAATCTGCATTTAATTATAAAGAACGTGGCATGGAACCTGTCATCCTTACTGCAGCCATTGATGATAGACAAGGCGTAGGTAAAGTATCGTCTCGTATTGGCTTGCAAGCTGACGCGCATGTATTTGATGCTAGTAAAGATGTATTTGATCTTATTCAATCGCTTAACAACGACAAAAAACGCCATTGTGTGTTAGTTGATGAATGCCAATTTTTATCAAAAGAACAAGTAATGCAATTAACCGATGTGGTTGATGAGTTAGGTATACCGGTATTGTGTTATGGCTTGCGTAACGACTTTAGAGGCGAGCTATTTATAGGGTCGCAATATTTGCTTGCGTGGGCTGATAAGTTAGTTGAGCTTAAAACTGTATGCCACTGTGGACGTAAAGCAAACCATGTACTGCGTACCGATGAAAATGGTGAAGCAATAGCCGATGGTAACCAAGTAGAAATTGGCGGCAATGACCGATATGTTTCGGTATGCCGCAAACATTATAAAGCCGCGTTAAATATGGGCCGACAAAGCATTTAAAAATGTATCAATATCTTCGCGCGTAATATCTAAGTGCGTTACTAGCCTAAGCTGCTTGCTTGGGCTAAATAATATACCTTGTTGTTTAAGCGCCTCAGCAATCTCTTCAATATTTATACTGTTAGTGTATGTTGCGTAAACCATATTAGTGGTGTTACTCATATCGACAGTAAAGCCACTGATTTCACTTAATTGTTGAGCCAAATAACGTGCATTTGCATGATCGTCTTTTAAGCGCTCTACATTGTGCTCAAGTGCAAACTGCCCGGCAGCTGCAAGCATTCCGGCTTGGCGCATACCGCCACCAAGTACTTTTCTCCATCGTCTTGCTTTATTAATAAGTGCTGGTGAGCCTAATAATAAAGAGCCTACGGGCGCCCCCAAACCTTTAGATAAACAAATAGAAATTGAGTCAAAGTGTTTTGTAATTTCAGTGATATCAATATCTAGCTCAACAGCGGCATTAAAAGCACGTGCGCCGTCTAAGTGCAGCGCTAAATTATGCGTATTAACAAAGTCACGAGCTTGGGCTAAGTACTCAAGCGGGAGTACTTTTCCGCCTATGGTATTTTCTAAGCTAAGTAATCGCGTTTTTGCAAAATGGCAATCGTCTGGTTTTATAGCTGTCGCTATTTTACTAAAAGGTATACTGCCATCAGCATCGTTTTCAATAGGCTGTGGTTGCACAGACCCTAAAACAGCTGCGCCGCCGCCCTCAAACTTATAGTTGTGAGCATTTTGGCCACAAATGTATTCGTCACCTCGCTCACAATGCGCCATTATTGCAAGTAAGTTGGCTTGTGTACCTGAGCTACAATAAAGTGCGGCTTCAAAGTTAAAACGCTTGCACGCATAAGCTTCTAGTTGGTTAACGCTTTCATCATCACCGTATACATCGTCACCAACCGGTGCGCTGTACATAATATCGCGCATTTCTTTTGTTGGTTTTGTAACTGTATCAGAGCGAAAATCTATCATGATTGCCTTATCCTTTTTATTGTTTTTAATAAAATTGGTACTAAGCCAGCTCGCTACAAATTTGCTCACGAGTGTCTTTATCAAAGTAAGTCCATGCAATAAAGCGGCTGATTTTTTGACCTTGTGCCATATCAACTATTTTATATTGTGCTATTGGGTGGGCTTTTAATACTTCTTCAAGAGCTGCAATATTATCTTTTTTGGATACTAACGACGTAAACCACAGTACTTGCTCTGCAAAGTCTTCGCTCTCTTTAATCATGTTAGAGATAAACTGTACTTCACCGCCTTCACACCATAATTCATTATTATGACCACCAAAATTAAGTGCGCTACTGGGTGTTTTTCCTAGGTTTTTCCACTTACGTTCACTGCCTTTACTTGCCTCTTCTTCGCTTGCATGAAACGGAGGGTTACAGAGCGTTAAATGATATAGATCTTTTTGATTTACAACGCCTTTAAAAATATGTGATGCGTTTTTTTGTTGTTTTAGGATTATTTTTAAACCATTAAACTGAGCAATTTGCTTTGCTATTTTTACCGAAGCTGGATCAATATCAGTCCCTGTAAAATGCCACTTATATTCACTTGTACCAGTAAGCGGATAAACTAAGTTAGCGCCAGTACCAATATCAAGCACTTTAATTTGCTTACCTAAAGGTATTTGTTGTTGGTTATCATCACTTAATAAATCGGCTAAGTAATGAATGTAGTCAACACGCCCAGGTATAGGTGGGCATAAATTATGCTCAGGAATATCCCAAAAATCAATATTGTAGTGAGCTTTTAAAAGCCCTTGATTAAGTGTTTTAACGGCTTTGTTATCACTAAAATCAATGCTTTTAGTGCCTGCAGGTGTGGTTATAACAAAAGGCAGTAGAGCAGGGTGCTCTGTTGTTAATAAATCGAAGTCGTACCCATTTTTATGTAGGTTACGAGGGTGTAGTTTTGAACGTGTATTATTTTCTTTCATGGCTTCATTTTAACAACAGATATGATGTGGTGATTGTAACAAATGCTGATGAGTAAAGTGCAGACATTTCCTTTGGTATATTTAATATTACTGGTAGGATGAGTTGAAAATAATAAAAAGGAATAACTGTGGCAATTTCTCAGCAATCAATAATTATCAATTTAGACGCTCACCAAACACTTCATTTACGCCGTATTAGCGATGAAGGTCAGCAAGGGCCTATCGTATTTTTTATGCATGGAGCTGTAGAAAACGGTAAAATTTTTTACACGCACTCCAATAAAGGGCTCGCACCATTTTTAGCTGAGCATGGATATTGTTGTTATGTTGCTGATTTACGTGGCCGAGGTGATAGTAAACCGGTTATTTCAAGTGACGCTAAGTACGGGCAAACTGAAGCCATTTTAGAAGACATCCCTACCTTTATTAAGCAAATAGAGTTGATTGAAGGCAAGAAGCCTGACTACTGGGTTGCTCACTCTTGGGGCGGGGTATTGATGAACAGCGCGTTTGCACGTTTTCCAGAATATATTAATGATGTAAAAGCGTGTGTGTATTTTGGCTCTAAGCGCTCTTTATTTAATAATCATCCTCAAAAATTATTACAAGCCAATTTAATTTGGTATTTTATGGCACCTTTACTTGCTAAAAAACACGGCTATTTAAATGCTAAAGGTTATAAGTGGGGAAGCGATAACGAAACTCAAAAGTCGCATTATCAAAGTATGCAATGGGCTAAAAAGAAGCCATGGATAGATTCTGATGATAATTTTGATTATGCAAAAGCTCTAAACAACCTGCATTTACCGCCAACGCTTCATATTGCTGCGGTAAAAGATAAAGCATTAGCGCAACCAATCGATATTCAAAAATTTATGGACGAATCAGGGCCTGGCATTCAACAAATGCGAATTTACGGTCGTAAACACGGGCATAATTTTGATTACGATCATATTAATATGCTTACCCACCCAAGTGCGCGTGAAGATCAATTTAAAGATTTACTTAATTGGTTTAAAGCACATCTGTAGGACCTGTTGACCTTTCAGGGTTGAACCCAAAAGGCAGCGCATGTTTGGTCTTTATGCTACGTTATCGCCTATTTATGGGGAATGACCACACTTCATAGGCTCTGCCTTGTCTAAAAACCAAACAGCCTACTGCAAATTTAACCTCGAAAGATAAACAGGCCCTAATTAATTCTCATCAAGTAACTTTAAAAGAGGTGTTTTGTAACGCTCCCACTTAGCGATTGCGGCGTTATTAATAGGTTGGCGAATAGCATGTTTACTCAACGTGGTTACCGGTGTTTTTTGTTTATAAAACGCTAAGCAGCGCTCTTCAAAATGACAGTTTAAAAAACCAAGTAACTGCGTTAGCTGCTCTTTTGGGTTACTCACTAAATCTTCGTAACTGACATCATAAATTGGCATACCTTTAAAGGAGTGCCAATGGCTCATCAGTTTTTCATACACACTATGGTAAAGCTTAAACTCAGGTAGTGAGCAAAAATAAGGCTCGTTTTCAGCAAAGTAATTAGTGAAAATAGAAAACGCTGTAGCATTAAAATTACGACTTAAGTTTATAAATTTGGCATTTGGAAATAGGATATATATTAGTCCGAGCGACTGATAATTACTCGGCAGTTTATTTATTATAAAAGGTCTGATGGGCGATGCTGTTTTTAATGTTGTGATATAAAGCTCGCGGGCTTTTTTGATTAAGTCAGGCGTTAAATGCGCTAAACATTGCGGGTAAGCAACTCCCGTTTTTTGCTCGATAAAAGCAACCGCGTTATTACTAATACTCGTACTTTCTCCTAGGCTCGAAAACTGACTATGGCTTGCCAACATTTGCTCCAGGAGGGTAGAGCCACTACGAGGCATACCAATAATAAATACAGGTGTAATATTACCTGTAAATTTTTTATCGGCAGAGGCAATAAATTCCTCGGTGTTGTATTTTATTATTTCATCGTAAAAAGGGATTAAATCTTTAGTGTTAAATTCACTTAATTTTTTTTGTAATTTATTCGCCAATATAAAGTAATTAAATGCTTGCTCGGTATCTTCAAGTGCATCGTAACTGTTTGCTAATGCGTAGTAACACACCATTTTTAAACGTAAATTGCTCGTTTGAGTTAATAAGTGGTGTAAATTACTTACATAATTATGCTCTTTATTAAAGCGGCCTAACTGTACAAGTTCAAATAAAATATAGGCTGTTACTGGGTAGGTGCCAATACTGAGAGCTTGGGCAAACGTTGTATGGGCTTTATCTAATTCGCCATATGTTAAGTAGTGTTGGGCTAGGTAGTAGTGGGGTTCTGGGTTATGACTCGCTAACTTTTTTGCATATTCGAGAACAGTTAACGCATCGTTTGGCGAATTAACACCGTTAAATGCATCAGCAAGGGCATGTAATGGTTCAAGCATATGAGGCATGCGCTCACACGCTTTTTGGAGTAAGTACACGGCAGCGTCATAACGCTCTAGTCGTAGGGCAATTCTGCCTAAGCCAAATAAAGCTTCACCATTTTCGGGATTACTATTTAAAATCGCTTTAAAATGGAACTCGGCTTCTTTGAGTTTATTCTCTTGAAATAATTGGTTGGCTTTATTAAGTAACATAGTTAGACATTATTATTATTTTTATTAACTATAAAATTAAAAAGGCGAAATGTCTTTAACATTTCGCCTTTGGTTCTTCATGAAAATAGTTTAGAAAGTATATGTTGCTTTAGCGTAGTAAAAGCCACCGTTAATACCAAACGGAGATGTCTCGTAGAACTGACCACCCCAGTTATTGTTAGGCGTATCAATTCTATCAGCAAAATCTAGCTTTTCAGCGTCTTGGTCAAATATGTTTTGAGCGCCTACAGAGAAGCTAACTGATTCATTTAAGAAGTAAGTTACTTCAGCATCAATAGTGACTGCAGCATCAGCTGTTTTAGCTGTTGCATCATAATCAACGTGAACACCTTGGTATTCGCCGTAGTAGTTTGCACGAGCAAATGCAGAAACTGATTCCCACTGTTGAGACAATGTGAACGTTGCACGATGATTAGGTAAGTCTTCTTCTAAGCGCTTAACTTTAAACGCACCTGTAATCTCACTAAATTGAGTTACTTCAGTATCATTCCAGTTATAAGCAAGGCTAAACGTAGAGCTTCCGCCCATTAGTTCAGCAGTATAGTTTGCAACTAAATCGATACCTTGTGTTGTTGTATCAAAGTCATTTGTAAAAAAGCTTACTTGAGCAAGACCTTGTACATTAGGAACTCCAGCCGCTGCAAGTGTATCTTTATCTGCTTGGCTTAAGTTGATTTTATCTGATTGGCTAATACGGTCATCTACCTGGATGTTGTAGTAATCAAGCGTTAAAAATAACTCGCCGATTGTGTATACAGCACCAAGCGTATAGCTTTGCGATTCTTCCGGCTCAAGCTCTGTACCACCTAATTGCACTGCAATTGGGTTTGTTGGTGGAAGAAGCGCTGAGTCTTGTAATACGCCGCTGTCTAAGCTTGTTTGTACGTTACTTACGTTAGCTTGACCAACTGTAGGTGCACGGAAACCGCTACTTACAGAGCCACGAATATTTAAATCTTCAGTTAAATGGTATTGAGCCATTACTTTGTAGTTAGTTGTAGTACCAAAGCTGTCGTAGTCTTCAAATCGAAGTGCTACGCCCATTAAGAAATCTTCAGTAAATGGTGCTTCAACATCAACATATGCTGCATAGTTACGACGAGAAAACTCACCTGCTTGTGATGGTTTAAAACCAGGGAAGCCGTTAGAGCCAATACCAAAACCTTGTTCTGTTAAAGGGCCTGCTGTGTAAGATTCTTCATCACCAGAAATGATAGTGAATGTTTCTTCATGCCATTCAAAACCACCGGCAATGTTTACATCATAAGCTAAACCAAAGTCGACACCCTTTGATAAATCAAAGTTAAAGTTTTTCTCTAGTTGCTCATATTTACCTGGGCTGAAATCACGTGGTGTATCTGCACCTAAAGAGGCATTAACCGTATCGTAAATAAAGTAACGTGATTCATTTAAACCCACAGTACCGCTTAAGTCATAGTAAGTATCTTTTAAGAAACCACCAGTGAATCGCCCTTTAGTACCGATAGTTAAAGAAGTATCAGTAATGTTGCCGCCAAAGTTAGGTGTAAAACCACCTGGAAGCGATTCGTTAAATGCAAAACAATCTGGATTGTTCGCTACACCATTTATGTAAGCTGGATCATCTAGTACGTTGCCATCTGTTATTGCAATAGTAGGACAGTTAGCGCTCATATCAGGTGTTAAATCTGCAACAAGCAGAGTTTCGCCACCATCATTTGAATAAACACCAGAACGCGTTTGAGGGTTACGGTAGTAAAAGCCACCACGTACATCACGTTCAGAGTAATTACCAAACATGTAAAATTCAGAATCGTTCGTTAGCTCTAAACCCACGTTACCAAAAATTGTAATATCGTCATCAACTTCTGGTGCGCCCCATACTTGTGCGAGCGAAGATACATCTGGAACACCGGCAGCTGAAAGTGCTGCGGCATCGGCACGTTGAACCGAGCGGCTTGTTGCATCAGCTGTTTTGTACTGAAAACTTAAATTAGCAAAGCCATTGTCGGTAAACGGTAAACCCACGTTACCCGACACTTGTGTTGTATCGCCATCACCTTCATAAAATTGACCATGGCGGATTTCTAATTTACCGCCTTCTGAAGCGTCTTTTAACTGGAAGTTCATTACACCGGCAATTGCATCAGAACCATACTGTGCTGCTGCGCCATCACGAAGTACTTCTACTTGTTTAATAGCAATGCTTGGAATAACTGAAATATCTGCGCCTTGCGCGCCATCGTTAATACCACCGCCTAAAAATGCAATTACAGAAGCACGATGACGACGTTTGCCGTTTAAAAGAACCAATGTGCTGTCTGATGGTAAACCACGTAAGTTAGCTGGGCGAACAAGAGAGGCCGCATCGCTAATAGGATTTTGATGTACGTTAAAAGATGGCACTGCACCTTTTAATAGCTCAAGCATGTCGGTATTGCCTGATCTTTCTAATTCTTCGCCACCAATAATATCAATTGGCACTGGTGAGTCACCGATTGAACGTGGAGCTGAGCGCGTACCTACTACGGCAATTTTCTCTACGTTTTTGTTTACTTTAGTTTGTTGTTGCTCGTCTGCTGCAATAGCAGAACCCGAAAAAAACAACCCTGCAGTGGTTGTAGCTAAAGCAAATTTGATTGCTTGGTTTAGCGCATTATTTTTTAATTTCATTCTAATTTTCCCCAGTTAGAATAATTCTTATTTTTGATGCTAATTTCACATCATTTATTTTTAACTTAATTTTTTGTTTCACATAAGTTTGAGGGTTTAGCTCAAAAGCCTAATCAATTAAGCTTACTTTTTGTGAAGTCCTATTTACAGACTATAGGTAAAAAACGGGAAGGGCAATTACTAATTAACCATTTGATAACAAAAAGATTCAATTTAAGAAAAAATGCAACAATGGTGCAAAGTAAAGCTAAAATGAACTAAATAAGTGCAAATAGGGTTGTTGAGAGGAAAATTAATGCGTTATCAGTATTTAAATGTTATTTATTTGTTTCTTTTTGGTGGGGTTTTCAATGTTTTGTGCGCATCGCCAAGTTGCTAATTTCTCTTTATATTCATCCCACACGCAGGGGCAGCAACTGCCACCACCACAACATTCATCAGATTTTGGTTTTTCAGGTTTTTGCGGTAGTTGGTTTGTCATATTCAGTGTTGTTGTATGTATTTAATACTAATTTGGTGCAAAGGATAAGTTAAAGGATGTTGTAAGTAAATTATTCTTTGTGAACCCGTGCTGCTGTGTGAAAATAAAAGTTATGCGATTATATAAAGTTATTCACCGTGCACCTTGGCGGGTAGTTAAAATTAGTAAGAAACGCCAACAGCTGCGTTTTCGCCGTGCTATGGTGGCGCTTAAAATTGCACTTGCGCAAGAAAAACAAGAAACCAAAGAAATGCTCTCTATTTATAGGCGCTATACCCAAGGCCAAACAAGTAAAGAGGAGTTAAAACGCGCTAATGAACAGTTTGTTGATATTCTAAAAGGGCTAGGGCTCGGTGTGTTTGCTGTATTACCTTTTGCCCCGCTTACAATTCCTTTAGTTGTTAAATTAGGGAGTTTAGTGGGAGTTGATGTACTGCCAAGCTCGTTTAATATAAACAAATCTATTAAAGAACTTGATGCTAAAATAGATCAAGAAAATCAAAAGCAAGAATCCAAAAACAGCTTAAAAAAGTAGCTAAAATCCCTTCAAATTAGCGATACCTTTTAGGTGCGCTTATTGATATGCTCTTAAGTACCATTTTTATATTATATGAGCTTTTTAATGAGTGCATTACTACGTCATACATCTTCTGGTATTCCTTTATCTTTTATTCTTAAAAACGAATTATCTGACTGGCAAGCACAGCAGCCTGCATTTATACAAAATTGGTTAACTAATACAGGTTTCGAAAAGCAAGGTGTTGCTTTAATCCCTGATGCTAAAACGGGCGAGTTAAGCCAGGTATTTTGTTTAATGCAAAGTAGCGATGATTTTTGGGCTGCGGGTAATTTAGCAAATACACTTCCTACTGGTACTTATCAAATTCAAGGCGAGAGCGCTTTTGTAGAGCAAGTTGCTTTAGGGTTTGTGCTTGGTGGTTACGAATTTAGTGAATATAAAGAAAAACCAACAGCAAAAGCGCAATTAGCCATTAGCGATAAAGCGTTGTTTGACCGTATTAGGCAACAAGCTGATGCCATTACACTTGCACGTGATTTAGTTAATACGCCAGCGGTAGATATGATGCCGCAACATTTATCGCAAGTAATGGAAGATTTAGCTGCAACTTACAATGGCGAATTTTCACAGTGGATTGGCGATGAGCTACTAGAGCAAAACTACCCGACTATTCACATGGTGGGTCGTGCAAGCGAAAATAAACCGCGTTTACTCGATTTAAAATGGGGCGCAACAGATGCTCCATTAATTACACTAGTAGGTAAGGGCGTATGTTTTGACTCAGGTGGACTTGATTTAAAACCAAGTTCTGGCATGCGTAACATGAAAAAAGACATGGGCGGCGCGGCGCACGTAATTGCACTAGCACAGCTTATTATGGCAGCTAACTTACCAATTAGATTACGAGTGCTTGTACCCGCTGTTGAAAATGCAGTATCGCGCAATGCATTTCGCCCTGGCGATGTTGTTAAAACACGCAAAGGCATTATGGTCGAAATTGATAATACAGACGCAGAAGGGCGCTTAGTATTGTGTGATGCATTAAGCGAAGCACAAAACGATAATCCTGAGCTAATTATTGATTTTGCTACCCTCACGGGTGCATGTCGTGTTGCACTGGGCACGGAGCTTCCGGGCTTTTTCTCAACAGAGCGCGATGTAGCAAACGGTATTATTGATGCAGGTTTAAGTGTACATGATCCTGTTTGGCAACTTCCGTTGTTTGAGCAATACAAAAACTTACTAAAAAGTGATGTAGCCGATATGGCAAACTGTGCAAGTACACCGTTTGGTGGTGCTATTACTGCAGCGCTTTACTTAAAAGAATTTGTTGAGCCAACAACACCGTGGGTACACTTTGATGTAATGGCGTGGAACTTACGTGCATTACCAGGTCGTCCAACGGGTGGTGAAGCATTAGGTATTCGTGCAGTGTTTAACTACTTACAAAATCGTTTTAATAAGTAAGTTTTTGATTCAATAGTAAGAACTTGAGCTTATGAGTTTTAAACCTCATAAAGCTCAAGTGGCAAGTTATCTGGATCGGCAAAAAAGGTAAACTTTTTGCCGGTTATTTCATCCACTCTAATATCTTCAACGTTTACATCGCACGACTCTAAATACGTTTTTGCAATCTGTACATCCGCTACCTTAAAAGCTAAATGTCTTAAGCCTTGTGCTTCGGGATAGCTTGGTCTTGCGGGCGATCCATCAAACGAAAATAGCTCTATTTGGCTACCATCGGGCATGGCTAAATCTAACTTATATGAATTACGATCAGCTCTAAAGTGCTCATTAATAACGTTAAGTTTAAGTACATTGCTATAAAAGTGTTTAGAGCGTGCATAGTCACTACAAATAATAGCAGCGTGGTGAATACCTAAAAGTTTCAAATTTAATTCCTTAAAAAGCAAAAACGCACTTAATTAAGTGCGTTTTATATGTGACTTATTACATGTTGTGTTAGCTGGGCTGCGCTTCTTTACATGCTTTAACGGCCGGTGCTACAAGTTCTAAACCGGTTTTATTACATGGCGGTAAAGCGGCATCGCTTACACTAATAGGCGTTACGCGTTCGCCCCATTTTATGTAACTTGCAGCCCAGGTAAGGCCTGCACCAAATGCAGCAGACATAATGTTTGAATGCGGTTTAATTAACCCTTGCTCAACGGCTTCACATAACGCAATAGCAATCGTAGCAGCAGAGGTATTACCATACTCACCAATGTTAACCATTACTTTTTCGTCAGGTACTTTTAAGCGATGCTGAATAGCCTGAATAATACGTAAGTTAGCTTGGTGTGGAACGAGTACATTAATGTCATCAAGGCTCAAATCGGCTTGTTTAAGTACATCGTCGCACGCTTCGCTCATGCCTTTAACAGCACGTTTGAAAATTTCACGACCTTCAAATAATAAATCAGATGGACCAATTGGCTCATATTTATTTAAATCACTACCAAAGTTAGTGATGTGTAAAATATCGCGGTCTTCACTGTCACAACCAGTTTTGGTTGCTAGTAAACCAGCTGGCGTATCTGCCGCTTCAAGTACTACTGCACCTGCGCCATCGCCAAATAAAACAGCGCTATCGCGACGTGCCCAGTTTACGTACCAGGTCATACGCTCAGCGGCAATGACCACTGCTTTTTTGATCATACCCGCTTGAATTTGTGCTGTAGCAGCTTGCAATGCATATAAAAAGCCCGAACATGCCGCGTTTGTATCCATTGCGGCAGCGCCTGTTGCACCAATGTTTTTTTGCACTTGTGAGGCGGTATTTGCCACAACAGTAGAAGGTGTACAGGTTGCTAATATTACTAAATCAATATCTTTAGGATCAACGCCTGCGCACGCAATAGCATGCTTAGCTGCAACGGTTGCCAGCTCGGCGGTACTTACATGGCTCACTCGGCGAGATTTAATGCCTGTACGCGAGGTTATCCACTCGTCGGTGGTATCAACTATTTCACTAATTTCATCGTTGCTAATGCTTGCTGGTGGAATGCATTTACCCCAACCAGTGATATGTGCGTAAGGCATAGTATGTTCTCTTAAGGTGGTCTGACATGTATTACTAATGGGTGAGTTATACCAAAAAACGGCTTTCAAGACTAGTTTATAGCATGCTTTGTGTCGTAAATATTCGCAATTACAGGTTATTTAAGGTAATGCTAGTATAAAAAAGGAGCAAGTATGAAAACAACACTAATAACAACATTCACTGCAATAACGCTGGCATTAATAGCAAATGGGGCTTTTGCTCAACAGCATAAAATTATTTATGCGGGCAGTTTACTTGCATCCGAGGCTCAAAAAGTAAAAACAGAGCAAACGTTAGTCATAACAGATAATACAATAACAGCCATTAAAAACGGCTACCTCACAAAAGCAGAACTTAACCTACCTGATGCCGATATTATAAATCTTAAAAATCAATTTGTAATGCCTGGTCTTATTGATATGCATGTTCACGTTACGTTTGAGCGAGATGCTAAAGCAAACCCTCACCGCTGGGCAACTGAATATGATGCCGATTATGCTTTGCGCTCAATTAAATATTTACAACGTACGCTCGATGCGGGTTTTACATCAGTGCGAGATTTAGGTAGCGATCACAAAGTTATATTTCCGCTAAAACGTGCTATTGAGCGAAATGATATTAACGGCCCTCGCATTTTTGCAGCGGGTAATACAATATCGCCTACCGGTGGGCACGCAGATATGCACGGTTATCGAAAAGATATTACAGATGCGGTTACAGGCGGGATTGGTATATGTAATGGCGCGGATGATTGTAGCCGTGCGGTACGCGAGGTAATTAAAAGTGGAGCTGATGTAATTAAAATTACTGCCACGGGTGGAGTACTAAGTAATACCGCTGCTGGTGTTAACCAACAACTTACAGATGCAGAGCTGATTGCAATTGTTGATACTGCTCATCACTTGGGGCGTAAAGTTACAGCGCATGCACACGGTACACAAGGTATAAAAGCGGCCTTAAAAGCCGGTGTAGATTCTATTGAGCATGGCTCTTATTTAGATAAAGAGGCAATAAAGTTATTTAAAAAAACGGGAGCTTATTTAGTACCGACGCTTTTAGCGGGTGCAACGGTAAGTGAAGAGGTGCTTACAAACCTAAATATGCCACCGGCAATAGCCGACAAAGTGCGTGAAGTGACTCCAAAAATGCAGGCTTCGTTTAAACTTGCACTGAAAAACAAGGTTAATATAGCTTTTGGAACAGACTCTGGGGTGTCGCGTCATGGGCTCAATGCTAACGAATTTAGTTTAATGGTAAACAATGGTATGAGCGAAGCCCAAGCTATTAAATCAGCAACCATACATGCAGCTAAACTGCTGGGACAAAGCGCACTCATTGGCGACTTGAGTGTTGGTAAACAAGCAGATATTATCAGTGTGAATGGCTCACCGCTTAAAAATATCGACGTACTTAAAAACGTGCAATTTGTTATGAAAGCCGGGCAAGTTTATAAACAATAGGGAAGGTTATGAGCAGCAAAATAAAAGTGTCGTTGTTTAATCATTTGATTGACGCTGAGCGCCAGTTACTAGACCCAGAAGTTCGCCAATCTGAGCGCGCATTAGATGCTTTACTCGATGATGAATTTATCGAAATTGCTGCCAACGGCACTACATTTAATAAATACCAAGTACTTACCCGCTTACCTACCGAGGTTGTGCCACAGTTTTATAATCAGCATTTTAAGGGCCGAATGCTAAGTGATGACGTAGTGCAACTTAGTTATCAGGCAGCTTATAGGCGCTCTGCTCGCAGTGAATTTAATTATTCATTGCGTATGTCGCTTTGGCGCCAAACTAACGGGCAATGGAAAATGGTGTTTCACCAAGGAACGCCTTGTGCACCGTTTTCAATTTCGATGGATGATGATTAAAAATCATATAACCGTTAAAATAACCTTATTAAACATTTGATTGGGCAATCACCTCTTGTTAATGCGTACCGACCCCACCATTAGTCGACTATTAATGCTGCGAAGCGGCGCTATTGCGGTGCAATTAATCGCGGTGCTTAGCGTTTATTTTTTACTAGAACATCAAATCGCATTACTGCCATTACTGATTGTTATTGCCGTTGAGGCTGTGTTTCAGCTTATTAGCCTGTTTGCCTATCGTAATGTAAGCCGCGCTAAACCTTTGGGTATGTTGATGCAGTTAACCGCTGATGTATTATTTTTAACGGTTTTGCTCTCTCTAAGCGGTGGTGCAACCAATGCATTTGTATCACTGTTATTGCTCCCAATAATGATCGCTGCTGTTACTTTGCGTGAAAAGGGATTGGCATACATCGCGGTATTAGCCATTGCCGCATATAGCTTTTTACTGATTAAGATGCCCGATCACAGCATGCATCAAATGAATATGAGTGGTCACTTTATTGGTATGTGGGTTAATTTTGTTTTAAGTGCTAGCGTAATCGCATTAGTGATTGGCGCAATGAGCAGGGCACTTAAAGAGCGAGAGCGTATTATTGCTAACGTGCGTGAAAAACAATTACGTAATGAACAGCTTGTTACCCTTGATGGGGCCGCTGCACAAATAACCCATCAACTAGCGACCCCAATTGCAAATTTACAGTTACTGTTTGAAGAGTTATTAGAGGATCAACCAAACAATCCTATTGTTAAGCACATGCAAGCGCCGCTTACTCAGTGTAGTACGCAACTTAACGACTTTAGAAAGCTCTCGGAGCAGTTACGCCTTAAAAATTCACAAGAACATGTGACGGTAAAGCAACTGCAAACACAAATTATAGACACACTTTTATTGCAATACCCTGATCAGCAAATTAAATGGATTACGCCACCAATTGCGGCAACATTATTGAGTGATGCGATGTTATTGCCCGCTATTTTAAATTTATTGCAAAACGCCGCGCTTGCTAATCAAAAACAAGGTCAAACTCAATTAGAGCTGAGTTGGCAGCAAGATAACTTACATAGCGAATGCGTTTACTTGTTAATTCGTGATTTTGGCTGTGGCTTTTCGTCATCTCAGTTAGCAGAGTTGGGCGGGCAACTTATGCCAAGCGATCAAGGAATGGGGCTTGCTGTGCTTTTATCAAACGTTACTTTTGAGCGTTTAAATGGCTCGCTTACCTTGTTTAACCATGCAGATGGCGGCGCTGTCGCCAAAGTTAAACTCGCTATTGCAAACACTGAGAATAACGCCTCATGAAGTTACTTATAATTGAAGACGACATAAATTTAGCCAGCACACTGGCAAGGCGCTTAACTAAACAAGGCTTTATCTGCGAGGTGGCGCATAACCAAAGTGATGCGTTACTTACCGCGCGTAAACTATTGCCCGACTTTATTTTATTAGACATGAAACTAGGTGACGATAACGGACTTGTACTCATAAAGCCGCTGCGTAGTTTGCTCACTCAGGCTCATATTGTTTTACTAACTGGGTTTGCAAGTATAGCAACCGCAGTAGAGGCAATGCGTTTAGGCGCAAACGACTACCTTACTAAACCGGTTGATATGGCAACATTATTAAAAGCGCTTAACACCGAGCCTGTGGCATCGGCATCGAGTGTTATTGATGATGCGGTTATGTCGCCAGAGCGTTTAGAGTGGGAGCATATTCAACAAGTATTACACAGTAATAATGGCAATGTGTCGGTTACCGCAAGGCAACTTAATATGCACAGACGTACTTTGCAGCGCAAGTTACAAAAAAAGCCGGTGCAGCAGTAATTTAGTACTTAATTTAAGGAAAGTGTTATGAGCGATGATGCAGTGACAATAATGCAAAATCAAAAAATTATATTATTTGATGCGCAATGTAAGCTTTGCAGCGCGTGGTGTAACTTTATTATTGCTCACGATAAAAATACTATTTTTAGATTATGCAGCGTGCAATCTCCAAAAGGGGAACTGTTGTTAACACACTTTGGTTTTTCAACAATTGAATATGCCTCAATGGTTTACCTAGAAAACGGTAAAGCGTATACGCAAAGCCATGCTTTTTTTAACGTTGTTAAGCAGCTAGGTTACCCATACAAACTAGCAACTGTATTTAGTATTTTGCCAAATAGGTTTAATAATTGGTTATACGATAGGGTTGCTTTAAACCGCTATACCTTATTTGGAAAATATCAGTATTGCAGAGTACCAAACCCAGAGGACGCAAAACATTACTTATAATTGATCGCAGGTAAAGAAATTTACTATCGTATTGAATTATTGTCTCCATAAACAAATATATTGCGCAGTCCCAAAAAATCAGGTGTTGATATGTTTAATAAAAGTAGAGTTTTTTTTGTTGTAATGCTTTTAACTTCACTCGCTTGGAGTGCTTATTTAGTACCCGTTGTTTCAGAAGGTCTGACTACGAAAAGTTGGCCTATGGTTGAGGGTACTGTTATTTCTAGTAATGGACTACGTATACAACATAACCAAGAGCGCTATATTATAGAGGTTGAATACTCTTATATGGTTGATGAAAAGCTATTTTTTGGAAATCGAGTATCAAACGTCAACTCTATGCTTGATAGAGCGGAGCGAGATTTACAAATTAACAAATATCAAACGAGGGATAAAGTTAATGTTTTTTTATAACCCTCAGGAGCCTAGTAAATCCTACCTAATGGTTGGTGTAGGCTACGGTATTTATCTTTTGTTGTTTGTGTGTATAGCTATGGTATTTTTCTCAGCTGTGAATTTAAGAACGTTATTAAAAAACTGATTTTAAAAAGGCTCTTAGCAGAAGCAGAAAACTAATTGGGTTAGGTTTTTCTTCTTGCCTTTGGTTGATTACTGCTAATCTTGAGGTTTTAATTTATACAAATTAATAGGTTATAAGATGTTTTGGCCTCATAGTTTAAAGTGTGCGGATGCGTTATAGAGCAATCCTCCCGGAAAGTTAATAGAATCCAAATATGAAAAAATTTATATCTATGTCTAGATTGTTAATTTTAATAGTTGTGCTCTTTTCTGTAAAAGCATTTCCCTTACAGGAAAATATAGAATGTAAAAAAGTATCATGGGGTCAACTGTTTAAGAATCAAAATGATTTGGTTGGAACTAAAGTGTGCTTAGTTGGACATTATGGGCACCTTAGTTTTTATGAAGATCGTGCAGCTCTAGAAAAAATGTCAAAGCAATACTTAGTATTCCCATTTTACGGTGATGTAACTGAGGGGTTTGTTAAGCGTTGTAGCAATAGAATGCTTTTAGTGGAGGGCGTAATTTCCAGCCATGAAAAAAGTAAAGCACCACGAATTAGAAAAGTAACTAGGTTAAGCCCACTCTCGGACCCTGAATACAGCTGCTTAGATCAAATATCAGGTTTCGTGAATTAAAGTGTACTATTAAGTGTTGCCAATTATTAGATTGGTTAGCTATAAGTAGATGCTAGGTTTAGGTGGCTGTGCTAAAATCGCCGCGTTTAATTTTAGCTAACGGTATAAAAGGCTTTTTTCATGGGAAACACAGCACATGCACTTCACATTTTGGTTAAGCACAAAGAAATTGCAGAAGATATTATTAAGCAATTGGGTAAAGGTGCAAAGTTTCAAACCTTAGCTAAAAAGTATTCATCATGCCCATCGGGTAAAAAAGGCGGGGATTTAGGTGAATTTGGACGCGGGCAAATGGTCCCACAGTTTGACAAAATTGCATTTAAAGGTGCAATTTTAGAACCCCACCTAGTTAAAACAAAATTCGGCTGGCATGTTATTAAAGTGCTTTATCGTACTTAGTTTACTTTTAAGTAAGAAGTAACCTTCGCTATATAGAAAAAGGCTGCAATGTGCAGCCTGTTTTAGTTAGTTATTATTTTGCTAAATTAAAATCTATAGTCATTTCTAAATTCTCATCAACTACCGCAATACCATTAACTACTTTAGGTGCGTAACGCCATTTAGAAAGAGAGCGAATCGCTGCTTTATCAAAAATTTTCACAGGCTCAGCTTTAATCACTTTAATATTAACTGGCTTACCAGATGCATTTACATCAAAAGACATTGTCACACTACCTTCAATTTTTTCACGGACACTTTTAATTGGATACTCTGGAGGGCTGGGCATTATTAGCGTAGAGTTAGGGTTATCAGGTAGAGGTGTTGTCGAACATGCGGTTAAAAGAAACAGTGAAGTTAATGTTGTAATTATATATTTCATTATAAATCCCTTTATAGGTATTGTTATCGATTTGTTAAATGTAGTTTCTATAATGACACCAAAAGAGATCTAAGGTAAATAACAACTTTGTATTATTTTTGAACTGATAAATATACAAGAAAGGCTGCAATGTGCAGCCTTTCTTAATTTTAAACTTTATTTGTATATTAAGCGTCTTGCTTGGCTTCTTCTTCACTAATTTGTTTAAGTGCTTGAATGAATGAGTCGCTTGGTTGTCCGCCAGTGAGTGCATATTTATCGTTTATGATAAATGTAGGTACTGACGTAATACCCATCTGTTTAAAGTTGTCTTGCTCTTGGCGTACGTCTTGTACGTATTTGTCTGAATGTAGAATACCGCGCGCAGTTTCTTTATCAAGACCCACTTTTTCAACAACGTCGAGCAACGCTTCTTCTTGATTTAAGTATTTTAAATCTGTGAAGTGCGCTTCAAAAAAGGCGAGTTTTAACTCGGTTTGCTTACCTTCTTCACGTGCCCACATTAATAAACGATGCAAATCAAAGCTGTTGATCATGATGCGTTTGCCATCAAAATTAAAGGTAAACCCAGCACGCTGACCGGCTTCGAACATGTTTTTACGATTTTCGTCGCCTTGTTCTTCACTTAGGTTGTACTTTTGCATTAAGTGTTCGTTTAAGTCTTGACCTTCAATTGGCATATCTGGATTTAGTTCAAAAGGATGCCACGTAATATCTGCGCTCATTTCGTCTTTAAGTTGCTCTAGTGCAGTTTCTAGGTTTTTATAACCCACTACACACCAAGGGCACATTACGTCTGAAACGATATCAATTTTAAAGTTTTTCATATTTATCCTTTTGAGGATTGCTTTGGTATAACAGGGGATATTGGGATGAACTGCACTTTATCAATACCAAACTAAAAAGAGCAACTAAACAGCTGCTCTTGAAGGAATTCAGTTTTAAGCGTTAAGCCCAAATGGGTCGTCAATACTATAACTTGGTTGTGTAAACCAATGAGGGCCGTTGTCGGTCATGTAAAAATGATCTTCTAAACGTACGCCAAATTCATCAGGTATAACTAACATTGGCTCGTTACTAAAGCACATGCCTGGGGCAAGTGGGGTTTTATCACCGCCAACTAAGTATGGCCATTCATGAATGTCTAGCCCAATGCCGTGGCCCGTTCGATGCGGGCAACCCGGTGTTTGGTACTGCGGACCTAGCCCTTGCGCCGCTAAATAAGTACGTGCGCCAGCGTCTACGTCTTCGCACGTAGCACCGATTTTAGCTGCATTAAATGCCGCCATTTGCGCTGCTTTTTCATGATCCCAAAACATGCGTTGGCGCATTGTTGGTTCGCCAAATACATAGGTACGGGTAATATCAGATAGGTAATCGTGTACTTTACAGCCGGTATCAATTAATACCATATCGCCTTTTTTAAGTACTTGGGCGTCTTTAACACCGTGCGGAAAAGACGTTGCAATACCAAATAAAACAATACAAAAATAGTTACCTGGCGCGCCTACTTTTTGATGTGCTTGCTTAATAAAGGCTTCTACTTCGGTGGTGGTTATTCCCTCATAAAGCATGCTTGCTGTGGCTTGATGTACGGCTAAGGTCATATCCATCGCGCGCTGCATTAAGCTAAGCTCGTGAATTGATTTATGCATACGGCAATGCGCCGTTACAGGTTGTGCGTTTATGAGTGTTAAACCCGTTTGCGCTTTATTAATGCCGTCGAATATAAAAAACTGCGCGCTTTCATCAATGCCAATGGTTGCGTTTTCATTAATGTTTAGTTTTTTTAGTACTTCAACAAAAAGTGCATAAGGATTTTCGTGCTCTTGCCACCCATGAATAGGCCCCTCTATTACTTTAAACCCGTTTAGTGAACCAATTTCGAAATAAGGCGCAATGTATTGTACTTCACCAAGGGCCGGTAGTATTGCGCCAACCATACGCTCGCTCGCGTACCATTTCATACCTGTAAAGTAGGTTAGGTTGGTGCCAGCGTTTAAATAAATTGCATCTATGTTGTTTGCAAGCATATAAGCTTGCGCTTTGGCTATGCGCTCTAAATGTTCGTCAGCTGCAATAGGGGTTAGCGTTTGCGTCATATTACTTAGGCTTGCCAACGCTTGTTCGCTCGATTGTGTACCAATACCGATGGTAGTCATGTTTTTCTCCTTGGATTTTTAGCTAGTGTGATTAATACCAAGGTAAAATTCAATGTTATGCGATAAGAGGCTAATAGTTTATAGCCTCTTAAAAGGTCATATTATTTTTTAGCGTAAGGTAAACGCGTGAGTTTATTACTTGTGTGGTAGCTATCAAGCCCGGTTACTGCGACTGTTTCTATTGCTTGTAAATCTAGGAAACCATCGCTTTGCAGCGCGGCTTTATCAACAAAAACATCCATAATTTCGCCAATAACGAGCTCAGTCCCATTGATGGCTAAATGTTGGTTTTCTACAAATTTAACCGAGTACTTTAAGCGGCTTTCTTTTACAAAAGGCGCTGCAAAGTCGTTTAAGTATTCAGGCGTTAACCCTGTAGCATCAAACTCAGACTCGTCTTTATCGTAACGAGCTGAAGTTTGATGAGCTTGTTTGTAAATTGACTTATTTACTTGGTTAATGGTGTAAGTGCCCGTTTGTAAAATGTTTTCAAATGTATGACGCGGCACACTATGAGGGCGCATAATCATGGCGACTAAAGGTGGGTTAGCGCCAAGGTGAATAACCGAGCTTACAATCGACAAGTTGGTATTGCCGAGTAAGTCTTGCGTGCCAATTAAATTAGCGCTTTTAAAACCCGAAAGAGAATTAATTAAATGTGTACGGGTATGTTTTTCAAGTGCGTCTATACGCGCTTTAGTAAAATGCATTAAAAATCCTTACCACGGTATGGTTGAGCCTTGCCAGTCTAGATAAGTAGGCTCACCGTTTAGTTTTAAATCAGGGTTATTGTTTGTTAATTCAAATAGTTGCTTGGCTACAAATTCAGGCGTAAATAATTTGCCTTCAGCTACATTTTTTTGAAAGGGCTTTGAAAGTGCTGTATCGGTAGTGCCAGGGTGAAACAAAATGAGTTTGGTATTTTTAGCACGACGAGCAAGCTCTATGGCAGCGGTTTTAAATAGCATGTTAAGCGCCGCTTTAGATGCGCGGTAAGTATACCAACCGCCTAATTTATTGTCGTTTATGCTGCCTACGCGCGCACTGAGTGCTGTAATAGTACACTGCGTTTTGTGGGTTAACAGCGGCAATACGCTCTGTAAGCAAAGTAGGGGAGTTAGGGCGTTTGAATTTAGAAGTTGGCTAAAATACTCAGCGTCTAAATCCTCCAGCTTTTTTTCAGGCATATGGGTTTCGTTGTGCAGTGTACCATTGAATATAATAACTTGTTGTATATCGGCATTTTGCTCTTTTAGGTAATTAGTAACGCGCGCTAAACTTTTTTTTGTGTAGTCAGTATGCAGGTGGACAACACTTGAGCCAGACTCAATACTTTTTGAACTAATGCAAACGATCTGATGAGTAGGCGTGTTTATTTGTAGATGTTCTATATATGCATTTGCTATGGCACTGCTTGCGCCGAATAAAACAATAGTTTTCATTTATCACCTTTTGCTTTTAGTCCACATTGGCCATTACTGCACTGAGTATTTGGCATTAAAAAGCGACTGATGGGGTGCCGATACTTAGCAAATAATAGGTATCCGCAGTCAGCGAAAAAGCGAATTATTGGCAAGCGAAAAATTTTCAACCAGCTGTGTTTACCCACTATTTTCCATGCTTCGTAAGTTACATCAAGCCCATAAATCATTTCACCTGATTGCTTTTGAGCTTGAAGGTAGTTCATTGCTTTGTCTTTATCAATATACGGGTAGCGCTCACTGAAGTCGCTCGCGTTAAGATCTTCAAGCGTAATTAAGTTTTTGTTATCAGCGTGTTTTAGTTGCTGCATCTCGGTGCTACAAAGAGGGCAGTTACCATCGTAAAAAATGATCATGTGAATGCTTTGTGATTATTTTATATATATTTTTTTACGACAAGACATTGCAAATGGATCTATTAAATATCTCTTCATAATGATATTAATAGTGTCCTACGAAAAAATGGAGACTGATAAATGAGTGAACAATACGCCGCCTTGCGAGGTAATGTAAATTTACTAGGGCAACTACTAGGACAAACAATCAAAGATGCCCAAGGTCAAGCGATTTTAGATAAAGTGGAAGAAATTCGTGCTTTATCAAAATCATCTCGCAGTGGTAACGAAGACGACAGACAAGCGCTAATAGATGTTTTACATGCGCTTAGTGATGAAGAGCTTTTACCGGTTGCCCGTTCATTTAATCATTTTTTAAACCTTGCTAATGTAGCAGAGCAATTTCATACCGTTTCGCGTTTTAATGACGTTGGCCTTGGTCAACAAAACCCTCTCACTCAAACATTAAAAACGTTAGCTACAAAAGCAGAACAAGGCCAGTTAGACAGTAATCATTTGGCCGAAACACTCTCAAAACTCCACATAAACTTAGTATTGACCGCTCACCCAACCGAGGTTACGCGCCGTACTATTATTAATAAACACGTTGAACTAAGTGATTGCTTAGCGTCATTAGAGCGAAAAGATAACTTAGTGCAAGAGCGGGACAATATTTTAAATCGTATTGAACAGCTGATTAGCCAAGCTTGGCATACCGACGATATTCGTCGCTCTCGCCCAACACCAGTTGATGAAGCCAAATGGGGCTATGCAGTAATAGAAAATAGCCTTTGGCATGCGGTTCCGCGCTTTTTACGTGAATTTTCAGCGAATGTTAAAGACCAGTTGAGCTTAGAGTTACCAATAGATTACAGCCCAATTGAGTTTACATCGTGGATGGGTGGAGACCGTGATGGTAATCCGTTTGTAACCTCGCAGGTAACAAAAGAAGTGCTTGATCATGGTCGTTGGATGGCACTTAACTTATACATTCAAGATTTAAAAACGTTGTGCGCTGAACTCTCTATGTCAGATGCCAGTGATGAGCTTGTTGAGCTTGCAGGGCAAGAGTTTGAACCATATAGAGCGGTAATCAAAAAGCTTAAAAACCAAGTTGCAGAAACAGTGGCGCACTTAGGTGCTAAAATTAAAAATAAGCGCAGCGATTCACAAGACTTAATTACTAATATTAATCAGCTTAAACACCCAGTTGAAGTGTGCTATCGCTCGTTATTAAAGTGTAATATGAAAGTAGTTGCGGATGGCTTATTACTTGATTTACTGCACCGTATAAATAGCTTTGGTTTGCGTTTAGCTAAACTTGATGTGCGCCAAGATTCGTCTCGCCACGGCGATGTGTTTTCAGAACTGACGCGTTACTTAGGTTTAGGCGACTACAACCAATGGCAAGAGCAAGACAAACAAGCATTTTTACTTGCAGAGCTTAACTCACGCAGACCGCTTATTCCAAAGCATTGGCAACCAAGCCCTGATGTACAAGAAGTACTTGATACCTTTGATGTAATTGCCAAGCAAGACGAAGCAACATTTGGTTTGTATATTATTTCGATGGCGCGAACAGCGTCAGACATTTTAGCAGTACAACTATTGCTAAAAGAAAGCGGCTGTAGCTTTGATTTACCAGTGGCACCGTTGTTTGAAACACTCGACGATTTAAACGCAGGCAGTGATGTAATTACCACATTGCTTGATAATGTTTGGTATCGCGGGCACATTAAAAACACCCAAAACGTAATGATTGGTTACTCTGATTCAGCTAAAGATGCTGGCATGATGGCAGCAGGTTGGGCGCAGTACGAAGCAATGGATAAGCTAGTACAGCTTGCTGATGCACGTGGTATTGAGCTTGTTTTATTCCACGGACGTGGTGGTACAGTAGGACGTGGTGGTGCACCCGCTGCACAAGCGCTGCATTCACAACCGCCTGGCTCATTAAAAGGTGGCTTGCGTGTAACCGAGCAAGGCGAGATGATTCGCTTTAAATTTGGTTTACCCGATGTAGCACTGCAAAGCTTAAATATTTACGCTGGCGCAGTTCTGCAAAGTAACTTATTACCGCCACCGGAGCCAAAACCGCAGTGGCGCGAAGTAATGAAGCTAATAAGTGAGGAGTCGTGTGAACACTACCGTAATGTAGTTCGCCATGATGAAAACTTTGTACCTTACTTTAGAATGGCAACACCTGAGCTTGAACTGTCTAAGTTGCCGCTTGGCTCGCGTCCTGCAAAACGTAATCCTAATGGCGGCGTTGAAAGCCTGCGTGCTATTCCATGGATTTTTGCGTGGAGCCAAAACCGTTTAATGCTTCCTGCATGGCTAGGTGCGTTAACAGGCTTAAAAGCTGCGCTTAATAAGTACGGCGCTGAAACTCTAAACGAAATGAGCTTACAGTGGCCGTTCTTTAGATCGCGCCTAGAAATGCTAGAAATGGTATTTAGTAAAGCCGATTGTTGGTTGAGTGAGCATTATGATAATGCGCTGGTGGAAGATATGTACAAACCACTGGGTGTAACACTTCGTAAAGAGCTTCAAGAAGCCATTAGCTTGGTGCAATCACTTAGCCCGCAAAAAAGCCTACTAGCCGAACAACCTTGGATTAAGGAGTCGATTAGTTTACGTAACCCGTACACCGATCCACTTAACTTACTACAGGTTGAGCTTTTACGCCGTGCTCGCTCAGAGGAAAAACGCAACGAAGGTGACATTGATAATGCATTAATGATCACGATGACAGGTATTGCAGCAGGTATGCGTAATACCGGCTAACATATTATTTTGTTAGGTATACCAATTAATTATTTTGTTGGGTATATCAGTTAAAATTAAAGGGAGCACGCGATGTGCTCCCTTTTTTTGCGTTTAATAACCTAGGGCCTGTTTATCTTTCGAGGTTAAATTTGCAGCAGTGTATTTGGTATTTAGGCAAGGCAGAGCCTATGTAGTGTGGTTATTCCCCATAAATAGGCGATAACGCAGCATAAATACCAAACACGCGCTGCCCAAAGGTTCGTCCTAGGGACGATTAACTCTTTGTTGCTCGGTTTTTACTTAGCCCACTAGGTTACAAACCTCGCGCCACGATTAAATCGTCCCTAGTTAGAACAAATTTTAATCCTGAAAGGTCAACAGGCCCTAGCAATTAGCGGCTTAACCTTTTAAACTACTTAGCCATTGAATAATTAAAAAATGTTATGGCTTCAGCAACTTTTACTGTACAGCAAGATACAGCACTTACAAATTCGCACATCACATTAAACGTAGCGCAAACAGCGTCATTACGTAGTCAATTAAAATCACAACATGGCATATTAAATTCTAATAATATTAAAGCGTTATGCGCGCAACTCAATGTGTCTGATGATGCATTATTACAAGGTTTAGTACCTTTGGCTTCTGAGTATGCTGTAGCGCCGATATCAGATTTTCATGTAGGCGCAATTGTTAAAGCACTTGATGAAAACGATGAGGTAAACTTTTACTTTGGTGCAAATGTAGAGTTTGATCATCAAGCATTGAGTTTAGTGGTTCATGCAGAGCAATCGGCTATAAATAACGCATGGTTAAACGGCGCTAAAAAAATAGTTAAAATAGCGATTAGCGATGCACCGTGTGGGTATTGTCGTCAGTTTATGAACGAACTCGCTGATGCGAAAGAGTTTGATATTTTATTGCCAGAGCAACACTTTAAATTGGCAGAATTACTGCCGCACTCGTTTGGGCCGACTGATTTAGGTAACGCGTTTAGCTTGTTTAATCCAGAGCCTCACCAGCAAGTATTTGCAAATGATCAACTAGATGAAAAACTAGCAAGTACAGCATTAAACGCATACGTACCCTATAGTAAAAACTTTAGTGCAGTAAAAATTAGTACATTTGAAAATGGTGATTTTTACGGAAGTTACGCAGAAAACGCAGCGTACAGCCCAAGCTTGTCGCCACTGCAAAGTGCACTTAGCCAATTATTTATCGCAGGGCTTAGCTTTAACGAAAGTACAGTAAAATCAATTACACTTTTAGAAACCGCAGGCCATGAAAACCAAGCGGGTGTAGCACGTGCTGTACTTGCAAGTTTTAAAAATCTACCGGCAATAGAAGTAATTAGCGCTCAGCTAAAATAACCTCTTAAAAACAATAAAGCACAGGCAGAGCTGTGCTTTATTAAAATGTGCCATTCTATCGAATTAAATAACTCACTAACTGCGTTAAAAATTATTCATATAAGACAACTATACTTCATAATTTTTGCCTTGTTACTGAGCCATTTTCTTATCGTTATAATAGCCCATTAATTAATAGAACTTATATTAATCAAGTAATACTTTTGCCGCTTCTAATACTACCGCTACAGATTTACGCTCAATTTCACCATGGTCAACATTTGGTATTTCTTGGCGAGTACGATTAACAAGTACGCCGGCAACACATGCTGCTTGTAAACCAAGGGCTGCACACATAGTAAATAATGTTGCTGATTCCATTTCGTAGTTCATCACGCCCAGTTTTTGCCACTCTTCGCAGCTACCTTGTAGTGATTTAGGAACGTAACCAGAATGCGTATCGTAACGCTCTTGTCCTGGATAAAATGTATCGCTTGATGCAGTAATACCAATATGAAAATCGATATTTAAGTTTTTACATGCTTGTACCATAGCTTGTGTTGCATAAAAGTCAGACACAGCAGGGTAGCTAAGAGGAGCAAAATGCTGGCTTGCACCGTCTAAACGTACAGACGCTTGGCTAATTAAAATTTCGCCTTCGTTGATATGTGGCTGAATCGCACCTGTTGTACCAATACGTAAAAATTTACGCACGCCAAGTTGTGCTAATTCTTCTACTGCAATCGACGTAGATGGACCACCAATACCCGTAGAACAAACAACCACCGAATGGCCGTTTAGTTGACCTAAGTAAACATGAAACTCACGAGTTTGAGCAAGGCAGGTTGGGTTGTCTAGGAATTGTGAAATGCGTGCAGCACGATCTGGATCGCCCGGTACAATCGCAAGTTTTGCACCTTTAAGATCGTCAATACATAGTCCTAAGTGAAATACCTTTTCCATAGCTAAGCCTTTTTATAATAAATTGTGTCAATTTAGCATCATTCCTAGAAACGTTTATCAAGTACAGGACGATTGTCCGTTTTATCTTAACTCCTCCAATTAAGTCTTAATAATTTTAAGGACTAATTTGATTTATTCATCAACTATGAATATTCAATCAAGTGCTTATACAAGTAGCCTTGTTGTGCTGTTGACATGTTCGAGCAGACATAATAAGTATCAACCAAGCGCGTAACTACAATTAAATAGTTTATGGTAAATATTCATTAATATTAAATTAATTCAATGGCTTAAATTTGTATTAAGCACGTAAAAGCTAACGTGTTTATTTATATTAGGCACAGACTTATTTAGCAAAGTGGAATTTATTTGAAGTTTAGGCACTTTTGGTGATTTTGCATAACTAATCAAAAGTAATTAGCTACGTACAGAATAAAAATCGAAGGAGTTTATTATGAGCACACAATTTGAAGCATTTAAAAACAAAGTTGAGCACTGTTTGTGCGCACCTGGTGATGGCGTATACACAGTAAATACTGCAAAAGAGCGCAAAGCCGCACTGCGTAATAAACTTTATGGACAAACTGAAAACGTTGATAATTTGTGGCGCGAGTCTTTAAATGAATTACCAAATTCTCCACATAAAGCCGTTATGTTAGGTATTAGCTCAGACTGTGGCGGTGGTATTTTACGCGGTGCAAACTGGGGGCCACTGTTTGTGCGCTCAGCTTTAATTGATCAGCAACCGCAGTGTCACTCGTTTGATTTAGGCGATGTACGTGTAATCCCACATTTACTTCATGATAAATACCTAAATGATGCAACCATTTCTAATTGCCAAAAAGCCCTATACGGTAATGAAGATAACGACTACTACGTAAGCCCCTTATCAATCACTGAGGATGTATGCGACAGTTTTTACGCAACATTTAAAGATAAAGGGATATTTGGTATTGGTGGCGATCACTCAATTAGTTACCCACTTACCAAAGCCTACTTAAAAGCAAAACGTGAGCAAGGTAAGCGTACCGCTATTATTCACTTTGACGCGCATACCGATTTACTTGTTGAGCGCCTAGGCATAGATTTATGTTTTGGCTCGTGGTGTACGCATATTTTAGAGTTTTTACCGGCGCCACATCATTTAATACAATTTGGTATACGCTCAAGTGGTAAGCCTAAAGCACACTGGGAAAGTACCTTTGGCGTTAAGCAACATTGGGCACATGAAATCATTGAGCGCGGCGCAGCAGCGGTTGCTGCCGACGCTATTGCACAGTTAAAAGCTGATAACGTTGATGAAGTATACGTAAGCTTTGATATTGATGCGCTTGATGCAGAGTTTGCATCTGCCACAGGTACGCCAGAACATAATGGTTTAACACCACAGCATGCGCTTGATATTTTATCAGCCATTGCGGATGAGTTTCCGATTACGGGTGCGGATATGATGGAAATAGCGCCATTTACCGACAGCTCTTTAGTGGGCCAATCAAGCTCTGAAACGACACTTAGAGAAGGCGCTAAAATTTCAGCCTTTTTAATTAGTGCGATGAACAAGTAAGCTGTATGAGCTATAAATACTAGTACTATCAGCGTATAAGTGTGCATTACATGACTAAAAACTAGCAGTTCATAAAGCCTCAGCTATATTTATTAAATACTTATAATGAGTTAGTTGAGGCCTTGCTGAATGAAATTATTGATCTTTTTATTGTTCATTAGCTGTATTAAAGTTGATGCAACTGAAATCACAATAGTAACGGAAGTATTTCCGGACTTTCAGTATCTCAATGAAGATAATAAACTCGTTGGCCGTTCTGTCGATAAAGTTCATAAAGCGCTAGAAGGCACTGGTATAAAATACACTATGTTGGCGCATAGTTGGGCCATATCTTACAATGCAGCGCTACGCGATAAAAACACCTGTATATTTTCAATTGTTCGATTACCTAATAGAGAAAGTAAGTTTAACTGGGTAGGTGAACTGGAAAGCTTTGATTCTGCTATTTATGGTCTAAAGTCCAGAGGTATAAAGTTAAATACTCTCAATGATGCTAAAAAATATAAAATAGCAGTACTGCGTGATAACTTTAGTCATCACTATTTGCTTGAGAGGGGCTTTAGTGAGAACAAGCATTTATTACTCATCGATAGCCTAGATAAAATAGATAAACTTATAAGCACTCGTCACGATATTCTTGATTTTGTTGTTCTTAGCAAAAAGCAATTTAGCTATCGAATAAAAACTGAGCCAAGGCTTGAGCTACTCGAGCCATTACTAAATCTAAATACAGCTCAATCTCCATTATTTTTTGCTTGTAATATAAATATGGATCCGGCCTTAGTTGTTCAATTAAAAGTCGCCTTTAAAGGCAATTAAACAGTTTAAAAAACAGTTTAATCAATGTAACCTCATGAAATTAAATTACTTTAATATATTTTATAAATATAAATTGCCGCATTTTAAAAACCGATTATAATCCAGCTGCTTTTTGTTTAAAAAAGCACTAACTTTTTGGAGCGTTTAATGGGTGATTTAATCGGGATTAGCTTATTGATCTTGATCAGTGCGTTGTTTGCTATGTCAGAAATAGCAATTGCAGCGTCGCGTAAAATAAAACTGCGAGTAATGGCAGATGAAGGGAATATAAAGGCAGCAGCGGTACTAAAGCTACAAGAAAATCCAGGGGCTTTTTTTGCCATGATCCAAATAGCACTCAACGCGATAGCGATATTGGGTGGTATTGTGGGCGAGCAGGCCTTATCGCCTTATGTTGAAAGTGTGTTGGTATTGTTTTATCAAGGTGCGCATTTAGAAAAAATTAGCTTTTTATTCTCGTTTTTTACTATTACATCCTTGTTTATATTATTCGCCGATTTAATGCCAAAGCGTTTAGCGATGATCATGCCAGAAGCGGTCGCTGTTAGAGTGGTTACAATAATGCGCTGGGTTACCTTTGCATTAACCCCGCTGGTGATGTTTTTTAATGGTGTCACTAACTTTGTGCTGCGCTTATTTAAAGTGCCCGCTGAGCGAGAAGACAATGTGACAACAGAGGACATTGTTGCCATGATGGAAGCAGGTGCTGCATACGGTAGTTTGCAAAAGCAAGAATATGAACTCATCGGCAATGTGTTTGACCTAGAAGCGCGATTTTTATCAAGCGTAATGACGCCACGCGACCAAATTGTCTATTTTGATTTAAACGAATCTAGCCATGATATTGCGACTAAAATTATTGACCATCCTCATAACCACTTTTTAGTGGTGTCAGGAAATTTAGATAAGTTGCATGGCTCTGTTGAATCTAAAGATATTTTACGACAAGTACTAAAGGGCGAAGCCGCCAATATAAACGATGATCTCATTGATAAAGATGTTTTTTACTTACCCGAAACATTAAGCTTATCTGAAGCTTTAAATGCGTTTAAAAGTGCAGCAAAACCATTTGCTGTTGTCGTAAACGAATATGCGCTTTCGGTGGGCATTGTAACGGTAAAAGATTTAATGAAAGGGTTTATGGGTGATTTAATCACTCATCAAGGCGACGAATTAATCATAGAACGCGATAAAAATTCATGGCTTGTAGATGGCTTAACCCCAATTACCGATTTAGCAAAAGTACTTGATATAGAAGAATTTCCTGACCAGATGCACTATGAAACGGTCGCTGGCTTTTTAATTTACAATATGAAGCGAATACCTAAACGCGCGGAGCATTTAACTTTTTCAGGCTTTAAGTTTGAAGTTGTTGATGTAGAAGGAATTAGGGTAGAGCAGTTGTTAGTTTCAAGGGTTATTAACCCGCAGAGTGCTAATACCCTTTAAAATAAGGTGTGTGCTTTAGTTTTTATATAAATAGCCAAGCTGTATTTGCTTGGCTTTTTTGTGCCTGTTAAAAACTTCGTTTCTAAAATGAGATATTATTTCAATATGTTAAGTTGTTTTATTTTCATACAGTCTTGATTCTGTTTTCATCTAATTAACATTAAATGCAACCTAAGACGTATATTGTACTGAGGAGTGTAAGTTTGTGTAAATTTCTTCTAATTAAGATTCATTATCAGCGCGTTTTAATTTAGAATGATCGTTCACTCTAAACTAAAAGGTATTTAACATGCAGCGTTCCCGCATCGCTTTATTTGTATTGTCAGCCCTCGTCGGTTCTGTTGCTTTAACTGGTTGTGATCAAGCAACTGAGCAGTCACAAGCTTCAGCTCCTAAAGCTGTACCAGTGGGTGTACTTACATTAAAAAGCCAAGCGCTTACTCTTAAAAAAGAACTTCCTGGTCGTATCAGTGCATTTCAAATTGCTGAAATTCGCCCACAAGTAAGTGGTATTGTGCAATCTCGTTTATTTGTTGAAGGTAAAGAGGTTAAACAAGGCCAGGCTCTGTATCAAATAGACCCTGCGACATTTGAAGCAGACTTAGCAGCAAGTGAAGCAAGTGTTGCACGTGCTCAGGCGAGTATTTCAAGTAGTAAAGCTAAAGCATCTCGTTTTAGCGAGCTTTTAAAAATAAAAGCGGTAAGTCAGCAAGACTTTGATGAAGCAGATGCCGCATACAAACAAGCAAAAGCAGAATTATTAACGGCTAAAGCGCAGTTAAAATCGGCGCAAATTAACCTTGATTACAGCCATGTGTCGTCACCAATTAGTGGTCAAATTAGTAAATCAAGCGTAACTGTAGGTGCACTAGTTAGTGCTAACCAAAGTACTGCACTTGCTACAGTGACTCAGTTAGATCCAATTTATATCGATTTAACACAATCAAGTAATGAGCTTACCAAACTTAAAAAAGCAATATCATCAGGTGCTCTAAGTGTTGATTCGACTAGCCAAACTGATGTTGAACTTATTATGGAAGATGGCTCTGTTTATCCTCATAAAGGCACATTGCAGTTTTCTGAAGTGACAGTTGATCCAAGTACTGGCTCAGTAATACTACGTGCTAAATTTTCAAACCCAGAAAAATTATTACTGCCAGGCATGTATGCCCGAGCTTCTATTGTGGAAGGTGTTAAGGCGGGTGCTATTTTAGCTCCGCAACGTGGTGTTAGCCGTAATTCAAAAGGCGAACCAACAGCAATGGTTGTCAGCAAAGATAACACAGTAGAAAGCCGCGTATTAAAAGTAGATAGAACGATTGGTTCTGATTGGCTTGTTACTGATGGCTTAATGGATGGCGATAAATTAATAGTTGAAGGTTTACAAAAAATCCGCCCTGGTGCACCAGTGAATCCATCTGAAATTCAATCGTCTACTAAAGCCGATCAAGCGCAATAACGGAGAGTTTTAATGTCACGATTTTTTATCGATAGACCGATATTTGCTTGGGTACTCGCTATTGTAGTGATGCTTGCAGGTATTTTGGCGATCAGGAGTTTACCTATTTCGCAGTATCCTTCAATTGCACCACCTGCAGTGAGTATTACTGCAACGTACCCTGGTGCATCTGCACGTACACTTGAAGATACGGTAACGCAAGTTATTGAGCAAAAAATGAAAGGCCTTGATGGCTTGCTTTATATGTCATCTACGTCTGAGTCGAGTGGTTCTGCTACACTTACACTTTCGTTTAGCGCCGAAACAGACCCTGATATTGCACAAGTTCAAGTGCAAAATAAACTAGCGACAGCGACTCCACTATTACCAGAAGCCGTTCAAAGGCAAGGTGTTGTAGTTGCAAAGTCAGCGCGTAACTTTTTAATGGTTTATGCTTTTGTGTCTAAAGATGGCAGCATGACCAATATTGATATTGGCGATTATGTTTCATCAAACGTGCAAGATATTGTCTCGCGTGTTGAAGGCGTAGGTGAAGTGCAGCTGTTTGGTTCTCAGTACGCGATGCGTATTTGGTTAGACCCTTCAAAGTTACAAAATTATAAGCTGACACCTGCTGATATTAGTGCATCAATTAGTGCGCAAAATGCGCAAGTATCTGCCGGTCAACTTGGCGGTATGCCTGCCGTTGATGGTCAGCAACTTAATGCAACAGTAACGGCTCAAAGTCGATTACAAACGCCAGAGCAATTTGAACAAATATTGGTTAAAACCAATCCAGATGGCTCTTTTGTACGTCTAGAGGACGTTGCTAGAGTAGAGCTTGGCGGTGAAAGCTACCGCGTTGTTGCTCGTTACGATGGGCAACCTGCATCAGGGTTAGGTATTAAATTAGCCAGTGGTGCTAACGCACTTGATACTGCCGCTGGAGTTAAAAAAGCGATTGAAGAGCTAAAACCGTTTTTCCCTGAAGGGTTAGATGCTGTTATACCTTACGACACAACGCCGTTTGTATCGTTATCTATCGAAAAAGTTATTCACACCTTAATTGAAGCTGTTGTACTTGTTTTTGTAGTTATGTATTTGTTCCTACAAAACTTTAGGGCAACACTTATTCCAACTATTGCCGTGCCAGTGGTTTTACTAGGTACGTTTGGTATTTTATACACCTTTGGTTATTCAATAAATACGCTAACGATGTTTGCAATGGTACTTGCCATAGGCTTATTGGTAGATGACGCAATCGTTGTGGTAGAAAACGTTGAGCGCTTAATGACCGAGGAAAAACTCTCGGCACTTGAAGCTACGCGTAAATCTATGGATGAAATTAAAGGCGCGCTGGTAGGTATTGCCATGGTGCTTTCTGCGGTATTTATCCCAATGGCATTCTTTAGTGGCTCTACCGGTATTATTTATCGTCAGTTTTCTATAACACTGGTATCGGCGATGGGGTTATCTGTTTTAGTTGCTCTTATTTTAACGCCTGCATTGTGTGCAACGCTTTTAAAACCAAGCCATGTACATAACAATGAGACGTTATTTGGCCGATTTTTTACAGGCTTTAACCGTGGTTTTGATAAAACAAATTCAGGTGCACAAAGCTTTGTAGGCCGTATGCTTACACACTCTAAACGCTACTTACTTATTTATGGCGTGATTGTGGGCGGTATGGTTTATGTATTCTCAAGCTTGCCAACGGCATTTTTACCTGACGAAGACCAAGGTATTTTGTTTAACCAAGTTTCACTGCCAGCGGGCTCTACAACACAACAAACGCTTGAGGTTGTTAAAAAGGTAGAAAATCACTTTTTAAACGATCAATCTGAAGCTGTGAATGGTATTTTTACCGTTACTGGTTTTAGTTTTGCAGGCTCTGGCCAAAACTCAGCCATTGCCTTTGTTAACCTTAAACATTGGGATGAGCGTCAGCGTGACGAGTTATCTGTTCAAGGTGTTGCAGGTAAAGCGATGGGCTACTTTTCAACGATAAAAGAAGCGTTTGTGTTTGCATTCCCGCCACCTGCAATTGTTGAACTGGGTACTGCTAATGGTTTTAATATCTTTTTACAAGACCGTGTAGGTCTTGGCCATGACGCACTTTTAGCTGCGCGAAATCAGTTATTAGGTTTAGCAAGCCAAAGTCCAATTTTAGCGGGCGTACGTCCAAATGGACAAGAAGATATGCCAGAACTACAACTTGATACAGATTTGGCAAAAGCCGAAGCGCTTGGCGTGTCGCAAAACGATATTAACAGTACACTTTCGACAGCATGGGGTAGTAGTTATGTGAATGACTTTATTGACCGTGGTCGAGTTAAAAAAGTGTATATGCAGGGTGATGCACAATCGCGCATGGTGCCTGAGGATCTAAATAAGTGGTATGTGCGCAATGATAATGGCGATATGGTGCCGTTTTCAGCGTTTGCTAGTGCCTACTGGACGTATGGTTCGCCACGTTTAGAGCGTTACAATGGTTTTTCAGCAATGGAAATTCAAGGCAGTGCAGCGCCGGGCTACAGTACAGGCCAAGCAATGGATGAAATGGAGCGTTTAGTTAAACAATTACCTAATGGTATTTCGTCTGAGTGGACCGGTATTTCATTCCAAGAGCGCTCAAGTAGCGGTCAAGCACCTTTACTATATGGCTTATCGCTATTGTTTGTATTTTTATGTTTAGCTGCACTTTATGAAAGTTGGTCGGTACCGTTTGCGGTAATGATGATTGTGCCACTGGGTATATTTGGTGCAATTATGGCAGCGCTAGGCGGTGGCTTATCTAACGATATTTACTTGCAGGTAGGCTTGTTGACCACCATAGGTTTAGCGTCTAAAAATGCGATATTGATTGTAGAGTTTGCGATTCATAAAATGGATGAAGGGCTTGGTTTAGTTGATGCGGCTATTGCAGCTGTACGCTTACGTTTACGTCCAATACTTATGACTTCGATGGCCTTTATTTGTGGTGTTTTACCGCTTGCTATTGCCTCAAGTGCGGGTTCTGGTGCGCAAAATGCGTTAGGTATTTCGATTATTGGCGGCACACTCGCATCATCAATATTAGTTGTTGTATTTGTACCGTTGTTCTTTGTGTTAGTTCGCCGTGTATTCCCTGGTAAAACTAACGAGACAACAAAGGAGAGCGCAGAATGAGCATTAAAACATTCAGCCTAAGTGCAATTGCTTTATTGGTGCTAAGTGGTTGTCAATTAGCGCCAGAGCAAAAAGACCTTGCTCTACCAGTATCTGATGCTTATGCATCAGGTACTGAGCAAAGCGCTGCGCAGCAATTAAATTGGCAGCAGTTTTTTAATGATGAAAAACTACAAACCTTAATTACGCAAAGCCTTGAGCATAATAAAGACATGCAAATTGCAGTGCTTAATGTGCAGCGTGTTCGTGGTTTGTATCAAATTGAAGACTCTGCTTTGTATCCATCACTTGATTTAAATGCTTCTGGTACGCGCCAGCGTTTACCGGCTGATTTGTCGGGTACTGGCGATGCAGCTATTAGCTCGCAATACAGTGCAACAGTGGGCATTACGTCTTACGAGTTAGATATTTGGGGCAAAGTACGCAATCAATCAGCGCAAGCACTCCAAAATTTATACTCTACAGAGCTTAGTCAATACAGTACGCAGGTGTCTTTAATTTCAGAGTTGGCAAATGCGTGGCTTAGTTACGCGACGGACTTACAACTGCTAGAGCTTGCAAAAGAAACGCTCACCTCTCAGCAAGAATCATTATCGCTTACGCAAAAAAGCTTTGATTTAGGTGCGACGTCTTCAATTACCCTTGAGCAGCTTAGAAGTACAGTTGCTACAGCAAAAGTAGACATAGCAACGTACAAACGTTTGTTAAAGCGTGATAAAAGTGCCTTAGATTTATTAGTGGGTAAATCTGTTTCAGCTGATTTACTGCCTAGTAAAGACCTGACTAACTTGATCAGCATGCCAGAAGTGCCGGTTGGTTTACCGTCTGACCTGTTATCGCAACGCCCTGATATTAAAGCCGCTGAGCATTTAATGCTTGCTGCAAATGCCAATATTGGTATTGCACGTGCGGCGTTTTATCCAAGTATTAGCTTAACAGCCAATGCAGGGTCTGCTTCAAGTGATTTAAGTGGCTTGTTTGATTCAGGCTCGGGTACATGGAGTTTTGTGCCGTCAATTAGCTTACCTATTTTTAATATGGGACGTAACCAAGCAAATCTTGATGTAGCAAAAGCTGATCAAGAAATTGCAGTGGCTACTTATCAGCAAAAAATTCAAAATGCGTTTCGCGAAGTTGCCGATGCACTTGCTGACAGAGAAGGTTACCAAGAGCAATTAAGTGCCCTTGATATGCTTATAAGTAGCCGACAAATCACGTTTGATTTATCAAAAATGCGTTACGAAAAAGGCGCAGATAGCTACTTGCAAGTACTTGATGCTCAGCGTACGTGGTACGGCGCTCAGCAACAGTTAATTTCGGGTCAGCAAGCGTATCTTGCAAGCCAAATTAACTTGTACAAAGCGCTTGGTGGCGGATGGAACGTAACCAGTGAAACAGCTCAGGTAGAGAAATAATATTTTCGGCTTTTAAAGCCGCATTACATATTTACATGGCGAGACTATTTATAGCTCTTGCTTTACTGGGTTTATGACTTGGTAGTGGAGTTGAACATGAAGCCTAAAGCAAAAAGGCAAACAGATCCCGCGATAGCACTGGCTAGGCGTGAGCAAATATTAACAGCTGCTGCAGAGTGTTTTCGCCGAAAAGGTTATCACGGTGCAGGTATGGCTGAAATATCTAAAACGGCAGGGATGAGTGCAGGCCATATTTATAATTACTTTGAAAGTAAAGAAGCCATTATAGAAAGCATTATTGAAAAAGACATGGAAGAAATGTTCTCCATCTTTCAAAAGTTTGAAGATCACCCTGGTGATGTTTTAGCGGCTCTTTTAGATGGCTTAAATATTGGTGTGCAAAGGCACATGGACACAGGCTCGTGTGTTATTGATTTAGACATGATGGCAGAAGCAGGTCGAAATATTAAAGTAGCAACTCTCTTGCGTGAAACCGATATTCAAGCAAGAGGGCGCATGAGACAGCTTTTAACAAGCGAGCGAAGTGCGCTCAAAGACATTGATGAGCTTGAACTTGAAAGCCGAATTAACGTTATTTTTTCGATGATGGCGGGGTTATTACTCAGAAAGTTACTCTACCCTGAGCTCACCGAAGAAACGGTACTCATAGCGCTTCGCCCTGCGATGAAAACATTACTGATGCCATTTGATAAAGCGCAGTAACGCTCAAAATAAATAACCAAAAGTAAGCTAGCCAATATTTTGGCTAGCTTTTTTATTTTAGTCTATTTAAAAGCGCTCGATTGACCACTGAAGTGCAATGATTGCGATAGCAACGGAGCCCATTGGCATTAACCACTTTTTATACCAAGTGTAGTGTCGTACATAAATGAGTATTGGTAAGGCTACTAGTAAGATACTAAGTTGACCGATTTCGACGCCTAAATTAAACGCCAATATACTAAGCAGCTGATAGTCGCTCGACAAGCCAAGCTCGCCAAGTACGCTCGCAAATCCCATCCCATGTAGTAAACCAAAAGCAAAAGTAAGCCAACCTAAACGAAGTACCAACGGCCACACATTATTTAATGCTGCAAATAAAACCGATATAGCAATTCCAAGCTCTACCCAGCGGCTATTTGGTGATACAAGGTTCATAGCTGTTGCGGTAAGCGTAATAGAGTGCGCAAGCGTAAACGCGGTTACTATCCATGCTGTGTGTTTAATAATTTGTTTTTTAGAGCTAATACCTTGCCATGCTTTATCGCTGCGTTTTAAAACACAGGTAAGTAACAGGGCGATTAAAAATAAAATATGATCAATACCAATCCAAATATGTAAAACACCCTGATACACGTATTGATTAAACGTACTTAAATAACTTGTTTGCTCAAAGCTGAACGTTTGTTGTGCCTCGTTGATATTAAATACACGAGATACACCGTTTATATTTACGATGGATTTATGATTGGCATCGGTATTAAAAAAAGCAGAATAGGAAAGGGAGATTGCTTCATTGTCATCACAGCTAAACAGCAACGGAATCACCAAATAAGGCTGGTTAAAATGGTTATCTAGCTGATAGATACCTTCACTTTTTAAAAGGCATGATTGCGCGTTTTGCGTGATATTTAAATTTTCTTCAATGAAGTTATTAATTGAGCTGCGTTTTGCTTTTATTTCTGCCCACGAAATTTGCCCGTTTTTATCTAAATCCAGAGGCACTGCGTGCTCTAAGTCGGCTATATTAATTTGCCAAGTACCCGTGTATTGGTTTTTGTTGGTGTCGTTATTGTTCTCGCTATTTAAGGTTATATAACTTGTACTTAGTTGATGGGCAAAGCTGTAAGTTGAAAAAATGCACAGCATTAAAGTGAGTATAAATAGATAAGGCGTTTTCATAGTGTATCTCGTTGCATCGCTTTTGCTTGAATAAGTAATTGCTCATCGGTGCTCATTTTAGCCTGTTGCCAATTAATATGAGCCCAGTAAAGTGCTTTTTCGCGATTTGGTTGTACATCAAGGTAATATTTAGCTAAGTCACTTGCATGAAAAGAATCTTTGCGAAGCTCTCGTAGTGTAACTCTTTGCGCCATTGTATTTTGCCATTTTTTATCGCGTTTATTTAGTTTTTTTTCTGCGATTGAAAGTCTTAGCAAAATAGCATCCTCTAAATTACTTTTATCAGGAAGCAGTACGCTTAATGTATTTAATACTTGTTGCGGTTGATTTAGAGCAATTTGAATATCGGCCCATAAAACAATAAGGCTCACAGGGGCTTGAACTAAATCTACACTTTGTAAGTGAGACAAAGCTTGTTTGTAGTTGTTTAAACGGTAGCTCATTTCACTTAAAACATGGTTTGTAGCTAGGCTAGTTTGATTATTATTTATAATTTTTACTAATGCTTGGTAGCTGTCTAAAACGCTTTCATGTTGGCTTTGTACATCGAGTACACAGGTGCTAGCAGTAATAGTGCTTACTTGCCCAATTAAGGCGACGCAGTGTTTTTTTGCTTGTGCAAACTTACCTTGAGTCATAAATATATTGGCTAGCAATAAATGGCTATTACTATGTTTTGGCTCGGCAATCAAAACGTTGTTAGCAATATCAATAGCTTCGTCAAAAAGGTGCTCTTTTTGTAAAACGCGAGCATATAAGTAACCAATTTGAGATGAGGGTGTTTGTTTATATAGCTGGGCTAAACGGGTTTTAAGTAGCCCCTGTAAGCGCTCTGTTTGGCCGGCATATTGGCTGTTAGTGACTAATGTATTTATTTCGTCAACAGAGAGGGAAGCACTAAGCGTTGAATTACTTTTAGCAATAACTGCATCATCTTTTGGGGTAAAAAGCGCAGCGCTTAACGCAAGTGGTGTTAGGCATAAAGTAATAAATGCGACGGACTTAAAAATTGATAAATGCATTATAAATATCCTTTGAAAAAAGCCATCCATGGCCTGTCAGCTTAATTACTTGGTTAGTTACCGTTTGTTGAAATTAATCCATCAACATCGGTATCTGTGTTTGTAAACACCCGACCGTTAACAGTTAATGGCTCTGCATTTGCGGCTTGATTAAATGCATCGGTTGCAAATTGAGCAAAGTCGACTTGTAGTGCGTCAATTGTAATGTTTACTGTTGCAGTTACTTGCGAATTAACGCCATCACTTACACCAAACATAAAACTATCTGAACCTGTCGCTTCTTTATTCGGTGTATAGGTAAAGTTACCATCGCTATTAACGGTAACAGTTCCGAGAGTTGGCTCACTTGTTAACGAGTAAGTCAGTGAATCGCCATCATTGTCGGTTGCGCTAAGCATATCGGTAATGCTTACCTCAGTTTGTGTAGTTAGCATTGCATCACTTGCGGTAGGCGCTGTGTTTACAACCGGTGTAGGCTGTTTTTTATCATCATCGCTACTACATGCTCCCAATGTTAATGCACTGAGGAGAACACAAATATGGGTAGTTTTTAAATTACGCATTATTTTACTCCTTATTTAGAGCCAGCAAGCGGTGTTGCAAGGTATGGGAATGATGAATCCATCATTGTTGCATCAATAGGTGCACCGTCAGTAAATGGCACTGTGCCTGTATTAGCATCCTCTGGTACACAGAGTCCTAAATCAGTGTCTTCACCATTTACAGGAATAGGATGACATAAACGACCCATCACAACACGAAGTGCAATATCAACCACATCATCACCCGGGCGACGACCATTTGGGAAGCCGGCTAAATCATTACCCGCTACACCAAATGCAGATTGATCAGCTTGCGCTGTTGCTGCAATGTCTGTATTTAAACGTAGCATTTCTGAAGGTGTTACTGTTGCTTGTTGATTAACGCCTGCAAAACCCGTTAAAAATGCAGTGATTAAATCAGTACGCGGGAAGTTAGTGGGTGCCAGAGTTTCTAAGTTTGCGCCAAGAGTGGTATTAACAGCATCTTTAAACAAAATATTTAATAACTCTGGTAGTGCTGGGTGAGATACATAATCTAAAAATTGTGCATCGTCTTTAGGGTGCGCAGTAGAAAATGTGTCTTTGTCTTTAATACCAATTACCAGCTCATTTACAAGCGGGCTACCTAGTCGTGAAACCTGAGTTAATGCACCACCGTTTACCGCATTATTAGCAAATTTAGCATTTGGGTTTAATACACGTGCTTGAGGTAAGCTTGCTGTTGTCCATGCACCAATTACTTTGTTACCTTCACCGACAATACAGCTTTTAGGTATTTCGATAGCGATTGATGTTACGTTTTTATCTGCAAGGTCGTCATTATCGGCTGATTGCGTTATACCACCTGGAAAACCACCGCCGTCACCAGCACCAGGGGCGCTATCGCCTTCTACAGGTACATAGTTAACTAAATCAAATGTTTTACCTAGGTTAACTACAAATGGGTCTTTACGTTGTCCTACAAAAACTTGTGCCATGCTTTCACAGTTAGGAATTGAAACCTGATACACAAATTGGTCAGCATAAGTTTGGTAATCGCTCATTGAGCCAAATGTTTTATTGCCGACATAATCAAGCGGTTTAGAAAATGTGCTTGAGTTTGATGCAGTGTTGTTTAATACCGTTGTTTCGCCAGTACGCTGCGCGCCGCTAATCATGCTCATTGTGTATGATTCGCTAAAATTTGCAGCGCTGTCATCACCGGCAGATACACCGCCTACATTTTTAAGCGGTACAGACACGGTGCGTTGATTACCTTCAGGTCCAACAGTTAATTGCACACCTTGGTTATCATTAGGAAGCATGCTTTTAAAGTTAAACGCAAATGTAATATCTTCAACAGCATCGCCGTCGTTATCTATATGAATGCTGTAGGTAGCATCTGGGTCCATTGCAAAGTAATTAGGACCGCCGTATGCATCTTGCAGCGGGATATAGTTAGCAATTAATGTTACAAAATCATCACGACCTTGCTCGTAACTATTAAATACATAAAAATCGGTTGAATCTAAAGTCGGGAAACGGCTTATATTTGGCGCTTCTCTGTGGCTAGATGCTTCACTTGGTGCACTTACAAACGTACTACATATTACTACTGCGAGTATTGATGGAGTTAAAGCTTTCATGACTTTGTCCTTTAGTTTTGATTGAAGTCATAGCTAATAACGGGGCAGGATTTAAATTGGATGCAAAAAAGTTAAATTATTTTTATTTTTTGTTAAAAAAGTTTTAAAGAAGGTTGGCTGCTTTAAGTAAACAGCCAACTTTAGTCATAATAGTAGGGTTATAAAAGTACTAGCTCTGTGGTGTAAAGCACTTCAGTAGGAGAGCCATTTGGCGAGCCGCCAATAGGTTCTAAGCTCACTGCTAACAATGCGATATCACTTGCGTTAAAGCGGTTATCTTTAAATAATATTTTACTGCCTTGCTTGGGCAGTAAACCCAGTGAAATAGGTGCATCTTGCCCTTTTAAAATCATCCACAACTCATAATCTTTATTAGTTTGGGCAACCAATTGGCTACTGGCTTTAATTGAGAGCCCTTGCTCGCTTACATGAATAAACCACAATGATTGTTTATCTTGATTTTGAACCAAAGCAATTTGTTGAGTGTGCATAACATTGGTACTAGGTTGAATAACTAAAAAGGCTAAAACAATACACGCAGCAGTTGCCACAAAAGACCATGTACGCCAAATTGAAGGCTTGGTATGTATCACTGTTTTACTTGTTTGTGGCCTGTTTTCAATACGTTGTAGTATATTTACCCATACCTCGTCACGTGGCGTTTGCGGCGTAATAGCACTCGCTAAGTTGTTTAGGTTTTGCTCCCATAGACTTGTTGCTTCACGTGCTTGATTTGAATTAAGCAACAGACGCTGAAAACGCTTACGGGCAAGCCCTCTAAGTGTGCCAAGCACATACTGCCCAGCAAGCGCGTCTAATAGTTCGGGTTTATTATAATTCATAATGTTAAACACCTTTGTAGCTGCATAAGCCCACGCCTGATCCAGCTTTTAACTGTACCTAATGGCGTTTCTATATGATCCACTAGCTCGCTATGACTCAGCCCCTTATAATAAGCTAAGTGAATAGCTTGTTTTTGTTGTGGCTCAAGCTGTTCGATACAATTAACCAGTTTCGTTTCTTCATCGTAATTAACGTCGATACTTTCATTTTCATTTTCATATTCGTCATCGCCTAACGACTGCTCTTTTCGTACTTTGTGATAGCGCAGTGAGTCAAGACTTCTGTATCTAACTATACTTATCATCCAACTAATAACGGTGCCTTTAGAGGCGTTATATTCAGATGCGTTATGCCAAATTTTTATAAAAGCATCTTGTAGTGCCTCTTCCGCATAAGCTCTGTTAGTGAGCATATTTAAACTAATAGCAAAAAGTTTGCCGCTAGTTTGTTGATATAAACTTGAGAAAGCATTTTTGTCTCCCTGTGCTGTTGCGCACAAAAGAGGGAGTAAATCATCGTTATCCATAGGGGTCCTGTTTTTCTTATTATCATTGAGTAAACGGTTGAGAGTGTGATTTGGATGCAAAAAATTTAATTGCTTTTTAGATTAGCTGCTTTATACGTTAGTACAAGCAATAACCGATCAGTGTTTGAAATTTAGACGTGTAAGTATAATTTATTCACATGTTTGTAAAAAATGCACAAAGAGCAGATTGCACTTAAATTTATTTTATTATTAACATTATATATCAATAGCTTATGATTTTAATTTGAATTTAAAATGCCATTTATATGGCGTGATATTTGCAAAAGAGTACATAAAGCCGTTTAAATTAAAATTAGAAAATCGGAATTATTTACACAAAGGAGAGACTATGTGGGCTGCAATTGGTTATTCACTTTTAGCATTACTACTTATTTTTATTGGTTGGGAAGTAAACTCTGTTTACTTTGCTATTGTTTTTTATTGGACTGCACTGTCACTTTTATTAGTGAGTACCGCATATATTTTTAATACAGCAAAAATATTTAGAAAACGTGAAAATGGGGTGATCCCATTTTATATACGTTGGGCGTTTGTGCCATTTTTATTTGGTGTGCAAATTTATAATGCCTGGTCACGTAAGCGCGATAAAGTGCCGCCAATTCAAAAAATAAACGAAAACCTATTTTTAGCTTGCCGATTATTTCCCTCAGACATAGACACATTAAAAGATAACGGAATTACGGCAATTTTAGACGTTACGTGTGAATTCGACGGACTCGAGTGGAGTTCAACACAAGAGAATATAAATTACTTAAACATTCCGGTGCTCGATCATAGTATTCCTACCCATTCTCAGTTAAATCAGGCTATTAATTGGATACATCATCATATTAAAGAAAACCGTCGCGTAGTTGTACATTGTGCTTTAGGCCGTGGGCGCTCTGTTTTTGTAATGGCGGCTTATTTATTGAGTCAAAACAAAAATGCAGATGTACATGAAGTACTTGCACAAATAAAAGAAACCCGCGAAACCGCAAACTTAAATAAGCATCAGCTTCGCCATTTAGCTAAGCGTCATAAAAAAGGCGAGCTGCTGATTAAAAACAAAGCCGTTTTAATTGCAAACCCTGTATCTGGTACACGGTTATGGCAAGAAAAAGAGCATTTAATTGTTGCGCGGTTATCGGCCTATTACGATTTAAAAGTACTTACTACTTCACAAGACGTAAACGGTATTGAGCTTGCTAAACAAGCGATTACGCAAAAACCAGACATAATAATAGCGTGTGGAGGCGATGGTACAGTGGCCGAAGTTGCAAGCGTACTTGTAAATACACAATGTAAGCTAGGTATTATACCAATGGGGACTGCAAACGCACTTGCGCATGTATTGATGGGGATTAGCTCTAAATTTATTCCTGTTGAACAAGCCTGTGATTTAATAATTGATGGTCAAACAAGCACAATAGATACCGCTTATTGTAATAACGAATTATTACTTTTATTAGCGGGCATTGGTTTTGAGCAATCAATGATTGAAAAAGCAGATAGAGAGTCGAAAAATAAATCGGGGCAACTTGCCTATTTAAATGGCTTTTTTGAAGCGTTTGGCGAGCAGAAATCACAGTTACTTAGTGTGAAACTTGATGATAATGAGCCGAAAGAAATATGTACAAATAGCTTTATTGTGGCTAATGCTGCGCCTTTTACAACGTTATTGGCTCAAGGTGGTGGGCAGCCAAATCATAGTGACGGGCTTCTTGATGTGAATTGGCTAACACCAAATAATGAAAATTCTACGACAATATTGAGCATTGCAGAACTGATGTTTAGCAGTTTAACTCAAACACATTTAGCTATAAATTCGCATCATACAAATGCTAAAAGAGTCGAGGTGACAGGTGAAGGAGAGTTTAAGTACGTACTTGACGGTGAAGTTAAAACTGCTCACAAACTCGTTATTACTATTGAGCCGGCCTCATTAAATGTGATTTGCAAAGAGCAATAAATCGCGCTAATTACAATCAAAAAAGGAGCTAAATTAGCTCCTTTTTTACATCATTTTTTAATTGATGGCCAAACAAACCCTGTTGTATCCGGCGCTTGAGAAGATGTTTCTCTTGGCGCACTTTTTGGTCTACGAATAGGTTTGTTATTTATAGTGTGAATATAAAGTGCTTCCACTTTATCGCGAGCCCAAGGCGTTTTACGCAAAAACTTTAAACTCGATTTAATGCTCGGTTGATCAGTAAAGCATTTGATTTTTACTTGCTCGCCAAGTGTTCTCCAGCCAAGTCGCTGTTCTAACTCAACAAGTATTTGTTCTAACGTTACCCCATGTAAAGGGTTTTTAGGTTGATTATCCATAGCCATACTACTTATTTAAACTGCGTGCATTGTAGCTCAAATCAGCTTTTAGCGCTAATTCACAGTGATTGTTTTAGGAGCTGTTGGGTAAATAGCATTACCCTGTTTATCTATTTTAAGCCAAATGAGTTGGCTGTTACTGTGTTGGGGTGTTTTAGCACCGCACAAAAGTGTAAATGAGTGAATTTGTATTAATGCGCCTTCGCTATAGCGTTTGTTGTCGTACCAACAGTTTGATTCTTCATTTACAAACTGGTTTGCATCAATAATTGAATGGGTTTTAAGGGTTGTTGCTTCACTAAGTATTGAATACGATAAGCTGCTAAAACAAAAGCATAGAATTAAAAAGTTACGCATTAGAGGCCTTTAAATAGGGAGGGTTAAAAATAATACATTAAGCTAAAAAACGTGCTAGTGTAAAGTACACAAAGTGATTTTAATTATAAACTTAGTTACTCACAGAACAACTTGGATTCAAATAAAAAGGTGCACACAATGCAATTTAATCAAACAATGATCGAAGAATTCACACTATTAGCAAAGTTTCCTCGCGACAGTAAAATGCAGGGTATTAAATTACACTCAGACGCAGAGCCAAGCTTACTTAGTGCAGCGCAACGCTTATTTGAAAAAGGGATTATAGATAGCCCAGATGGCGGGTATTTAACTGATCTGGGCTTAGATTTAATTGAGCACATTACGGTTATTCATAGTGCGCTACAAAGTTAGTTTTAAATTAGCTTAATTTGCATCGGGTTGATTTTGCGGTGCAGCGTCATTAAATGCAGCTAATTTATTACAGTGTTCGTAAATGGCTGCAATTTTTGGATAAGCGCTCATATCTACGTTAAAACGAATTGCATTAAATACTTGCGGCACTAAACAAATGTCAGCAAGTGTTGGTTGGTTACCAAAACAGTAGTCATCATTTTCGTTTAGCATCAGTTCTATTTTTTCAAAACTAATTTCTATCCAATGTCGATACCACTTATTTTTAGCCTCGTTATCAACACCTAATTCGTTCGATAAATACTTCAGCACGCGTAAATTATTAACAGGATGAATATCGCAAGCAATGGCAAAGCTTAAATTTCTTATTTGTGCTTTTTGCCACGCAGTTCCTGTAATTAATGGGGCTTGCGGATAAGTTTCATCAAGCCATTCCAGTATTGCAAGTGATTGTGCTAAAACACCATTATCGGTTTCAAGTGCAGGTAGTAACCCTTGCGGATTCGTAGCTAAGTATTCTTCCCCAAGCTGCTCCGATTTTAAAAGGTTAACAATAGCAAGTTCATGATCAATTGCTTTTAAGTTAAGCGCTATACGTACCCTATAGGCCGCTGATGAGCGAAAGTAGCTGTATAATTTCATAATTAATCCTGTGAACCTGTAAATTGTTTTTTAATAGTACGCCAGCAATCGGTGTAGTTTGGTTGGCGTTCCCTACCTTCTAATGCATATTTTGTCGGTGAAATTATATAGCGCGACTCAAACATAAAAGCGAGTGTATTTTCGTATTTTTGTGGTGTAAGTTCAGCGTTTGAGGCTTTTTCAAATACGTCGGCTTCAGGTCCATGTGGCGACATACAATTGTGTAAACTTGCGCCACCAGGTACAAAGCCGTGCTCTTTTGCATCATACACACCTTCAATTAAGCCCATAAATTCACTCATAATATTGCGGTGATAATACGGCGGGCGGAATGTATTTTCGGCTACCATCCAACGTGGTGGAAATATCACAAAATCGACATTTGCCATACCCTCAGTAGCAGAAGGAGAGGTTAGCACAGTGAATATAGATGGGTCGGGATGATCAAAACTTACTGTATTCATCACATTAAAACGCGATAAGTCGTATTTATAGGGGGAGCTGTTACCCGTCCATGCAACCACATCAAAAGGAGAGTGCTTAATTTCACAGCTAAATAAATTACCGTTGAATTTAGATACAAGCTCAAAGTCACCTTCTTTATCTTCAAAGGCAGCAACGGGGTATTGAAAGTCTCTGTCGTTGGCGTAACCGTTTGCACCAACAGGTCCTCGCTCTGCAAGCTCTAACGCATGGCCATAATTTTCACAAATATAACCACGGGCTGTATCATCAATTAAATCAACAGCGAACTTAATTCCTCTGGGAATTACAGCAATTTCACCTGGTTTAATACTTAACTTACCGCACTCGGTGTGAATTAATAACTCACCTTGCTGAGGGACAAACAACATTTCGCCATCGGCATTGCAAAAGTAACGTCCTTGCATTGACTGATTAGCGACATATACATGAATGCCAATACCAGATTGCCCATTAGCACTGCCATTAGCAGCCATAGTTACCAAGCCATCAATAAAATCAGTAGGATGTGAAGGCATATCAATAGGATTCCAACGTAGCATTGTTGGTGGTGTTACGGCTTCAGTAATTGGGGCTGTTCTTATTAAGCCGTTATCAATTGCTTGGTAATTACCTTGCACTACAGACGGACGAAGGCGGTAAAACCAAGTGCGGCGATTTGAAGCGCGAGGAGCCGTAAATGCAGTCGAACTAAGTTGCTCGGTGTATAAATCGTATTTGACCTTTTGTGGGCTAAATTGTCCTATTGGCAATGCACCGGGTAGCGCTTGTGTTTCAAATTCATTACCAAAACCTGTCATATAACTTAATTGTGTCGCCATTACTGACTCCTGTGAGAGGGGGGTGGTTTAATATTATTTTTATTTCAGTTAAGATACTCTCAAGTGAGACTAATATCAAATGTGCAACTATGCATCTGCGTAAATATTAATGAACACCAAAGTAAACCTTACAAAGCTGGGATAACTAAAAATGAAAATTGATTTAGCAACGTTTTTACCTTATCAATTAACGAATGTAGCAACACGTGTAAGTAACGACTTTGCCGAGGTTTATCAAACTAAGTACGGTTTAAATATTCCCCAGTGGCGAATACTTGCTAATTTAGCGCAGTATGGCCAAAGCAACGCAAAGGATTTATGCACGCAAGCAAATATGGACAAGTCGACAGTGTCGCGCGCGGTAAAAGTTTTAATAGATAAAGGTTTAGTTAGAAGTGAGCTAAATGAGCAAGACAAACGCGCAGCATTACTTGTGCTGAGCCAAGTAGGGCAAAACTTATATGAGCAAATAGCACCCGATGCACTTAATTGGGAAAAACAATTACTGAGTACTTTAACCAACGAAGAATACGAAGTGTTAGTGAGTATTTTTGAAAAGTTAAATAACAAATTAAAGGCATAAAAAAGCCCACAAAGTGGGCTTTTAAAAGGTGTTTTAGGCTACAGTTCTAAATTAGAAAGTGTAACGAACACCTACACGCATTTCCCAAAGAGATGCATCACGTTGAGTTGTGGTGCTTGCGTTATTCCCGTTAAAGTTTGAATAAACGTAACGGCCTTGGTCATCAATATCTGTTGAAATCATACGAGCACCAACGAAAGGACCTTTTTTCAGTACACCCCAATCATCGTTTAACATATTAGTTAAGTTATCGATTACGAAGAATGCTTCACCTTTATGGCCATCCATGAACCCAGGTACTTCTTGAGTTAGCTTAAAGTTAAACTTAACAAACCAATCAGAGTTTTGCGCGTTACGACCTGAAATTTCACCACGTTTTAATCCTTCAGATGCAATGAACTCATTAAATTCATTAATCTCATCTGCCGACATGTTATAAACAACGTTAGGATCGTTTACTAACGGTACATAAAGTAGTTGGCGAGAATCATTTGAATTAAAATCACCAAATGTATCTTCATCGTTACCATTAAATGTGAAGCTGTAAGGCAAGCCTTTGTATGCTTCACCAAATAAATTAAAGCGAGTGCTATATCCATCGATAAATTCATGTGTGTAAGCAAGGTTTAATGTAAAGCGATGAGGTATTTCATAATCTGATGAAGATACACCAGGATCTAACGGGTTAGACGTTGCCAAGTTACCGTAGTTAGAGCTCGCTGTTGAACTTGTCATTGGGTTAACATCATCAGCATCTGTATAAGCATATGATAGTTGTACTTTAATACCGTTATCGAATGCTTTGCTTACAGCTGCAGAGATAATTGAAGTTTCACCACTGTCACCATTAACATTTGTTAAAAGTAAATCACCGTCACGTCCTTCAATAGAGGTTAAAATTGGACGACCATCAAAAGTAGTAGTACCACTGTCAGTAAGGGCTTGGTCCATTAACGTTGCTGCATCACGCTTTTTGGTGTAGAGATAATCTAATGAGATTACATATTCGTCTTCTGTTGTATAAGTAGCCCCTACTGAATATTTCCATTCCGATGGGATTTCAAAATCAGAAGCTACGGCGTTCGTAAAGCTATCTCCAGAACCAATTACTGTGTTAGCTACTTTATCAAACTGTGATTGTGGTACATCAAAACCTGGTTTTCCACCATTCACATTTGGTGTAGCAAATAAATCAATAGATCCAAACTGATTTGCGCTAATATTTGTGATGCCGTCGTTTGAATATGAGTTAGATAACCACACATTCGGATTACCACCTGAAAATAAGCCCAAACCTGCGCGAACTTCAAGTGCATCAGTTGCATACCATTCAAAGCCAATACGTGGTTGAACTAAATCCACACCATCAAATGTTGATTGGTTACTGAAACCATAACGTGCAGTATAGTTTTCATTTAAAGTAGGCTTGTCATCGCTAGTGTAACTGTCGTAACGAAGACCAAACGTTAGTGATGCATCAATGTCTGAGAAGCTATATTCATCTTGAATATAAAAAGTATGTTGAGCATATGAGAAGCTAGCGCCGGCATCTGCAGCATTATTCGTACCTGCGGCATTATTGTAGAAAATTGCACTTGCAATTCCTGCTTCGTAATCATCAATACTTGCAAAACTCCATTCACCTTGCGTGTGTTGAACGAATTGGTTAAATACTTCTAGCTCTTCATACTCGTAACCAGCTGTTATCGTGTGCTGGTCAAGGTAGTAAGTACCAGCAAGTTTAAATGTAGTTGTATCGTAATTTAAATCGTTTGATTGACGAGAATCATCTGGACCTAAATATACTCGACCTCCATCCGATGTGTTTACTTGGAATTCACCAAAGCTGCTTGCAGCATCAAGTGATTCAACACGTGCATCTAGTTCCGATTTACCTAAACGAACTTCAGTTGAAAAATCGTCATTCCAGTCTGAGTATAATGAACCGATGATTGAAGTAAATTCTGCACCTTGCTCATAAAAGTGACTATCTAACGATAGGCGAGTTGAACCAGTATCTGATTGAGATAATGTAAAGCCGTCATTATAGTTATAAACTAAGTTAGCACGGTGAGAATCGTTAATGTTCCAATCTAATTTAATTAATATTTTTTCATCTTCTACAGGTGCACTCGAAGGAGTGGTACCTGCATCATAACCATACACATTTTGTGAAATTTGTTGGATACGAGCTAAGTCGCTTTCAGAAACACTTGAACCTAAAGGGTCATAATTGAATTGTGCTACCCCTTCTAGCTTTTCATATGAAGTATATAAAAATAATGAATCTTTAATTAGAGGTAAGCCAACATTAAAACCGTAGCGTTTTTCATTATAACTACCGTTATCAACGTCTTCGCCTTCAATTTTATCACCTTTCATTGAATCATTTGTGTAATCGAAAAACACGCCACCATGAATTTCGTTGCCGCCAGATTTAGTTACAGCATTGATGTTACACGCTGTAAATCCACCGTACTGAACATCAAATGGTGCAAGTTCTACAGCTACTTGCTCAATTGAATCAAAAGAAAAAGGTGCGCGAATAGTAGGGTAACCATTTGAGCTTAAGCCGAAGTTATCGTTCATACGAACGCCGTCTAGCGTTAAACTATTAAATTTTGGATTACCGCCACCACAGTTAATAGTGCCGCGGCTATCATCTATTGCTACTCGTGGATCAACACGAATGATATCTTTTAAATCACGGTTAATAGCAGGCTGATTCTCTAGATCTGTAAGTGTGAAAGTAGACGCCGGACCAGTACCACCAGACATAGAGCTAATTGGCGCGCCAGAAACTACAATTTGTTCCATGCTTGATTGTGACTCAAGAGAAACGTTTACTGGGTAATCGTTACCAATATTAAGAATAATGTTATTGAATTCTTGGTCTGCATATACATCTGAATCAACAACTACTTTATAAGGACCGCCAACTCGCAGGCCTTTAGCTGTGAAATAACCAGCGTCATTTACTTCAGTTGTTTTTACTGACCCAGAAGGTACGTGTAAAATTGTTACTTTAGTGCCGGCTGCTGGGTTGCCGTTAGGCCCCATTACTTGACCTTTAATTGCAGAGGTCGTTTCGTTAGCCATTGCAGCGCCACTTACACCAACACATGCTGCAATAGCAAGTGAAAGAGCTGTTTTGCGTAATTGAGTTTTCATTTAATTTTCCCGTGTAGTTATTAATTAAATTTTTATATTTTTATTTTAAAATTTTGCAAAATAAACAGTTGAAGTTCATTTATTCAAAATCCGTTACTAGTGTACCTTATTTATTCGTTACAAATAAAATACAACTGCAATATATTTTTAATAAATAGTACTATTTTTGTCTATTTGAGTATTTTTTCGAGCAATAACTCTATATCGGGGTATATATTACGTGGGCTTTATGACAAACATGTGAAATTGGGGTGTGAAAAACAAAAAACCCATTACAATTTTGCAATGGGTTTTGTTAACAAATAACTTAATGTGTTATTACTTACCTATTAAGACTTAAAACTTGTAGCTAATACCAACTTTAGCCTGCCAAGCTGATGACGATGAACTGATTTGCGAGTAATTACGCACATCCGCACCACCAAAGCTGTTGTCTATTTTATATCTACCTTGATCATCAAGACCACCAAAGTCATAAATAGTTTGGTTAGAGTAACCTAAGCGTTTTTCTACACCCCAATCGCTGTTTAGAAGGTTTGCGAAATTATCAATCATTAGATAAACCTCACCAGTGTGACCTTCAGCAAAGCCAGGTATTTCTTGCTTAATGCTAACGTCCATTGTAGTAACCCAAGGTTGCGTTGCTGTATTTTTACCTAAGATCCCACCACGTTGAGATATACCAGCACGCTCTAATAACGGTTCTAACTCAGCCCAAGTCATTTTAGAATCAGCCCAATTTACATTCGGATCATCAGCACCTGTAGGGATATAAGGTAAGTAAGCACCATTAGTGAATAAAGAGCTAGTATCACCTAAGTCTTCATCTTTATACATATTCATTGTGTAACTAAATGGGCGACCTGAACGACGTTCAAAATAAACATTGAACTTGGTTGCATATCCTTCAAAAAATTCAGTGTTATACGCTAAGTTAATTTTAAAGCTGTGCTCAACTTCGTAAAAGCCACGTGCTGCAATATCTTCATTACGATTTACTGTAATATTGTGCTTATAGTTACCTTCTGCCTGAGAAGCTGAACCGGCTGATGATTCTGTAACATCTTGGTGAGCATAGCTTGCCGATACAAACAGGCCATTGTCCCATTGTTTAGCAATACCCGTTGAAATAATAATTGAACGACCATCATCCGATGAATTAGTCATTTCTATGTCAACATTATCGCCACTGTAAATACTTTGATTGATAACACGTTCGCCGTCCGCTGCTAAGCCTACTGGGTTAATAGACGAATTATGCCATACCGCTTCATTCTCTTTTTTATGGTAAGCAATTTCAGCTTGCCATTTAAAGCCATCACCTAATAGTTCAGAATCAAACTCATATTCAAAACCTATTTGAGTACGAATGCTTGAAGGCAATTTAAAGTCAGGGTCGATATACGCAACGCTACCAGCACCTTGCTCTAATGTATTTTTTATTTCATCAGGAACCTGAGTAATATCAGCTGTGTTATTTGCATAGTAATCATTAATTACATCGTTTTGTGCTGATACTAAAGTAATGCCATCACTTTGGAATGAATTGTTATACCAAACATTTGGAATGCCGCCTTGGAAACGACCAATACCACCATTAATAGTAAGCGCTTCTGTTACGTAGTACTTAAAGCCAACACGAGGAAGTATAATGTCTAGGCCATCAAGATTTTCTTGGTTAGTAAAGCCATACGTATTAGCAAAGTTTTCATTTAGAGTTGGTTTATCATCAGATGATAAACGCTCATAACGAACACCTGCTGTAACTTCTAAATCATCACCTACATAAAAAGTATCTTCTATGTAAAGCGCTAGCTGGTTACGTCTTACATCATATGCTGTATCAGCTGAATCATTAGTGTAAGCATTTTGATAAGAGAAATCATAAGAACCAATTTCACGGTTTTCAAAATTTTCTAAGCTATCAAATTTCCACGTTCCAAGAGAGTTTTGAGCAAACAAGTTATATAAACGAAGTGACTCGTACTGAGCTCCAAAGTTTATTTCATGCTCATCCATTAAATACGTAGCGTCTAACGTAAAAGTTAGATTTTGTGTTTCTGAACGGTTTGCATGGCGGTATTGATCTGTACCAAAGTTGTAAGAAGGACCATTTCGACCGTCTTCCTCAACAGTAATGCTTCCTAAGTTAGAGCGAGTTGCGCTATCAGAGGTAACATCTTTATACGACACACCAATTTCTGTTGAAAAGTTTTCAGTCCAATCAGAGTAAAGTTTAGATGAAAAGTTATTAAACTTAGTTACGTATGCATAAGTGCTTGAAACTAAGGCTATATTATCACCGCCAGTGCTAGAGTTACGCTCATCTTGGTCGTCTTGCCATTGATAAGTGAAATCTAAACGGTGGTCATCACTTGCGTTCCAACTTAATTTAACAAGCAAGTTTTTGTTTGTATCTTCTGGCGCACCGGCTAATGAATCAGTTAAGCCGTATTCATTATTTAAGATAGAAATGAAACGATTATAGTTAGCTTCAGAAGTATTAAATTCATTTGAAGCACCAGAACCGTCAAAGCCGTAATCTAGATCTAATTCACTTGACCATTCTGCATAGTTAACAAAGTAAAACAGTTCATCTTCAATAATCGCTCCACCAACGTTCAAACCAAATCTTTCTTCAGTTTTAATCGGCTCTACTTTATTTGTAGAGTAAGTTTTATGACCTAGCTCATCAAGATCGTCTTCTTGTACAATATTATCAACATCGCCAGCTATCTCAGGAGTAGATATTTCATAAAAGCCAGAGAATTTAAACTCATTCGTACCAGACTTTGTTACTGCGTTAATAGTACCGCCACCAAAGTTACCTTTAGAAGCTGAGAAAGGAGATACATCAACAGAAACTTGTTCAATAGCGTCAAGTGCTACAGGAGGCTGAGAAGTAGGGTAGCCACCAAAGTTCAAGCCAAAGTCATCATTTTGACCAATACCGTCAACTGTTAAACCGTTGGTACGAGGGTTACTACCTGCAAACGTTAGCTCGCCATTGCCATTAATACTGGCAAGTGGGTTTAAGCGCGCAATATCTTTAATGTCGCGATTAAAGCTTGGCATATTTTCAATAGTGTCAGAGCCAAATGTACTGCTAGAGCCACCTGATTGTTGAACAATCTTATAACCAGACACTTCAATCTTTTCGATGTTTAGCGGAGCAAGCTGCGAGCTTAAACGGTAAGTTTCACCAAGGTTCAAGTATATATTTTCAACAGTGGTATCGTTAAACGTATCAGAATCAATGATAACCATGTAAGGACCACCTACACGTAAACCATTAGCGATAAACGTACCACTTTCGTTTGTAGTTAGTTCGCTAATAGTTCCCGTTGGTTGGTGAATTACTTTGATTTTAACGTTTGCAGCACTGCCACCTGAAGGCGTTGTAATTTTACCACGCATTGCAGATGAAGTATCAGCAGCCATTGCGCTTGTAGAAACACCTAGAGCTAAAATTACCGCTCCAGTTAATTTCGAAAGGCGAAGCTTAGTCATAATGTTGATTTCCCGTGTGTAGGTTATATAAATTTAATACAGTTTATTTGTCAGTCGTCATTTTCAGTGCCGTTTCTAACTCTTTTGCAGAAGGGTCAAATAGGGCATTTAGTAATCCAGCTAATCGAATACCCGCTTGTTGTAAGCGCGTCTTTATAATTGGAGTATTGTTATATATGTAGCTATAACCAATTTCGTTGTTGGTATATTTATAAATTTTTGTGGCTAAATTATGAGATTCTTCAACCCATGTCATAGGTGAGCTTTGTAAATACTCAGCAATTAACTCGCTGTTATTTGTATCAATAAATTGTGCGTACTCAGTAAACGATAAATTCTCGTTCTCAACTAACTTTGTATCCCAAAGGCTATGAAGATTTGTTTCTTCGTTAAAAAATGAAACCTTAATACGGTTGCCACCTCTATCTTCACTTCGACCAGCATGAAATGGTTGGTGACTGTCGCCCACCAAATGTACTAAAAAACGTAAACTGAACTGTTTAGCATCTAAGGTGCTATTTTTATCAGTGAGCGTTTGCATTGAATAGTGAATGCCTTCTAGGATATTACTTACAGATTCTTTGTTTTTAGTGTGATCGTGATTGAAGCTGAAAGATTTTCCTGGTGCTGCATTAATATAATGCCAACGAGATGATTGCTTTTGCCAAAACTCGCCAGGGGCAGAGCGCATTTCATCAGGCCACGTTGATATTTGTGCAAGTGATTCACCATCAAGGTAGGGTTGTATTGCCGCTTTAGTTGTTTCGCTTATATGAGATTCTGCAATCTTACCTACAATGCGGTGGCCATTTTGACCCCAAGCATGTGAGTCAGTGCTTGTAAATATTGCACTAATCAAAAGCGCAGAAGATATCGAGTACTTTATATTGCTATGCATTAGAACTTCCTTAATGAATATTTCATGGCGTTGCTACAGGCTAATGCGGTCAATTGTCCTTACTTTTGGTGTTGATAGGAAGGACTCATTAAAATTCATAGTTTCTTATTTACATTGCTTTTAAATCAATAGGTTATGTTTAACAGGTAAAATTACTTGTTGTAATAAGTAAGCGAAATTGTTCAAATGCACTAAATAGTCTATTTTTGAGTGGCATTGCTTTGAATTTTAAAAATATCGTGTTGCACAAAATGTTAATTGTTACATTTTTGTTTCTATTATTGGTCGTTACGTGGGTTTGCGGTCAAGTTAGTGTATACAATGATGAATTACACTTTCCAGTTATGATCGAAACCTCAACAGAGTGTCAAACAACTGCAACAAGTAACAAAGGCCAATTAATTGTTTTTACGCAATCAAAAAAAATAGCTAAGTTATTAACACAAAAGTTATGCTCTGATAACGTGGTGGCTAAGCAATATGGCTCTGTAAAAGGGTATTGGGGGTATAGAACGGCAGACAGCTTTGAGTTTGTGGGTAAAGGAATTGCTGACTTGATTTTGGCTAAAAATAATATTATGGCAGCCTTTAAAGCAGAGTCGACCTATAACTACCAGCCCGTTGTTGGTTTTTCTGACTACACGGCTTTTTTTATATCTTCTAAAGAAAAACCTCGAGTCACTAAACAATACTTTTTAGATAAGCGCATAGGTTTGCTTGATTATCCGACCAGCCGATCAGGGCATATTTTACCAAAGCAAACGTTTAAAGAGTTGGATATTAATTTAGCCAATTTGAAAATCACTTATGCTAGCTCTCATAACGAATTACGTGATTTACTCGCTAATGGAAAAGTAGATATTATTGCTTCGTTTTGGAAAGAGAGCGACGAAAAACGTTTTTCAAAAAACTATATTACGCCATTGAGTAATAATATTTCTGGAACAAGATGGTATTTAAAAATGCAGCAAAACAACACTGATTTATTATGCGCAGTGCAGGAAAATTTGCTTGATATGTCTAAAGATCAAAGTTTGCATTACTATCAAAACGTCCAGCCATTTTGGCGCTGTGGCGCCAGCTTAGTAGGCTTAAAAGAGGAGGCTGGTGATGAGTAAGTATAAGCAATTACTTGTTATTATAAGTTTGTTTTTTATTTTATCGTCAGTCTTTTATATTTCTGTAACTCAAAAAAGCCAGCAAGTAGCTAAACAAAAAATTACGCAGATAGAAAGGCAAATAGCACTCGACTTACCATTACTCGATTTATCGAATGAGCTGCTAAAGCATTCAGGTAATAAAGATGCAGTTAACAGCTACATTAAAACTTTAAACAGCTACATTAATTCGAACGAGCTCAAAGTTGTTGCTATTGCACCAAAAAACGAAATGGTAACACCTGTAAACTCACACCAAATAATACGTAGTTTGAGCACTAGTAATGGGTTCGTATTAGTTGTATTTAACGTCCAACAAACCCACTTTACATTGAGTCATTTTATTTACTATTTTATATTTTTAGTGTTAAGTGTGTTGATTAGTTTTTGGGTGAAATTTGCGTTTATTAAACAGAGCAATAAGCAGTTTAATAATGCACAGCATCAATCAATTGCAGAGCCTACGCCGTTGATACTTATTGTTGACCTTAATGATAAAACATTATCAAGTAGTTGTAATACAGAACAAAAAATGTGTTTAGCCAATAAGCCATTGTGCTTTTATTTAGCACTTGTAGAGTATTGTACAAATAACGATGATGTAGCGCTTAGTCATAATAAAGATGTGCCAGAGGAGCTGCTAGAGCTTGCTAACAAGTATTTTTATAGGTTGGTCGAACTCGGCCATACAGTTAGAAAAAGGCCTAACTTTAATAATAGCCTAGAAAAAACCCTGAGCGAAGTACGTGCTGCATTAGATGAAGTACTCAGCGAGTATCCCGAAGAAAAAGAGTTATATTATCCACCTAAAGCATACGGGGAGGGTTCTCGCTCTCGTCTGCATAGTTACGGGCTGACAAATATTAGAAAAGGCAATATTGAAATAATAGGAAAGTAACACAGTTACTTTCCTATTATTATCTTCATTTATTTAGGGGTAAATTCAGCCGCTTTAAGAGGGCTGTTTTTTGATATAAAGTCTTGAAGTGCTTGGGCATCTGTTTCGTCTGTACTAACAAAGCCTTTTTTATTTGTAAGCGTAGGATAACCATCACCGCCTGATGCGTTATAGCTATTTAAGCTCATACGGTAAGTTTTATTTTTGTTCAAAGGTTGGCCGTTAATAACAACATTAACTAACTGATTATTTTTACGCTCAAACGATAGTTTATGGTATTGCAAATAAGCGCCAGCATCCGGTGGGAAGCTCGTTACTGTATTTAAATAGTCCCATAAATCACTGCCTTGCCAATCCATGTAAGTAATACGATTTTTAAAAGGATGTACTTTTAAAATATCTTTATAGCTCACTTCACCAGCCTCTATTGAGCTGCGAATACCACCACCACTTATTAGTCCAAAGTCTGCACCCACTACATCCATTTGAGCTTGAATAATTACGCGTGCAAGATTTGTTTGTTGGTAGCGAACTTTGTTTCTGTCACCTTCTAAGCGAGCATCTACTTCACCAATGGTACCTTCAATTTGTTTAGCGCCTTTAGCTTGGTATACCGCTAAATAAGATTCAAGTTTTGAGTCTGGTTTAATGTACTCGTTTGCTAATACTTCTTTAGTTGAGCCATCAGCTTGTACTTTATCTACATACAAATTAACTGGCATCAGTTTGTAGTCTAGTAACGTTAATTTTCCGTTTTCAAGCTTAAACTCAGCTTTACCAACATACTTACCCCATTCATGGGCTTGCATAATGTAAGTACCGTTTTGTTGGTCTGGTTTACAGGCAAGACCTGGTTTAAAGCTATCGTCATTTACATTTGTATCGCTCATGCATACAGGTTCTTGAGAGTGGCCACCAATGATCATATCAAGGGTGTTTGCAGGAAGTGAGCGAGCGAGTGTTACATCACCGGGTGCGTTAATACCAAAGCTAGCATCAACATAATGACCCATATGAGTCAGGGCGATTGTAATGTCAGGGTTATACTTAGCTTTTATTTCTTTAGCTAGTTTTGCTGTAACGTCAACAGGGTCTTTAAACTCTAAGTGCCCAATATACTGAGGATTACCAATTTTAGCTGTGTCGGTTGTTGTTAAACCAATAACAGCAATAGTTAATCCATTCTTTTTGAATATTTTATAGCTATCAAACGCGTGTTCGCCTGATTCCTTTTCAAATATATTGGCTGATAGAAAAGGAAAGTTCACCCATTTTTGCTGTTGCTTCAATACATCAATAGGGTTGTCGAATTCGTGATTACCCAATGCCATTGCATCGTAACCAATCAGCGACATTCCTTTAAAGTCAGGCTCTGCTTTTTGTAAGTCTGACTCAGGAATACCTGTGTTTATATCACCACCAGAGAGTAGTAATACTGCATGACCTTGCTTTTGAGCTTTATTGCGTAAAGAGTCAATTAACGTTTTGCGAGCGGCCATACCGTATTCGCCTTTTTCGTTTTGCCAAAAACGCCCGTGGTTATCATTAGTATGAAGAACAGTTAAATATTTAGTCGGGGTAGCGCTAAACACGGATTCAGGAGCAGGAGATGTGCATCCGAGTACACTAAAAATAACCGAAAATAAAATAATTATACGCATAAAATACCTATGGATTAAGGTCTACTTAATTTATCAGGCAGCTAGTTTAAACTAGTTCTATGCTAAAAAAACGTACTTATTTACATTTTATTTGGAAGGGGCTGTTAATTGGTTTGTGGCAGCACGTTCACGACGCTTCAACTCCGTATTCGCATACTCTCGCTTGTGGTGATTAGTACCTATCATCCAGGTTAAAAAGCTTGCAGGCAGTTTTGTATAGGGTTCGCCTTTGTGTAAACCAAAGTCGCAAATTGCATGTTTAGTGTGTGGCATTATAAGATCCTGTTGTTTTGTGTTTTTTAAAGGTAACAAAAAGTAGCCATACTCTTAAGATGATTTAATTTTAAATAATTAGATTTATATAGCTAAAAAGAATATAAGTAATGGTATATGTAATTAATTTGTTATCAACACGGTCTAATTTGTATCAACTCGCACTTTAGAATCGATTTTGATCGCCTATGGCATTAATGTGTTAACGCATTAACAATTATCTAAAAATATAACAACAGGAATACAACATGAAAAAACTTTTACTTGGCTCAGTGCTCGCCGCAGCAAGCTTTACAAGTGCTGCCACTATTGTCGAAATGAACACGAGCCAAGGTGTCATAGAAATTAACTTGTTTGATCAACAAACACCTAAAACAGTTGCAAATTTTTTAAGTTACGTTCAAGACGATTCATATAACGAAACAGTAATTCACCGCTCTGTTAGTAACTTTGTTATTCAAGGGGGAGGATTTACATTTTCTGACTCGCTAGATGCGATTACCACAAAGCCTGCTGTAGAAAATGAGCCTGTTTTTTCTAATGTTAAGGGCACCATTGCGATGGCTAAACTATCGGGTGATGCTAATAGCGCAACAAGCCAGTGGTTTTTTAATATTACAGACAATAGTGCAGCACTTGATACGCAAAACGGTGGCTTTACTGTGTTTGGACAAATTACTGCAGCAAGCCAATCAACGTTAGATAAAATTGCAGCATTAGTACACTGTGGTGAAACACCCGTTGTTGGTATTACTGCTGAACAATGTGCAAGCACTGATGTAACAATTAGCAATGCTAATTTAGTGACTATTCAAAACGTGGCGGTAATGGATGATGATCCTAATTCAGCCGCAGGTCTTACTGTTACTGAAAATACGCTAATTGATTCTGACACATCAACAGATTCAGGTAGCAGTTCTGGCGGCGGATTAATTTGGCTTTTAGGTGCTTTTTTACTTGCGGTTCCTCGTTTAAAACGTGCTAAATAATTAAAATTAACGGTAATGTGGATGGCGTAAACCAGCCGCCCACATTATTATTAAACTTTGCTGTTTAAAGTAATACTCGCCAAACCATCGCAAGCCAAATTGAAAACACACAAGCACAACCTAGTAAAAACACTTTAAAACGTGCGCGTACGTTATTTTCACCTAAATGAATAACACTATGCACAATACGTGTTGCTACAAATAAACAGGCCAGTATAGCCACAAGTGTACTGGCGCTATTTAGCTGTAGTGCAAGTAAACACCCCGCGTAAAAAAGCATAGGTATTTCAAACTGATTTGAAAAGTTTCTATCTGCAACCCTAATAGTGTCGCCAGCCTTATCTAATTGCATTGTTTTAAAATCGCTTAAATCTAATTGTTTGTTTTTAGCTGCTGCAAAGCGCCTTTTACCCATAATGAGCATGACAACCAGTGAAAGCGTAACTTGTGCAAACATGGCAAGTATGATGATTTTTTCCATTGTTTTTCCTTATTATTATTTAGAATTTGCGTATCTTTTGATATTGAATGATTTTTAATCTCGCAAGGTTGGCAGACTCCCAACTAATATCCGATTATGAAGACATTTTTCACAATGTGTTACACAAAATAGCGTTATTTTGTAGAAAGTTATTAATTGAAAATGTTAGTTTAGCTTAACTATATTGCTTTGAATTGGCGCACGCTATTTTGCGCAATACTTTTTAATGGAAAACAAAAATGAAAAAGATTATTGGTTTTAGTGCTATCGCACTTGCAGTTTTAAGTGGTTGTTCAAATACAGCTTCGGTTTCTGTGGCGCCTCCGGCCTCTTTATTATCAGACACGTTAGTTGTAAGTCCTAACGATAACCGCGAATATAAAACACTTAAATTAGCAAACGACATTGAAGTTATTTTAGTGTCTGATCCGGGTGCTGAAAAGTCAGCAGCGGCACTAAGTGTAGGTGTAGGTTTACTACACGACCCGATGTCGCAACAGGGTATGGCGCATTATTTAGAACACATGCTGTTTTTAGGCACTGATCGTTACCCAGATACAAAAGGGTATTCTGATTTTATGACCAAAAATGGTGGCGCGCACAATGCGTATACTTGGCTCGATATTACTAATTACATGTTTAAAATTAATAACGACGCGTTTGATGAAGGGCTAGACCGTTTTGCCGACTTTTTTAAGGCACCTAAGTTATACCCTGAATACACAGACAAAGAAAAAAATGCAGTAAACGCAGAGTGGTCAATGCGTCGCGAAATGGACTTTTTTGGTCAATTTAAACTAGCGCGTAAAATGATGGGCGATCACCCAGCTAATCGCTTTTTAATTGGTAATCTAGAAACACTTGGTGATAAAGAAAACAGTTCGCTTCATAAAGAAACGGTTGATTTTTATAATAAATATTATTCTTCAAATGTCATGAAAGTAGCGCTTATTTCTAATTTACCTATTGCTGAAATGGAGCAAAAAGCACAAAAATACTTTGCTGATATAAAAAATAAAAACATAGAAAAACCAACAGTAACTGCAAAGCTTGATTTTGATAACGCTGGCGGTAAACGCGTGTTTTATGCACCAAATGAAGATGTAAAACAGCTACAACTTGATTTCACCATTGCTAATAATAATAGCGAATTCGCGCTTAAACCAAACCGATTTGTAGCGTATTTACTAAGTAATGAAATGCCGGGCAGCCCAGCGCAACTGCTTCGTGACAAAGGGTGGGTATCTCAGTTGTCAGCTTCAGCTGCACCAAATCAATATGGTAACTACGGGTCATTAAACGTAAACGCAGAGCTTACAGATGAAGGCATGAAAAATCGTGACGAAATAGTTGCGACTATTATGCAGTACATCGATTTAATTAAAAAAGAGGGCGTTGATAGCAAGTACTTCAACGAAATTCGTACATCACTAAATAACCAGTTTAAGTTTTTAGAAAAAGGTGATGAGTTTAATTATGTAAGCTCACTTACACAAAGCATGCAAGACTATCCGTTAAATCACGCTATTAATGCACCTTACTATTATGCAAAATTTGATGCTAATGCGGTAAATAAAGTACTTGAGCAGTTAAATGCCGATACTCTTCGTATTTGGTATGTATCGCAGCAAGAAGAGACTGACTCGCAACTACACTTTTACGACGGCAAATACCGCATTAGTGATATTGGCGATGATGAAATTGCCAGCTGGAAAAAACCAAGCGAATTTAAGTTAGCACTACCAACTGTAAACAATTTATTGCCTGAAAATTTTGCAATAAAAACTCAAGCATTTAAAGAGCAAAAACACCCAGAACTTGCTTACGATAAAAATGGTGTAAAAGTATGGCGCCAAGCAAGTCAAAAATTTGCAGAACAGCCAAAAGGGCTTGTCGAAGTTTATATAAATACTCAACCAGGTTTGAACGATATTAAAGCAGAAGTACTTTATTCTGTTTGGGCTGATTTATACAATATTCAACAAAGTCAGTTAAGTACCGAAGCAGCAATCGCTGGTATGAGTGTAAGCCTTGCGCCGAGTAATGGTCTCGTTTTATCTATGAGTGGTTTTACAGATAAACAAGTTGTATTGCTTAAACAAGCTTTAACCGGATTAAAAGCCGATGAAACAGCACAAGCATTTAGCCAAGCAGTTGATCGCTTTAAACGTAATTTACTAAACCAACAAAAACAGTTTCCGTATGCACAAGCATTTGGCGAGTATTCAAAACTAACGCGTACAGGTGGTTTTGATACAGACGCGCTTATTAAAGCCGCTGACTCAGTGAGTGTTGCCGACTTAGCACAATTAAAAACAGCTACGTTTGCACAAAACGATTTACGCGTATTTAGTTACGGTAACTACAATCAGCAAGATATAGACGCGATTGCAGACGAATTAAGTGCAACGCTACCAAGCAACCATAAACGCAGTGAATTTGCGCGAAGCAAAGCATGGTTGCCACAACCGGGCGAAACGCTGGTACTGCAAAAAGATATTGATGTAGCCGATGTAGCGGTGGTTGATATGACCGTTCACCCTGTTGCGGGTTACAAACAAAAAGCAGAAGCGGCTGTATTACAAAGCCACTTTAGAACAGTTGCGTTTGATAAAATGCGTACTGAGGAGCAACTTGCATACGCAGTAGGTGCATTAGCTCGCCCAATCGAGGATTACTCTGCAATTGGTTTGTATATTCAAACACCGGTTAAAGGTCCTAAAGAAATACAAGCTCGTTTTGATAAGTTTAAAAAAGAATACGCAGTTGAACTTGATAACATGAGCGAAGAGACTTTTGAGCAGCTTAAAAACTCTACCCTTGTATCACTTAAAGAGCAGCCTAAAAATTTAAGTGACGAAATGAGCCCACTTATAAACGATTGGTACCGTGAAAACTTTACCTTTGATTCTAAGCAAAAGCTGATTGATGAAGTTGAAAAAGTAACGCTCGCAGATATAAAAGACTACTACAAGCAAACAATGCTTAACCCTAATGCGGCACGTTTAAATGTGCAATTACGTGGTACTAAGTTTATAGAAAGTGACTTTGCCGATTTACCAAATCAAACTAAAATCACAACGCTTGATGCCTATTACAATGGTATTAAACTACAAAAATAAGCTTTATTTACGTAGCTAAAAATAAACCCCAATGTAGTAATACATTGGGGTTTATTATTTATCTCACTATATTTACTAATAATACCAATTCGCTTAATTAAGTGATCTATTTTGAGGATGGAAAAACGTGTTGATAGCTAGGCAAAAAATTCGCTATTTAGTTGTTCTAAATGAAAATTTTTAACGCAGGTAGCGACACGTTTAGCCCCGCAAAATGATTAAGTATTATTGCGGATTGGTATAATATTTAAGCCATTATTAAAAAGCCTATAACAGCTAATGCCGCAGCAATTAGCGTGTAAGGCAATTGTGTAACGGCATGGCTCATTAAATTACAACCAGAGCCTTGCGCTGCGAGCACCGTTGAATCTGAGTAAAAACACGCTTGGCTACCAAAAGAAGAAGCCGATAATAGCGCACCAATGACCAGTGGTATGTTTGCATCAACCGCATTTGCCAGTGGCATAACAATCGGAATTGATACAGCAAAAATACCCCAACTCGACCCTGTTGCAAACGCTAAAATAGCCATTGAAATAAATACCACGGCTGGTAAATATGCTGCGGTCATATAAGGGCTTAAGCTACCAATAACAAACTGAGGCAAACCAATTAAGTCGCATACGTCTTTGAATATAAACGCCGCTATAACAGTACCAATAGCGGGGATCATACTTTTAAAGCCATCAAGCATGCGCTCAATCATTTCACTTACGCTCATTAATTTTTGTAGCGCATAAAACGGGAGAGTGACCGCCATTGTTGCTAGTAAGCCTTTGTATACGTCTATTTCAAAGTAAACAGTAAATGCGATTAGTAAAATAATCGGCACTAAAAAGTTACGTAATTTACCTTTAGGATCAGCGTCTTCAAAGTTTTCTTCAGCTGCTTTTACTGCGTATTCATCTGCCGTTTGAACGTTATTGTATTGAGCTGGATCGACTTGAGCTTGCTCAATTTGCGCCATTTGTTCTGCTTTTTTCATTGGACCAATCGCAGGAATAACACCCAACACAACAAGTAAAACAACAAGCACCGCAAACCACGCGTAAAACATGTACGGAATAGCTTGAATATAAACAGCAATACCTTTGCCTTCTTCAGCAATACCGTTATCTACCAATAAGCCACTAAAAAATACCGCCCAGGTAGATAAAGGCACAAGCACACAAATTGGTGCAGCAGTAGAGTCAACAACGTAAGCAAGCATTTCGCGGCTAACTTTAAATTTATCGGTAATGCGTTTCATGGTTTCACCCACAGTAAGCGCATTTAAGTAGTCATCAATAAAAATAACCACACCTAAACAAAAGGTCATGAACAACGATGAACGCTTACCTTTGGTGTACTTAAGAGCTAGCTTGCCAAAAGCCGATGCTCCACCTGTGCGCACTAACAGTGCGATTAAAGCGCCAAAACCACCACATACAAGTATTAGCCAGCCGATGGTTTCGTCTGTCATCACTTTTAGCGATGTACTCGCAAAGTTAGTAAGTACCTGTGCAGGATCGGCTATAACTAAACCAACTAAAGCACCAATAAGTAAAGATAAAATAGGGCGGCGTAATACAACAGCCAATACAACCACCACTAACGGTGGTAGTAAACTCAACGCAGAAGGTTCAAGCATTTAAGTATTCACAAAATTAAAAGCATGCATAAAAATTAAATTAATTTTCAAGCTGCTTATACAAAAACAAAGAAGATGATAAGTTTGTTGTTAAATCATTTTCCAAGTCACTGCTTTTGTACGCGAGGGAGGGACACATAAACAGTTATGTTAAATAGCTGTTTAAGTGAAACGCGTTGGCTTTGGCGCCAGACGGTGCAAGGAGTGCAAACCGCTATTGTTGTGCCTGTAAAAACATCGGCGCAAAAATAATCTGCTTTTTAATTTCAGTCAACAAAAAGTTATATGCTAAACAAAGTTTTTTAGAGGAACTTACATTGAACGCCGTACTTAAAACAAATCGTCTGTTGTTACGCCATGCAAATGAGCTTGATGCAGCTATTTTACTTAAGCTAGTTAATCAGGCTAGTTTTATAGAGCACATTGGTGATAAAGCAATTTATACCCTTGATGATGCCAAGTCATACATCAATCAGTCATTTGTTGCTTCTCATAAATACCAAGGCTTTGGGCCTTATGTTATTACTTTGCATAATGCTGTAGTGGTTGGCGTTGTTGGGTTTTATAAACGAGCAGCGTTACAACAACCTGATTTAGGTTTTGCACTTGTAAGCGGTTTTGAAAAAAAGGGCTATGTTTTTGAAGCGGCCAGCGCACTTTTGCGCCATAAGCATGAATTTGGAATTACAAAATTGTGTGCAATAACATCACCAGATAATAGGGCATCGCAGAATGTGTTGTTGAAATTGGGCTTTAAAATAGAGGGCAAGGCGGTTATCAATAATGATCAAACCGCCGTAATTATATTTTCGCTTAATGATTAAAGTCTTGCTTGTTCTATTTGTTTTGCAACATTTAGGTTTATATTTAGCCATGTTGCTTCAAGCGTTGAAACTAAACCGTCGTATCCATCATCATCTATAGGCACTAGGTTTGAAAAATTATGAATACTTATAAGACGTCGGCCTGTTTCAGGGTGTGTGTAATATAAACGCCAAAGCCCTGAAATATCAGCGTTACCTTCCATGTCGCCATTAAAGTGGTGAATTTCGTATTCAAGCTCATAAAACGTTTGTTGATCGAGTTCAGTAATGACCGGTAAGCCCTTTATTACCATCCAATTTGGCATAGCATTAAAAAGAGTTTGCTGGGCTGTTGCAGTGAGCATTACATCCGGCGATTCGCCCCACAGGTTGTAATTTGCGGCATGAATTTGGTTGCTATCTATTTTCATAGCAATACCTAAATTATTTAAAGCACCCCTAAGTACAACTGTTTGTATTCTTAATTGTGCGTCTGTGTCTGTCACATTTCGAGACGAGGCACCAATAGGCTGCTCAAACTGGTAATACTGTGTCGCAGTTTGTATTGATGAACTACAACCTGCCAATAGTAATAATAAACTTGCAGTTAAAAATAACGATTTCATTATTGCTTCCTTGGTTTTGGATCTGCTGGTAATGATTTATCAAAAATTAGCATATTAGGTTGCTCGTTTAATCCGCGAGTTAGAGGCTGTAGGCCCTCGCTTAAACGTTTAAACTCTTTTAATGTTTGCTGTATTTGATGATGAAGTTCAGAACCTGCTTGGTAACTGGCCATGGTTTTATCAAATTGGCGCATAGTTACTTCAAACTGCTCCATACTTTTTGTCATCTTTTCGAAATTACGATTAAAGTCGCCTGGTAAGTTTTGTGTATCTTTTTGGCTTAGCAGCTCTCGCATTTCATTAGCAAGCGCTCGGTAATCGGTAAATGTGGCTTGCATTTGTTCTAAGCTATCTTCAACTTTTAAGTTATTTACTTTATTAAGTACGTCAGAGACTTGGTCTGCTAATACGGTTATGCCGCTAGAAATACTCGGAAAAACATCATATTGCACAAGTTTACCTAGGTGTGCTTGCGGTGCATCTGGGTATATATCAAAATCAACGTACACTGCACCCGTTAATAAATTACCAGGCTTTAACGAGGCGCGCATACCACTTTCAATCCAGCCTTTTAAACTACCTTGCCAATACTCTTTAGCTGAGGCACTGTCGTGATACAAGCGTCCGTATTCTACTTTTATAAGTACTGGAACCGCCGTATTATGGTTTCTAAAGTGGGCAGGTTTACCGTCAATAATTACATTGGCAGGGGTTTCAACAACAGTACCTACACGCATACCTCTATATTCGACAGGAGCACCTGTGCGTAGTCCTCGAACTGACTGTTCAAATTCAATGAGGTAGTAATCAAAATCGTAAAAGCGCTCTTCTAGCGCTTCTTTATAGCTTTGGCTTAATGAAAAGCTATGCCCATCTTGTGCTATTTCACCCGGGGCCTGTTGCTCAGGTAAGCCAACCGAAATACCGCCTTTTAAAAGTTTACTTAAAGAGCCCGTATTAATATTGATGCCATCGGCAGATAGGTCAATTTCAATCCCTGCGTTCACCCAAAAAATAGAGTTCATGGTGATGAGATTTTGATAAGGTTCTTTAATAAATACGCCGTACTTCATTGCTTGGTTTTCCCAATCAAAAGTGGCGGTTTCTATTTGACCTATTTTGTAATTTTTGAAAAATATACCGGTACTCACATCAAGCACTTCAGCGTTGTAACTCATTAATTTGAAACGGCCACCTTTCACATCTTTACCAATGAGGGCGGGTTCGTCTTGTAATTTAAAACGCTCTTTTAGCTCTTTACTTTCACCGGGTGAAAACTCTAAATATACACCAGACAATAGCGTGCTCATTCCGCTAATACCCGTTTCATCAATGCGTGGTTTTACGACCCAAATTTTGGCATCATCAGTTAATAAGTTATTGTAATTTTTGTCTATTTGCGCACGGGCAATAACGCTGTCTTGGGTGTCTGATAGTCGAACATGATCAATTTGACCTATTTTTACACTGCGCACTTTTATTTCAGTTTTACCTGCAATAATGCCCTCAGCTTGTGGCATTTCGATAAAAATTGTAGGGCCTTTATTTGCTTGGTATTGGTATAACATCCACATGCCCACTAACAGCGCAATTGCCGGAATGATCCAGATAGCGGAAATTTTCGGTTCTTTTGTTATTTCGGCAGTTTCGGTCATGCTTTGTTCTCTGATTTTTTGTTTTTAGGGGAATCCCACAACAAGCGTGGGTCAAAGGCATGGGCAGCCATCATTTGGCATATTACCATAACTGTAAAAAATACAATGCCTAATCCTGGTGTTACTGACATTAAATTACCCAGTTGAACTAAGGCAACTAAAATAGCAACCACGAATACATCTATCATCGACCATTTTCCAATAAACTCAGTCAGTTGATAAATTCGGGTGTAACTTTTTGTATGTCTATTGGCAGGTCTCGTTACCATAAAGCATAAAAAGCTCAACACAAAAGCTTTAGCAAGTGGCACCACAACGCTGGCTAAAAATATAATAGCGGCAATAGGGTAGGAGCCACTTTTCCAAAGTGTAATTACGCCACCAATTAAAGTTGAAGGGGATTCATCCCCAAGGCTAGTGGTATGCATAATAGGCAACACATTAGCTGGAATATAACAAACAACAGAGGTAATTAGCCAAGCTGCTGCTTTTTGTACGCTGTAAGGATTTCTAACGTGCGTTTTTGTATGGCAACGCTGACAAATATTACCGGTACATAGTTGGTGGCACACATGGCAGGCTTTAATATTTTCATCTATTGCACGTTTAGCATGCTCTGCGCCTTCGAGTACTTTTACAGGCTTTATTTGAGCCCATAAGCGTGGGCGATTTAAGTGAACAAGCGCAGCTATGTATAAAATAACAAACCCCACATAAGCCCAAAAACTCGTGCCAAAGCTAATATCAGCCAGCGACATGATTTTAACCATACTAACAAGTACGCCAATTAAAAATATTTCCGACATAATCCACGGTTCTAACGCAAGGGTGAACTTTAGTAGTCGCCTTGCTATGCCCTCTGGTAATGTTTTTAAAAGCCCAAGATGCAAAGGAATTAAAATAAGAAGCAAACCCATAGGCAGAGCAATAATGCTCAAATCAATAAATAAGCCAAGCAGTTCACTATCATAATTAAATAAAATTCGAGCCGCGTCGGGCAGAGTAATAGTTTGAGTAATACCACTACTGCTAAAAGAAATAAAAGGGTAAAACATACTGCTCAGCAGCATTAATAGTGCGCTAAAGCTTAGTGCAACTATACGACTATCATGATTAACATCGGCTTCGCAAAGTTTATGGTGGCAATGTGGGCATATCGCCATTTGTTTTGCGATTATGCGAGGTATATCTATGATCAGATCGCAGCAGGGGCATACAGTTTGCAATTTAATACCAAGCAAGAAGAATATTTCTTCAATTTTGCTATATTTAATACATTAATACAACGCGTTCTGCCATCAAGCTGTTCGTTATATAAAGGAAGCGTGTGAAATATTATTTTTACTACATATTAATGTGGCTCTTTGTTTGCTCGCAAAATGCTGTGGCTATTAATAAAGAGCGAGAGATAATCATCGCTGCGAGCGCATCAATTCCACCCTATGTTTTTGTAAAAACGGACTCGGGTATACACCTAAATTTAATAAAAGCCGCGTTAAAGGCCAATGGATTTGCTAATATTAATGTGCAATATATGTCGAACAAACGCGCTGAGCATCAATTACATAATAAAGGAGTAGATATACTTTTAAATTATGCTGGAGGAATTAGTGCGGGTATTTATCCAAGTAAAACGGTACTTAGTTATGAAAATGTGGCCATTACACTCAAGCGAAATAAATATAACATCGATAAAATAGAAGGCATGTTTAATAAAAACGTTCTTGCTTTTCAAAATGCAACGGCATATCTGCCTCCTATATTTAAAAGGAATGTTAAACACTTTAGCTCATATCAAGAGGTTATTAATCAAAAAGCGCAGGTAGATAAGCTGTTAAAAGGTTGGGTTGATGTAATTGTGTTAGATAAGCGTATTTTTTACCATTACTACAATCGGCATAAATCCCCCGAAGCTGTGCAAATTTACACTTTATTTCCAAAAGCAGATCGACCTGCTTATTTTAACAACTTCTCTTTAGCTACTGAGTTTGATATTGGTTTGGCGCTCATCAAGCAAAATGGTACTTATAAAAGGATTGTTGATGAAGGCCAAACCCATTCATCAATCAAATAAAGCCACTGTTTGACGTGTAAGCGCTATTAGCTCACCCGACTGCGACCATATACAGCCATCCTCTAAACCGTAACCATCTTTTGAATGATGAGTAATTGCTTCAAAGCCAAGCCATTCTCCAGGTGTTAAGTTTGGCTCTTGCACAAATTCTAAATACCACGACATGCTACTTGCAGGAGCGGGTTGTTTAAACATTTGTAAAAGTGTTGGCGGCCATGCATCGGTAAGTGCAATCACATGGGCTTCAGTTATTTGTTCGGGCGTATGTTTAAAGCGCATCCAGCCACCTAGATGAGAAGTTTCTGCACTACTAAATGGCATACCCCCTTGCTGTGGGCACAAATCAACATGTTGGAAAAATTCAGGCATCTGATCTTTTATAAAAGGTAATGTATGGCGCTCATCTACTGGTTTTAAACCCAAAGACTTCGAAACAGGCACATTAATACCCGACTCTCTACTTTTAGCAAAACACGCTTGTACAATTACGCACACTTGTTCATTTTGAATCGCTTTGGCGAGTACCTGTGTGCTACTTTTACCTTGGCGCAGTATTTCAACAGACAATGAAAAAGGGGTATCGGCAAGTAACGGCCCTACAAAATTAGTACTGAGTGAAAGTAAGCGACGATCATCCGTTACCTTGCCTCTGATTGCTTGATATAACAGCGCAGCCGAAAGCCCACCAAAAGCAGTTCTGCCCTGACACCAGTTTTCTGGGAATTGCATTGTGCTAGTTGATTGTTCGGTATTGTCTGAATTTCCAATTTTTGAGGCTTGCTGAAGTAATTGTTCAAAATGCATAGAAGATATCCTTTTATAGTGCGATTTAATAAATTTATAACACAATCAAACTAGTCAGACCAGTAATTAAAAGCGACTCCAGCGGTGTAAAAATCATCATTCCTTACAATTATTAGGGTTATTTTGTAAATAAATCATAAAAAATGAATTTTTTTTCATTTTTACAGTTGAAATAAGTTTGGCGCATCCCTATTTACTATGTCATCGAACGTATTAACGAATATTGAAGTTGGAGAAGTTTCATGGGTAAAATTATTGGAATCGATTTAGGTACTACAAACTCTTGTGTTGCAGTACTTGATGGTGGCAAAGCACGTGTTATTGAAAACGCGGAAGGCGATCGCACAACCCCGTCTATTATTGCTTACACGCAAGACGGCGAAACATTAGTAGGTCAATCTGCTAAGCGTCAAGCGGTTACTAACCCGACAAACACATTATTTGCAATTAAGCGTTTAATTGGTCGTCGTTTTGAAGACGAAGAAGTACAACGCGATATCGGCATCATGCCGTTTAAAATTGTTAAAGCTGATAACGGCGATGCATGGGTAGAAGCGGGCGGCGAAAAACGCGCTGCACCACAAATTTCTGCTGAAGTACTGAAAAAAATGAAGAAAACAGCTGAAGACTTCTTAGGTGAAGAAGTAACTGAAGCCGTAATCACAGTACCTGCATACTTTAATGATTCACAACGTCAAGCTACGAAAGATGCTGGTCGTATTGCGGGTCTTGAAGTTAAACGTATTATCAATGAGCCAACGGCTGCGGCACTTGCTTACGGTATGGATAAAAACCGTGGCGAAAACGTAGTTGCAGTATATGACTTAGGTGGCGGTACTTTCGATTTATCAATCATTGAAATTGATGAAGTTGAAGGCGAGCACACTTTTGAAGTACTTGCTACAAACGGCGACACTCACTTAGGTGGTGAAGATTTCGATAACCGCGTAATCAACTACTTAGTAGCTGAATTCAAGAAAGATCAAGGCTTAGACCTTAAAAATGATCCGCTTGCAATGCAACGTGTTAAAGAAGCTGCTGAAAAAGCAAAAATTGAACTTTCATCTGCACAGTCTACAGAAGTAAACCTTCCGTATGTAACTGCTGATGCATCTGGTCCTAAGCACATGAACGTGAAACTAACACGTGCTAAGCTTGAGTCACTAGTTGAAGATTTAGTAACTAAAACAATTGAGCCACTTAAACGTGCACTTGCTGATGCTGATTTATCAGTAAGCGACATCAACGACATTATTCTTGTTGGTGGTCAAACACGTATGCCTTTAGTACAAAAAATCGTTGCAGAGTTCTTCGGTAAAGAACCTCGTAAAGATGTTAACCCTGATGAAGCAGTAGCCGTAGGTGCAGCGATTCAAGGTGGTGTACTTGCTGGTGACGTTAAAGATGTACTATTACTAGACGTTTCTCCATTATCTCTAGGTATTGAGACAATGGGTTCAGTAATGACTGCATTGATTGAGAAAAACACGACGATTCCTACTAAGAAATCGCAAACGTTCTCAACAGCTGAAGATAATCAATCTGCTGTAACAATTCATGTACTTCAAGGCGAGCGTAAACGTTCAAGCGACAATAAATCTCTAGGTCAATTTAACCTAGAAGGTATTCGTCCAGCACAACGTGGTACACCACAAATCGAAGTAACATTTGATGTTGATGCCGATGGTATCTTACATGTATCTGCGAAAGATAAAGATACAGGTAAAGAGCAAAAGATTACGATTCAAGCATCTTCAGGCTTAAGCGATGACGAAATTGAAGCGATGGTTCGTGATGCAGAAGCACATGCTGAAGACGATAAAAAGTTTGAAGAACTTGTAGCTGCTCGTAACCAAGCTGACGCTTTAGTTCACGGTACACGTAAGCAAATTGAAGAAGCTGGCGATGCATTACCAAACGAAGACAAAGAAGCAATTGAAGCTGCTGTTGTAGATTTAGAAGCTGCAATTAAAAGCGACAACAAAGAAGAGATTGAAGCTAAAACTCAAGCTCTTGCTGAAAAGTCTCAAAAACTAATGGAAATTGCTCAAGCGAAAGCACAGCAAGGTTCAGCAGACGCTGGCGAACAACAGTCAACTAAGCAAGACGACGACGTTGTTGATGCAGAGTTCGAAGAAGTGAAAGACGACAAGTAATTGTTGCTACCGCTTCTCGCTAGCCAAAAACACTTAACTCAGTTAGGTGTTTAGGTTAGGATGAACAATTGAGGCGCGCGAGCAATAGCTTGTCGCGCCTTTTGCATGTATTCAAGGTTTAAAAATTCAATGATAAATCGATGCGATTTATCGGTTTATCCAGCAGCTTACGCTGTAAACAGAAAAGAGTAGTGTGATAGATATGTCAAAACGCGATTATTACGAAGTCCTCGGCGTAAGCAAAGATGCGAGTGAGCGAGACATAAAAAAAGCGTATAAACGCTTAGCGATGAAATATCATCCAGATCGTACCGCAGGCGATAAAGATCTCGAAATAAAATTTAAAGAAGTTAAAGAAGCGTACGAAATACTAACCGACGATCAAAAACGTCAAATGTATGACCAACATGGTCACGCAGCCTTTGAACAAGGCGGTGGCGGTGGTCACGGTGGTTTTGGTGGCGGACATGGCGACTTTGGTGATGTATTTGGCGATGTATTTGGCGATATTTTTGGTGGCGGCGGTGGTCGACGTCAATCTCGTCAACAACGTGGATCTGATTTACGTTACAACATGGACTTAAGCTTAGAAGAAGCTGTTCGTGGTAAAGAAGTTGAAATTAAAGTACCTACATGGGTTGGTTGTGAGCCATGTGATGGCAGTGGTGCTAAAGCGGGTTCTAAGCCTAAAACATGTACTACATGTCATGGTGCTGGCCAGGTGCAAATGCGCCAAGGTTTCTTTGCTGTTCAGCAAACGTGTCCAACGTGTCAGGGACAAGGTCAAATTATTTCAGACCCTTGTAACAGTTGTCATGGACAAGGCCGCGTAGAAAAAACTAAAACGCTTTCAGTTAAAATTCCAGCTGGCGTTGATACAGGCGACCGTATTCGCTTAACGGGTGAAGGCGAAGCCGGAATGCACGGCGCGCCATCGGGCGACTTGTACGTGCAAGTATCGGTTCGTGAACATGAAATATTTGTACGTGAAGCGAATAATTTATATTGTGAAGTACCAATTAGCTTTACTACAGCAGGCCTAGGTGGCGAAATTCAGGTGCCAACACTTGATGGTCGTGCAAAACTTAAAATACCGTCTGAAACTCAAACGGGCAAAATGTTCCGTATGCGTGGCAAAGGTGTTAAGTCTGTACGCAGTGGTGCCCAAGGCGATCTAATTTGTAAAGTGGTAATCGAAACGCCAGTTAATCTTAACGAGCGTCAACGTGAACTACTTCAAGAGTTAGATGAAAGCATGGGCACAGATAGCTCTAAAAACCGTCCTAAAGAGCAAGGCTTTTTTGACGGTGTTAAAAAGTTTTTTGATGATTTAACTAAATAAATTTAAATTATTATGAACAAAAAAACGACGCTTTTAGCGTCGTTTTTTTTGCTTTAAACTTAATTTTTGTTACTGTGAATAAAAAAGATGAAACAGCATGACACCAGCAATAGATCTACTTAAAAAGCAAAAAAAAACCTTTGAAGTACTCAGTTATGAGCACGATAAGAATAATAGCCACTACGGGCTTGAAGCCGTTGAAAAGTTAAATTTAGACAGTGCACAAGTATTTAAAACCTTAGTACTTGAAACACATGAAGGGCAACTGATTGTTGCTGTAACGCCTGTATCTCAACAAGTTAATTTAAAACAGTTAGCTAAATTATGTGGGGCTAAAAAAGTAATTATGGCTGCCCCACAAAAAGTACAAGTTAGTACCGGTTATATTTTAGGAGGGGTGAGTCCGCTTGGACAAAAAAAACGTCTAGCTACGTTTATTCATAGCAGTGCTTCACTGTTTGACACTATTTATGTGAGCGCCGGAAAAAGAGGCTTAGAAATAGCACTCTCGCCAACTGATTTAGCCTTATTGACCAATGCAAAATTTGGCGATTTATAAATTTTATTTTTATAATTATCTTCTATACCAAAAATTAATTTAAGTTAGGCCATTTGCTCAATCCCCTATTTATAACTACATTGGGAGTATCTTTATACCGTTAATATTTAATACCAAACGGTATTACACTCTTTGTATACGGCTGTTTGTATGAACCTTTTAGATGTAGATTATTTTGCGATACTAGTGGCTGCACTGTCTTCTTTTATGCTTGGCGGTATATGGTATTCAAAAGCTCTCTTTAAAAATGCATGGCTAGAAAGTATTGGCTTAACTGATCTGGATTTACAATCGGCTAACCCTAAGTTGATATTTGGTGGCAGTTTTTTTTTAGTTTTTATAGCGGCTTTAATGCTATCTCTTTTTTTAGATAAGGATGCAAGCGTAGGTGAAAGTATAGGAACCGGCTTTGTGATCGGCTTTTTTTGGATCAGTAGTTCATTTGGATTGAGTTATATATTTGAGCAACGTCCTTTAAAGCTTTTTTTAATTAACGGGGGTTATCATATTTTACAGTTTTCGTTAATGGGGTTCATTTTAGGGATATGGCCGTAAGATTTAAATAATCAGCAAATCCAAATTTGCTCCTTATCTTCGAGTAGAGTAGTTTTATATAATCCCCTTTACATGACTTGGTAAACGTACTAATGAAAATATTAGTTGTTGATGATATGCCGCTTATGCGACATGTATTAATTAATATGCTGAGAAAACTAGAGTATAGCAATATCGTTGAAGCAACTGATGGATTGCAAGCTTTGGCTTTATTACGCCACCAGCATTTCGATTTGGTTATTACAGATCTTCATATGCCAAAAATGGATGGCGTTGATTTACTCACTAATATTCGAAAAGATAAAGAACTCGCTGATATTCCCGTTTTAATGGTTACTTGTGAAGACAGTACGGATAAAGTTAAGCAAGTTATCGCAGCTAAAGTATCGGGGTTTATAATTAAACCTTTTAATATGAATGTATTATCATCTCAATTAAACCGCTTCTTTTTTAGAGATTAGGTTATATTCCTCATAACCAATAATTTATTATGAGCTAGCTTGAATGAACATACCGCACAAAAATTCTAAAACCCAGTTGTCACTTTTACCTATCTAAACTGATATCATAGTCAATAACTCTTCTTATAATACAGCAGAACTTAATGGCGAAACCTAATAAAAAAGGCCCTACTAAAACGGTTGATATTTTTTGCTCTGCTTGTAAAGCCTCTTTATTTAAATATCGAAAAGGGGGGAAAGGAGCATTAGTTAAGTGCTTTAAAGAGCGTATTAGCCAAGACTTTACAACAGAGGCTTGTATTTGCCCTAACTGTAGCCGGCCATTTGCCCGAGAGACGATTATTCGCGGTGCGCCGGCCTATAAAATAATTGGCGGCAAAGTAACCTTTAAATAAGGTATATGAAGTAATACTAAACCGCAATAATACTTAATTAAGCGAATAAGTATAAAGCCTTGTGCATGCGGACATATGGCCTTGTTAGAATTTACCATATTGATAGAATCGCCCGGTTTGCTGTTTCAATGAATGAAAAAATACCCTCCCCATGGATCGGGCCAGTTTATTGGGTTATTTAAAAATGGATAAAGGATAGTTTCGTGATAGCACTCTTATTTGACATCATAGGCATGACAGGTACTTTTTTAGTAGTTGGTTCATTTTTTTTACTGCAGCTAGGTAAAACATCTCCAGCTAGCTTAACGTATAATATGATGAATTTAACAGGGGCAATTTTACTGTTAATTAGCCTTTGTTATAACTTTAATTTAGCGAGCTTTGTAATCGAAATATTTTGGATTGCAGCATCGTTAATTGGCTTATATAAATATGTTAAAAATAGATCAACATTAGCTACAAATTAATTGTTTTTTAATTTAATGCTAAACAGATCGCTGTAAACATAGTTGTTTACGGCGATTTTTGTTTTTAAACACTTTAAAACTGTTGTTAACAAAAAGTTTATATCTCTGCTAGAGATTAGCCGTTACACTAGCGCCCTAAAATTTTCTTGGCTATTTTTTGCGAGTTCTTCATGTTTTCTTTTTCTAAAAAAATCATTACTGTTTGTGTGTTACTCGTACTTATATTAGTTGTTACTTTTTGGCTTGGTCGTTCTCATGATGTTGAGCAAGCAACCTACCAGGCTGAGCGCCAAGTTACGCAATTAAATAACTATATTGATACTGAGCTTGCTCGTTTTTCTGCTATTCCCCAGTTACTTACCTATAACTCGTTAATGATAGACTTTGTAGATGCGCAGCCACAGCACTATAACGCTATTAATAACTACCTTGCTGATATTCAACAAGCTAGCGGTTCCTCAGATATTTTTGTTCTAAATACTCAAGGCGAAGTTATTGCCAGTAGTAATTGGCAAGCAGATTATACTTTTTTAGGTAGCAACTTTGCGTTTAGACCTTATTTCAAACGTGCATTTGCAGGCGAAAAAGTAGCGTACTTTGCATTAGGCATGCGCTCTAAAGAGCGTGGTATTTACTTTTCACAAGCAGTATATCGCGACAATAAAGCCATTGGTGTTGTTGTGTTAAAAGTGAATGTAAGTAAATTTGAGGATGACAGAGAGCTTCTAAATACTTCAAAGGGTAGTCACTTTTTTTTGCAGCTTGCAGATGAGGTAATTGCAATGTCAGATATGCAAACGTGGCGATTAAACAGCTTCACTGAGCTTGATATAACTATGCGCAGAGATATTAAATCTCGTCGGGCTTATTTAGATCATCAGCCTTTGTATATAAAGCAGTTTCAATTTTCTAATGAAGGTATTAAACATTTAAAAATAGACAAAAAACTTTACGTAATGTCGCAAAGACCTTTACGATATTTTAATGCCACAATGAACGTACTCGTTGATATAACAAAAGTTAATTCAGCTCAACTGCCTCGCTTATTTTGGGTATTTATTATCTGTAGTTTAGTTATTATTGTTAGTTATATTTTATTAACTCGTTTTGCGGGCTATAGAAAGCTGGTGTACTCCAGACATAGCCTTGAACTTGAAGTCCTTGAGCGCACTCAGGCTTTGGAAAAAGTACAAACGGCTTTAGTTCAATCTGCAAAGCTTGCGACAATAGGACAGCTAAGTGCAGGAATCAACCACGAAATAAACCAGCCGCTCAGTGCTATTAATACTTATTTAGCTTCAGCAAAGCGTTTATTAGCTAAAGGAAATACTTCAGCACTTGGTGAAAGCTTAGTAGTGATTGAGGGATTAGTTAATCGAGTGCACCAAATTGTAGGTCAGTTAAAGCATTTTAGTAAACCTTCAAAAATGCAGCTCAGACCTTACCCTCTTGCAGGGCTTGTTAATAACGCATTAATGATTTCTAGCGCGCAGTTAAAGCAAGATAACGTACAAGTAGAGCCACCTCAGTTTGATGAAACAGTCGTTGTGTGGGTCGATTCGCTTAAATTTGAACAAGTACTGGTTAATTTAATTACTAATGCTAGCCAAGCTATGAATGGTGCAATTATTCGTAACTTAAGTTTTCAGCTGGAGTGTTTTGAAGAGCGAGTAAAACTGTCGATTTTAGATACTGGCTCTGGTATTGAGCAACATGCATTTGGTAATTTGTTTGAACCTTTTTATAGTACTAAATCAAGTAAAGGTTTAGGACTTGGTTTATCTATATCAAAACAAATAATAGATTCGTTTAATGGTTGTTTGAGCGCGCACAATCGAGTTGAAGGCGGGGCTGAATTTATAATTAGCCTCTCTAACAGGCAGGAAAATAAAGATGATTGATAGCTCCCCATGTAATCACATAATAGTCATTGATGATGAAGCAATGATCAGAGACTCTTTAAAGCAATTGCTCACTCTCGAAGGATACACCGTTGAGTGCTTTAATGACGCAAGTACCGCTCTTAGCAAACTCAATAGGCGCTTTGCTGGAGTTGTGCTGAGCGATATAAATATGCCGAACATGGATGGCTTAACGCTTTTAGAGCAAGTAACGGCTTTTGATAGTGAGCTCCCTGTAATATTTTTAACTGGTTACGCTGATGTATCGATAGCAGTTAAAGCGATGCAATTAGGTGCGTATGATTTATTTGAAAAACCAGTTAACGAGCATCTTCTTGATTGCATAGCACGAGCGTGCGACAAACGAAGCCTTGTTATGGAGAACCGCGCATTAAAAGTGGCTGTACAGAAAACCTCAGCCCCAGGTGTACGCATACTAGGTGACACACCTAAAATGCAACACATGATGCACTTATTAAACACAATTATAGACACCCCAACCGATGTAATGATTGAAGGTGAAACTGGCACAGGTAAAGAACTTGTAGCGCGGTATCTACACGATCAGAGTAATCGCTCTAGCTGTAATTTTGTTGCTATTAATTGTGGCGCAGTACCAGAGCAGTTAATAGAAAGCGAATTGTTTGGTGCAGCAAGTGGTGCCTATACAGGGGCTACTCAAAGTCGAAAAGGTAAGTTTGAATATGCACAAGGTGGTACGGTCTTTTTAGATGAAATAGAAAGCACTCCAATGGCACTGCAAGTTAAGTTATTACGCGTATTAGAAGAGCGAAAAGTAACACCTGTAGGCGATAACAAAGCAATTGATTTAGACATCAGAATTGTTGCAGCTACAAAAGTAGACTTACTTGCGTTAGTTGAAAAGGGTGATTTTAGAGCTGATTTATACTACAGACTTAGTTTGGTTAACGTTAATATTCCGCCATTACGAGAGCGAAAAGCTGACATATTACTTTTGTTTAAACACTTTAGCTCTATTGCTGCAACTCGCTATCATAAGCCGCCGGCGGCAGTAAATTACGAAATACAACAGCGGTTAGTTGCCTATGACTGGCCGGGCAATGTGAGAGAGCTAAGAAATCAAGCAGAGCGAGCTGTATTACTTGGTGCCGAACTTGCTTTTGCTGAAGTTAAAACACAACAATTAGGTGGCTTATCTCCCGATTTAAGCTTATCTGAAAAAGTCTCTTTTTATGAGCAGTCACTTATTGAGTACGCGCTTGAGCAAAACCACGGCAGTATTAAAAACACCATGGAAACACTGCAAATTGCCCGTAAAACACTTTACGATAAAATGAGTAAATACAATCTTAATAGAGATATGTTTACTGACTAAATGTGTGGGTTTGGTGACAAGACCCACTTTCTTATGTGTGGTAATTCACACGCTTTTATTTAAATTAAACGACTTATTTTAGTAAGCTATTGAAATAGATTACTTTTATACACTTGGCAGTAAAGTTGCCTTATTAGCGCTACAACAAGTAGATTCTAATAATTAGGGCACACGATGACAAAAACTACACACACCTGTATTTTATTTCTATCCTATGGTTGCTTAGCTACATTTTCACACACATCTTTTGCTGCAGAGTACGCTGTATACGGTAAAGCCGAAGTACAAATTGCCAGTACTGATACGGGCATAATGCGTTATGCCGAAGAGGGTACTCAAATTGAAGCGCCATACTCGCGTATTGGTATTAAGGGCGATCATAAACTTAACGAATATTTAAGTGCTGTTTTTAAATATGAGGTACAAGTTAAAGGTTTTGAAGAAGATGATACGCAAGAGCCTTTTACTGCACGTAATACTTACTTAGGTTTAAAAGGTGCTTTTGGTGAAGTTGTTGTAGGTCGTAACGACACTCGCTTTAAATACTCTGAAGGTAAACTCGATAACTTTAACGAAACTCAAGCCGATATGGCACAGGTTATTGCAGGTCAAGACCGCCTCGGTGACACAATAACTTACACCTCAAACTATTGGCATAATACGCAGTTTTCATTTACCTACGCTCCTAAAGACGATAATAAAGATAATGAAGCAGGTTTTGCTGCTACGCTTATTTATGGTGATCGTAATTTAAATAATACGCCATATTACTTATCGTTAAGCCATGTTGATTCACTTAATAATATTACTGCAAGCAGAATTGCCGGTGTTTATAAGTTCGAACAATTACAACTTGGTGCGTTATACCAACATTCAGAATCAGTAGATGGCACAAAGTCGGGCAATGGTTACGTATTAAGTGCCAGTTATACACTTGATAAGTGGGTGCCAAAAATTCAATTTGCTAAAGATGACTCAACTCTTCGTCAAGCATCTGAGGCAACGCAATGGAGCACAGGCCTTGATTATGTATTTGATAAGCAAACTACAGCTTATCTTTTATATACCGATCTTAATTTAGAAGAACAAGACGACAGCAGTGTTGCGCTTGGTCTTAAATACAAGTTTTAGAGGCTAGCCATGACAGATAATATATTGACGCAAGAACCAGATAAGAACAGACATTTTCAATGGCTTTTTTTAGTACTGGGCCCTTTAGTAATGCTATTAACATGTTTACTTGATCCGCCAACAGGAATGTCGGTTGCGGCATTTAAAACTGCAGGTTTAGCGTTTTGGATGGCATCGTGGTGGGTAAGTGAAGTTGTACCAATTCCGGCAACTGCATTGCTACCACTGGTAATATCACCACTGGCTGACATAGCAGCAATAAAAAGTGTGGCTGCGCCATATGCACACCCGTTAATCTTTTTATTTTTAGGCGGATTTTTAATCTCAATTGCTATGGAGCGTTGGGGTTTACATAAACGTATTGCATTAAGCACCATGTTATATGCGGGTAAAAAACCAAGTTTACAAATTTTAGCTATGATGCTTGTTACTGCATTTTTATCTATGTGGATGTCTAATACTGCGACAGCCGTAATGATGTTGCCTATTGCACTTTCAATTACCAATTTGGTTAAGCAATCAGACCCAAGTAATGAAGGGTTTGGCAAAGCATTGCTACTATCAATTGCTTATGGTGCAAGCATTGGTGGTATTGCTACTTTAATTGGTACACCGCCTAATGCATTAATGGCTGCATACCTATCTGACAGTTACCAAATTGAAATAGGCTTTGCTCAGTGGATGGTTGTAGGCGTACCACTGTCTTTAAGTATGCTTATTATTAGTTGGGTTTGGCTTACCAAATTTGCGTATAAAGTAGATGCTAATGTTAAAAACGATCAAAAAATTGATACCAAAGCGGTATTTTCTGAACAGTTAAAAAAGCTTGGAATAATGCAACGCGCAGAAAAAGGCGTATTGTTTGTATTTGTGCTTGCTGCACTTTGCTGGATATTTAGACCTTTATTGGGTGATATAACAGGTCTTAAAATTTCAGATACTACAATTGCAATTGCTGCTGCATTACTGCTGTTTGTAATGCCTGCTAATAAAGGCAGTGATGAGCGTATTCTTGATTGGCAAAACGCCTCACAAGTACCTTGGGGCGTATTGCTATTGTTTGGGGGCGGACTTACGCTTGCATCTCAAATTAAATCGTCAGGTCTTGCCGAGTTTATTGCTCACATGATTGAAGGCGCAAGTGCGATTCCTCTTGTTATGAGCGTACTTGTTGTGGTTGCTTTAATTACATTTTTAACTGAAATTACAAGCAATACAGCAACCGCTGCAGGTTTCTTACCGTTATTAGGTCCTGTTGCTGAATCGATAACAGGTTCACCCCTTGTATGGGTTATTCCTGCTGCTATTGCGTGTAGTTGCGCATTTATGATGCCTGTAGCAACACCACCTAATGCGATTGTGTTTGGCTCAGGGCAAATTCAAATGCGCGACATGATAAGAGCCGGCTTTGTGCTAAATATTGTCGCAATTGTTTTAATAACACTTGTAACAATGACGATTGCAGCCCAAGTATTTGGCTTTTAAAACTGTACTAAATTAGTTCCAACCAACCTATATTAGAGTAGTTTTGTTTAAAGTTATAACTTAAAGCAAAGCTACTCTTTATATCCAATCATTTCAGTTAAATTCACACCATTAGTGTTCAAAAGAGTTGCTTAGGGTAGATTTACCCTTAAAAACTCAAGTTATATATTACGCTTTCAAGCAAATTAGTGTTATTGCTCGAAAAACAGAACAAGGTTATAGTCTGCGGTAACTTTAAAAATTGAGTAATCTATTTTGAGCACCGACACATCACAGGCAATGCCTTTAATTCCCCAATTTGATGAATTGCAAAAAAGCTTTCTCGAAACACCTTACTTGCCAATTGATAAACGTCTCGTTTTATTAAAAAAACTCCGTGTACGTATTGTTGAACTTGAGCAAGAGCTAGTGGATGCTGCTTCAAAAGACTTTGGTTACAGAACCGCTTTCGATACTTTACTTGGCGATATATTGCCTACGGTTCAAACACTCGCGCACATTATCAAAAAGCTATCAAAATGGGCAAAGCCAAGTAATCGCTCTGTAGGTTTAAGTTTGTGGCCTTCAAAAGTAAGTGTTAATTACCAACCTAAAGGTGTGGTTGGTATTATTGCACCGTGGAATTACCCGATTCAGTTAGCGTTAGTACCTGTGCTTACCGCCATAGCTGCCGGTAATAGAGTGATGCTTAAATTAAGCGAGTTTACACCTCACACAAACGTCGTTATCGAAAAAATATTTAAAGACGACATGCAAACGCATTGCAAAATAATACAAGGCGGTAGCGACGTAGCCGCGCAGTTTTCATCACTGCCATTTGCTCATTTATTATTTACGGGGTCATCGGCCGTAGGTAAATTAGTAATGGCGTCAGCGAGTCGTAATTTAACACCAGTAACGCTTGAGCTCGGTGGTAAATCGCCAGTTATTATTACGCAAAATGCCGATATTAAAAAAGCGGCACAAGCCATACTGTTTGGAAAAATGGCCAACGCAGGGCAAATATGCGTTGCTCCCGACTACGTATTTGTACCCAAAGCGCTTGAGCATCAGCTGGTTCAGCAATTATGCGAGCTTTATAAAAAGCACTTTAAAGACGGTGTTGAAGGTAAAAACTTAACCTCTATTATTAGCGATGCACACTATAAACGTTTAGCAACCTACTTAGAGCAAGCACAAGAGCTTGGCGCAAACATTATTAAGCCACTTGAGCAAAACCAGCAAGATGAGCAAAAACATCGTATGGGGCTGCATTTAGTGACTCAAGTAACTGACGAAATGCAGCTAATGCAAGATGAGCTATTTGGCCCAATACTACCAATAATGAGTTATGACACGCTCGACAGCGCAATTGACTATATTAAAGCCCATCACCACCCGTTAGCGCTTTATATTTTAGGGCAAGATAAGCACGCTCAAGAATACATTATGAAGCAAACAATCAGTGGCACTGTGGCAATAAACGATACGTTAGTGCAAGTAACTGCTGACGATGCCCCTTTTGGTGGTGTAGGGCATTCAGGAATGGGGCATTATCATGGCATAGAAGGGTTTTTAACGTTTAGCCATGCTAAAAATACGTTAGTATCGGGCTCGTTTAATCCTCGTATTGTTATGCTGCTAAAACAAAGCAAACTTCTTATTAAGCTACTAAAGTGGCTTTACATAAAATAAGAGTGTGTTGATTTTGTAAAGTTGAATAGATTTTGAATCTGCTAAATCAAGATATATTAAAAAGGCTGAATTACGTTATGTAATTCAGCCTTTTTTAGATTAGTTTCAAACTAAGGTTAAGGTCTTAAACTCTTAATAGTCTTAAACTTTAAAATAAGCGACCTTCGCCAGCATAGGTACCCACTTGTATTTTTGCATAAATGGCATCGGCTTTTTCTTTAGCTTCTTCAATTTCTTTAGGCAGCATTTTACGCTCATCAAGTTTGCGGCTATGACTCGCTTGCATATTGCCGTTGTACTCAGCGATAGTATTCCAAATGTACGACTTTTCTAAATCTTTTGGCATACCTAGCCCTTCAAAATACATGAGGGCTAAATTGAATTGTGCTAAAGAGTAATTGTTTGCAGCTGCTTTTTCGTACCAGTTGCGTGCCGCTTCATAATCTCGCGTAACGCCCACGCCATTGGAATACATTACACCTAAATTAAACTGAGCCGCAGGCAGGTTTTTATTGGCTGCTTTTTCAAATAAGGTAACAGCCATTTGGTGATCAAGCTTTACGCCTTTACCTTCGTCGTATAAAACAGCTAACGCAAACATTGAATCCGGATGGTTCTTTTTAACGCCTTGTTGATAAAGCGCAGCTGCTTTGCGGTAATCGCGTGTTACACCGTATCCACCTTCGTATAATTTAGCTAGTTCGTAAATTCCTGGCGCAAAACCTTTATCGGCAAGGTATTGAAATTCTTTTAGGGCGACTGCAAATTCACCTTCGTTAGCTGCTCTTATGCCATCTTCTAATGTTGCATGAGCGAAAGGGCTGGCAAGTAAAACGCCAGCAAGAACGAGTGCTTTCAAATTAAACTGTGACATATTAATGTCTCCAATTAGTAATAGTTACGATAGGTTTTAGGGCCAGTATATCTTGCCGCGATTAAATAGGGCCTAAATAGAACAAGTTTTAATCCCGAAAGGTAAACAGACTTTAGTTAAATGCTAAATTATTAAATTTTTGCACTATTTGCGCATTTTAAACGTTTAATACTCAATGCATTTAAGTAGAGACTAAATCGATTATTATAAATAGATGCAAAAAAGGGTGTCTACTGTTATGTTTTACGCCAGCTTTAGCGCAAACGCAAGGCGATACCTTATCAGATCGTGCGTATAAAATGTAAATAATAGCGCGGTGGACTTTTAAGGTAAGTAAACGAGTTTAAGAAGTGTAAGATACAGATTTTATAGAAAATTTAAAGAAATAAAAAAAGCCCGTTAGGGCTTTTTTGAGTCATATTAACCGTCACTAATATGAGCAATGTAGCAAGTAAATGTGATATTTGATGTTATTACTTGGGTCGAGTAAGTAATAACACGAAGCGGCACGCTCTTCTTTTAATGTGTCAGCATCCTTGCTGAATATTCTTCCGTAGGCACTGAGGTTGTTACACTGTGTTTGTGCGAACGATTATCAGTTAGATCTAAATGCAAGTCAACACTTAAATGATAATTATTATCAAATGAGTTTTGAGCTTTGCCACAATCTAAATAATAGAGAAGGTTATGCTTAATAATTTCAAAGCAAAAAAACTAAAACAGATATGCCTTGCTGTAAGTATGTTGTTTTTATGTAGTTGTTCGGCATCTTTTACTTACAATAATTTGAGTTGGCTTTCATCGTTTTGGGTTGACGATTATGTTGATTTAAATAAAAAGCAAAATACACAGCTAAAAAACATAATTACAACAACACAAAATTGGCACCGAACTACCCAGTTACCCGCCTACAGACAAGACATACAAAATATAAAAGTATTGTTTAACCAAACATTGGAGGCTAAACAATTAAAAACACAGGTTGTGCTTGCAAAACAACATTGGCAGAACCTACTTGGGTACGCAAAACTGCCTTTAGCTGAACTTGGGGCAACCCTATCAAGTGAGCAAAGAGGTGAGCTTTTAGACAATATCCAAATAAAAATTAACGACGAACGCGAAGAGTTTAACGAACAAACCCCGCTTGAGCGAAAAAGTGAGCGTTTAGAAGAGCAATTTGAATACTACGAGCAGTGGATAGGCAAGCTTAATAAACAACAAAAAGCGCTGATTAAATCAACTAATGAACAACATCAAGACTCAGGAGCGCTGTGGTTAGAGTACAAGCAAAACCGTTTGAATGCAGCCAAACAGGTATTTACAAATGCTGAAATTACAAAAAAAGAACTTATAAATCAGTTAAGTACGGTTATTGAAGAGCGCGAACTTTATATGAGCGACGCACTATTGAAAAGCAATGAAGCAAACTTAAATTTATATATAAATTTACTCTACGAATTAAACCTAACTCTAAATGATAAACAACGCCAAAGCGTTAATGATCAATTTGATGAGTTAATTGAGACCTTAAACGATATAATAGAAAACTAAATTGTGCGTGAATTATTAAGTTTTAAATTAGCTGTTTAGGCTGGTTTGTTTTTAAACGCAAAAAATGCTTTTTAAAGGGCAATATATGGTTACAGATTTGAAAAGTATCTTAAACACTTGGTATCTCAATAGGGACAACCAAGAATGGGTTTTAGCTACTTTGTACAAAATTGAAGGCTCTAGCTACAGAAAACTAGGGGCTATGATGCTTATTTCGAGCCTAGGCGAGCGCTTGGGGATGCTTTCGGGAGGCTGTTTAGAAGCTGACATACAGCGCCACGCTAAACAAGTAATGAGTACTTTAACCAGTAAAACCATTAGTTATGATGCCACCGATGAAGACGATTTAACATTTCAACTTGGCATTGGTTGTGGGGGCATAGTACATATTTTACTGCAGCCCATTCACAAAGCTAATGACTATTTACAGCTAGAGCTTGTATCTAAAGCACTTAATGAGAATAAACCAGGGCGATACCTTCAACAAGTAAGCCCCATTTTGCCAGCCGGCAGTGGTGTATTTACGCAAAATGATGAGTTACATGGTTTATCAATGAACCGCAAAGCGCAGTTGGTAGAATTACAAGGCGCTACGTGCTTGCAAACTTCTATTTATCCGCCTCCTCATTTATTAATAGTGGGTGGTGGGGCCGATGCAGTTCCGGTTTATACATTTGCCAAACAACTTGGTTGGAGTGTAACTGTATGGGATACACGCGCGGCTAATGCAAAAAGGCAATATTTTAAAAATGCAGATGCTATTTTGCGCTCCACACCGAGTGAGTTAAAAGAATATTGCATAACCAATAAAGTCGATGCTGCTATTTTAATGGCTCACAGCGTTGAACTTGACGCCAGTACGTTGGCTCAATTTAAAGATGTTCCATTTAAATACATAGGGTTATTGGGTCCTAAGCACAGACGTGAACAAGTTTTAGAGCACGCAAATACGCGTGTTTCACAAATAAAGTCTCCTGTTTTTGGGCCTGTCGGTTTAAATTTAGGCGGCGACTCGCCAGAGAGTATTGCACTATCGCTGATCAGCGAAATACATGCAGTGCTGTGTGACAAAAACGCCCAATCGCTAAGCCATTGGGGGCAAGAGGCGTGCTAATTGCAAAAGTTGTTTTAGCCGCAGGTCAATCATCTCGCTTTAACGGCTGTAAATTAACGGCTGATATCGGGTTTGGCAAAACAATGATTGAGCATGCAGTAAATACACTTCAAGCACTTGATGACACGCCGGTGTATGTAGTTACCGGGGCATGGCATAAAGAAGTATCACAAGCACTGGCAGGTTATAAAAACATAGAGCTCATTGAGAACAAGCAATGGAGCCAAGGTTTAGGTAATTCAATCGCGATAGCTTCTCAAACAGTGTTTAAAAATAAGTCCTTTGATGGGATTTTATTTATGCTCGCGGATCAGGTTGAGCTAAAAGTAGCGCACTTAAGTGAGCTAGTTACTGGTTTTACACGTAATCCATCGCGCTGGTGCGCAAACTATGGCGAGCGTTTAGGTGTACCCGCTATATTCCCAGTGGTTGATTTATCTCAGCTTGCAAGCTTAACTTCAGATAGAGGTGCACAGCAATTACTGCGCTTCAGCAGTGAGGTCGTCAATACAATTAGTTTACGTAGTGCGAGTTTAGACATAGATACTCAAAAGCAGCTAAGTAATTTTATAGCTAAAAATGAGTGAAAAAGTATTAGTAGGGCAAAATAAGTTTTAGCTGCGCTAACGCTTTAGTGCAGTGGTTATGGTATTTAGCTGTTAATGTAGCTGATGCGGTAACTATATGTGTTATGGGTTAGTAGTTACAACAATCTTAACTGTTATAACCCGTGTTTAAATTAAATAATTTAAACACGGGTTATAAAGCTTAATCAAGGGGCAAGCTATGGTGACGTTTACAATTAATGGCAAGGTGGTTGAATCACACGCAAGTGAAGATACACCATTGTTATGGGTTATTCGTGATGAAATTGGATTAAAAGGTACGAAGTTTGGTTGCGGTATTGCAATGTGTGGTGCGTGTACGGTGCATTTAGATGGGCAAGCAACTCGCTCATGTGTTTTACCAATTGGCGCAATTGCAGGAAAAAACATTACTACAATTGAAGGGCTTAATAACGAACACCCACTTCAAAAAGCATGGGTTGAAGAGCAAGTACCACAGTGCGGTTACTGTCAGTCGGGGCAAATAATGCAAGCTGCTACATTACTAGCAGCTAATCCAAGTCCTTCAGATGAAGAAATAGTAAGCCATATGAATGGTAACTATTGTCGCTGTATGGCTTATAAACGTATTAAAACTGCTATTCAACGCGCTGCAGATGAGTCACAAAGTGTAGTAAATATATTTGATCCAAATGCACAAGACGCTTAACTGGAGCCGATAATGAAAAAATTATTTCAAAAAAATAGCGAAACCGTTAATTTAAATCGTCGCTCGTTTATGATTGGCACTGCTAGCGCAGGCTTAGTCATGGCGTTTGCCCCTGCGTTATTTTCGGGTTCGGTCAGTGCAAAAGAATCAATTGCGCAACAAGCTTTTTCACCCACTATTTGGTGGACTATGAGCACCGACGGCGCCGTAGAAGTGAGTATTGCTAAAGCTGAAATGGGTCAACATATTGGTACTGCTCTTGCGCGCATTGTGGCTGATGAGCTTGAATGTGATTGGGATAAAGTATCAATTACCTACGTAGATACCCATGAAAAATGGGGCTTTATGGTAACGGGTGGTTCGTGGTCTGTATTTCAAAGCTTCAAGCCATTATCTCAAGCCGGCGCTGCGGGTCGAATTGCATTAATAGAAGCCGGAGCTAAAATGCTCGGCGTGCCTGCAGACAAATGTCGTGCTGAAAAGGGCTATATTATTGCAGGCGAAAAATCGGTTAGTTATGCTGACATAGTTAAAAAAGGCGAGTTTAATCGTACATTTACCAGTGATGAAGTTGCAAACCTTCCACTAAAACCTGCTAATAAACGTCATTTAACTGGGCTTAAACAAGACTTTAAAGCGCTTGATATACCAGCCAAAACAAATGGTACCGCAGTATATGGGATAGATGTAGAAGTTGAAGGCATGCTGTACGCGCGACCAGTAATACCGCCAACCCGTTATGGCAGCACAGTAACAAACGTTGACGATAGTGCAGCAAAAGCTATTAAAGGTTACAAAGGCTATGAAATTTTAAATGACCCTAGTAACACAGTGCAAGGCTGGGTTGTTGTATTAGCTGATAGTTACCCAAGTGCCATTAAAGCAGTAGATGCTTTAAAGGTGAGTTACAAAAAGGGTGAGTCAGCAAATATATCTGAAGCTGATATTCAAAAAGAAGGTAAGCGATTATGCGAGCAACGCGACTCGGGTACTTTATTTGTTGATCAAGGCGATATAAAGAAAACCCAAGCAGACGCCAGTGAGTCGTTAGAATCAATGTATACCACAGCGACAGCAAGTCATTATCAGCTAGAGCCATTAAATGCGGTTGCAGAATTTAAAGACGGAAATTGGATTATTCATACTGGTAACCAATGGCAGTCACTTACGTTACCTGCGCTTGCTAAAGCACTCGAAATAGAACAAAACAAAGTAATTATTCGTCCTTATTATTTAGGTGGTGGTTTTGGTCGTCGATTATTTGGTGACTGGACTGTACCTGCAGCTCTAACCGCAAAAGCAGTAGGTAAACCAGTAAAACTGGTATTTACACGAGCAGACGATAGTTTATTCGATCAGTCTCGTTCTGCATCTGCTGCAAAAATGACGGCGTCGTTTGATAAAAACGGTACTTTTACTGGTTTAGAGCATGCATTTGCTGCAGGTTGGCCTACTAAAGCAATGGCACCTGGGTTTTTATCACCGGGTGTTGATGGTAAAGGTAAATTTGATGCATTTTCGGCATCGGGCGCCGATCATTGGTATAGCATGAGCAGTCATCGTGCACGCGCTATTAATAACGAAGTTGCACAAAGCACCTTTACTCCAGGTTGGTTACGTTCAGTAGGGCCAGGTTGGATTGCTTGGAGCCTTGAGTCGTTTATTGATGAAATTGCCCATAAGCAAGGCAAAGATCCAGTTCAATTTAGAATTGAAATGTTAGATGGTAAAGGCAAGCAAGCGGGTAAAGCACCTGAGAGCGTTGGTGGAGCACTGCGCTTACGTAATGTGCTTAAAACGGTGTCTGACAAAGTAGCTTCTGTTAAATTAGCTAAAGATGAGGGCATTGGTTTTTCTGTAAGCTCAGGGCAAGAACGTACTATGCCAGCATGGCTTGCAACCGCAGCGCATGTTCACGTTAACCGTGATAGTGGTAAAATAACGCTTAAAAAGCTTTATGTTGTTGTAGATGCGGGCTTAATAGTTCACCCAGATGGCGCATTGGCGCAAATTGAAGGGTCGTTACTATGGGGCAGCAGCCTTGCATTGCATGAATCAAATACGTATAAAGATGGACAGGTATCAGCGACTAACTTTAATACTTATTTACCGCTAAGAATGCAAGATGTGCCAGATATTGACATTGAATTTTTACAAAGTGATGAGTTTCCAGTTGGTTTAGGCGAACCTGGCGTTATAGGGGTTGCTCCTGCGATTGGTAATGCTGTATTTAATGCAGTAGGCGTGCGTTTACGTGACCTACCAATGAAGCCAAGCGAACTTAAAAAAGGCTTAGAAGCGTAAAACAAAAATAACTAAAGGGGTATGCTTTATGCTGCTCCTTTAAGTTATTAAATATATTTATGTAATTATTATTTATGTATCAATAAGTAGCGTTGTTTATACTAATTCGCTTAATTAAATGATTAAGTATTATTGCAAATTGGTATTAGGTTGTTATTACTTGTTGATATTAGTTAAGGTTTATTTATGCTAATCGACCCAACAGGGCGAGAGTTTAGTTACTTACGTTTGTCTATTACTGATGTATGTAATTTTAAGTGTGTTTATTGTTTACCAGATGGTTATCAGGGCGGTCATGACCGTGGTTTTCTCACAATTGATGAAATTAGCAACACGCTTAAAGCGTTTGCACACCATGGTATCGAAAAAGTAAGGATCACTGGCGGAGAGCCAACCCTTAGAAAAGATTTTATAGATGTTGTTCGCGCGGCAAAAGATGTCGCGGGCATAAAAAAAATTGCAATGACTACCAATGGTTTTTCTCTTCATAAGAATATTCATGACTGGGTAGATGCAGGCTTAAACGCCATTAATGTAAGCATTGATAGTTTAGATTCACGCATGTTTAACACCATTACTGGGCATGACAAATTTACCTCAGTAATGAAAGGCATTGATACTGCGCTTGAAACGGGTATTGATTCGGTAAAAATAAACAGCGTGCTGATGAAGCAATACAACGCAAAAGAGTTTGATACATTTTTAAACTGGGTTAAACACCGTCCCGTTACCATCCGCTTTATAGAATTGATGCAAACAAACGACAACAAAGCTTTTTTTGATGCTAACCATGTTTCTGGGCAAGTTTTAAAAACTCAGTTATTACAAACGGGTTGGCAGCAAGTTGCGCGTAGTGCATCAGCAGGTCCTGCTCAAGAGTTTGCTCATCCTGATTATCAAGGCAGAATTGGTTTGATCATGCCTTACAGCAACGACTTTTGTAGTACCTGTAACCGATTAAGGGTTACAGCAAAAGGGAATCTGCACTTGTGTTTGTTTTCTGAAGAGGGTATTTCGCTAAGAGAATATATGAACGACAGTTCAAACAGTGAATTAATGGCATTGTTATCTCGTTATATTAAAACCAAAAAGCCAACTCACCTTTTACACCAAGGTAATACAGGTATTACTACTAATTTATCCATGTTAGGTGGCTAGTTGTTAAAGCCACTTAGTGATATTAAAGCATCAAACGTGTTTCTAAAACACACTACATTATCCCTAAAATGTAAATAACTGGTTGTATCTACATGGTTTTATATCAACAAGGCTTGTTAAATTGTATTTTCACGTTAAACTTACTTTTTATTTTTATTAAGTGATTAGAATGGATATCGCGGCTCTTAATAGCACTAAATCATTAAGAAAGGACGTTCTGAGAGGGATGTGTCTTTGTTTTGGTTTTTTATCGGTAGGATTTGCGGGATTTAATTTAACCGTAAATAACTTTCCATTGCTTGGCTACATCGAAATCTGTTTTTCTATTTATTGTATATTTACTTATATTTCACTTATACGCCGTCCACTACAGTTTTGGCAATCCTTAATAATGTGTGTACTTATAACGCTAATTGTTATTTTAGGTACATCCTTAGCATCGCCTCGTAATGGTGTGTTTGTATGGTCATTTGCATTACCTATTTTGTACTACCTGTTATTAGGTAAACAATATGGTGTAATTTTCTCTGCAAATTTATTAGTTATCCAAGTGTTTATTTTAGGGAGTAAGTCTACACTTGCCCCCTTTGAAACTTTTAACTTATCCCTTAATCTACTCTGTGCTTATTTAAGTATTTGGGCGATTTCTCATGTTTTTGAAGGGAGCCGCTCACATTTTTCAAAGCGCCTTAAAAATTTAGCGTTACTTGATCCGTTAACGGGTGCAGGTAATCGCCTTTCAATGAACCACTATTTTGAAGTTGAACTACAAGATAAGTCACAGTTATATTTGTTTTTACTCGATTTAGACTTTTTTAAGCAGATAAATGATGAGCATGGCCATGGTGTCGGTGACCAAGTACTTATCGAAGTGGCCACTTTACTAAGAGTTGTGCTTGGTAGAGGGTATGTATTTAGAGTAGGCGGTGAAGAGTTTGCTTTATTTAGCTCTTTTGCAAATGAAGAGGCTGCACTTAATACCGCTGAACAAATAAGAGCACGCTTTGAAAATACCACATTTGACATTGACGGCCTTGCAATTAATGTTACAACCAGTATTGGTGTTGCAAAATTTAAAAGTACTAATTCATTGGAAAGCTTTGTAAACCAAGCAGATAAACAGTTATATAAAGCAAAACAATTTGGCCGCAATAAAGTGTATTGTAAGTTTAAAAAAGAACATGACTACGAAACGGTAGTTGCTTAAGCAGGGTTACTTAATACATTTGCTCAAAATTGGGGATCCCGTTTTCCCAAATCGGTTTATCTTTTCCTAAATGCTCGCGCACAGCATCAAAAAACAACCGGGTCCTCACTGGTAAATCTCGGTGCGGATATACGGCATACATCGCACTAAACTCCATCAGTTTTACATCGGTCAATAAAGGCACTAGCTTACCTTGTATTATTTCATCACCAATAATAAATGCAGGGGCAACAAAGTAAGTTGTTCCCGATAATGTTTTCATTAACAATGACTCGGCATCATTAGCACGAAACACACTTTTTATTTTTTGCTCGCAGCGTTCACCCTTACTATCGTAGTAATCTATGGTTTCTACTCGAATAGAATTACTGGCATAGCTTGCTGCTGGTAATTGCGCTAACTCTTCGATTGTTTTTGGCATACCGTAAGTTTCAATAAACTGCGGTGCAGCTAAAATTAATAATCGGTTACGCGCTATTTTACGTGCAATAAGTGACGAATCTTTAGGCTCACCTACACGAAAAGCCAAATCAAATCCTTCAGAGACTATATCTACTAATCTATCGTCTAAACGCAGTTCAACTTCTACTTGAGGAAAGCGTTTTTGAAAATCATTAAGTACAGGTTGTAAATAACGACGACCAATAAGTGTTGAAGAAGTGATTTTTAATACGCCACGCGGTTCTAAATGGTAGTTTTCAGCCATGCGTACGGTTTCGCCGAGCAGCTCTCTAAGCTCAGCGGCTTTTTTGATCATTTCGGCACCCGCCGCTGTGAGCGAAAATGAACGCGTGGTTCGGTTAAGTAACCTAACGCCTAACTCATCCTCTAAACGGCTAATTTGTTTAGATATAACAGAGCGATCTATGTTGCGTATTTCTGCAGCTTTTGCAAAAGAGCCTTGCTCAACCACTTCAAGTAACATTAAAAGTCGACTTGTTGTATCCATTATTACACCTTAACTAATCTATTGATGCCATTTTGGCATTAATGAATTTAAAAATCTATGGTTTTTACACACGGGTTTAATCCGTATTATGCGAGGCTAATCAACAATGGAGCGTCTTCATGAACAAACATCTAATTGCTGCTGCACTTACTGCGGCATCTTTAACACTTGCGGGTTGTGCTGATGAGAGCACAGCTCAATCAGCACCTGCACAGCAACTTCAACCAATTGATGTAGCACAGGTGCTTGTTAAGCCGGTACAAAGCTGGCACACATATACAACTCGTTTAGAGTCTCCACAAGAAGTTGCTTTAATGCCGCGTGTATCGGGAATCATCGATAGCATTGAATTTAAAGAAGGCGACGTGGTTAAAGAAGGCGATGTTTTATTTCAATTAGATGCTCGCCCATTTGCAGCGGTTGTTGCAAGCTTAAAAGCACAAATCAATAGCGCAGAAGCTGCCTTAGAGCAAGCTAAAAGTGAAGACAAACGTGCGGTACGCTTATTAGACCGCAAGGCAATCTCAACTGAGCAAGCACAAGCGCGTACTTCAACACTACGCCAACGCGAAGCACAGCTTTCTGCACTTCAAGCACAACTTACTTCAGCAGAGCTTGATTTAGAGTTTACGTCAGTAGTATCACCAATTGATGGCATTATTTCTCGCGCAAATATTACCAAAGGTAATAACATACTTGCGGGTCAAAGCGTATTAACGTCAATTGTTTCAAACCAAGCTATGTACGCTTATTTTGATGTTGATGAACGCACATGGAATAGCTCTTTTAATGATGTTACTGCTGCGAGCCACCAAACTGTTGTAATGCAAAAAGTGGGTCAAAGCGATTTTGCATACAAAGGCTACATTAACTTTATTGATAACCAAATTAATTCATCAACGGGTACATTACGCGTACGTGCGGTATTTAATGAAGACAGCAACCAATTACGCGCAGGCTCGTTTGCACGTATTAAGCTTGCAGCCAACTCTATTAGCGACGCGATTATTATCCCAGAACGTGCAATTGGTACCGACTTAAAAAATCGTTTTGTATTAACGGTTGGCGAAAACAACGTACTTGAATACAAACTTATCACTACTGGTGAGCGTTACGGTGCATTACGTGCGGTTACATCGGGCCTTAACGAAGGTGATGTTATTGCTGTAAATGGCCCAGCTCGCGTAGGCCCTGGTATGCCAATCTCTCCGCAAACAGTAACAATTGATACAAGTGGTGTGGCATTTACATTGTTAAATGACAACGCACAACTTGTGGCTAAGCAATAAGGTTTATTGATGAAATTCTCGCATTTCTTTATACAGCGTCCAATATTTGCGGCCATGCTGTCATTGGTTATTTTAATTGCTGGTGGTATATCACTATTCCAATTACCAGTTAGTGAATACCCAGAAGTAGTTCCTCCAACAGTTGTTGTTACCGCTAACTACCCGGGTGCTAACCCTACCGTTATTGCGCAAACAGTGGCAACACCGCTGGAGCAAGAAATTAACGGTACTGAAAACATGCTATATATGTTTTCGCAAGGTACCAGTGATGGCCGCATGACACTAACGGTAACCTTTGCGTTAGGTACCGATTTAGACCGTGCTCAAGTACAAGTACAAAACCGTGTAAACAGTGCACTTCCGCGTTTGCCAGAAGAAGTACAACGTTTAGGTGTTGTGGCTGAAAAGTCATCACCAGATTTAACCATGGTAGTGCATTTATACTCTCCTGAAAAAACGCACGACACAGCTTACTTATCTAACTATGCTGATTTAAACATTAAAGATGAAATTGCGCGCTTACCAGGCGTAGGTGATATTCGCATGTTTGGTGCTGGCAAATACTCAATGCGAGTATGGCTAAACCCAGATGCACTTGCTGCACGCGAATTAACAGCAACAGATGTAGTAACAGCACTTCGCTCGCAAAACCAGCAAGTTGCTGCAGGTAGCTTAGGTGCGCAACCAATTTCAAACGACAGTCAATTTCAAATATTGTTAAACGTTAAAGGTCGTTTAAACAGTATTGAAGAATTTGAACAAGTTATTATTAAAGTAGGCGACGAAGGTCAGTTAACGCGTTTATCTGATATAGCCCGTGTTGATTTAGGTCAAGACACTTACGCACTGCGTGCTGAGCTTGATAACCAACCAGCTCTTGCAATGCCAATATTCCAACGCCCAGGTTCAAACGCTATTGAGCTTTCCGATCAAGTACGCGAAACAATGGCGCGCTTATCTAAAGATTTCCCTACTGGTGTTGAATACGACATTGTGTACGACCCTACGGTATTTGTTCGCGGCTCAATTGACGCGGTAATTGCAACGTTGCTTGAAGCAATTGTGCTGGTAGTTATTGTTGTTATTGTATTTTTACAAACCTGGCGAGCATCAATTATTCCGCTAATTGCTGTGCCTATTTCACTTATTGGTACGTTTGCCGTAATGCAGTGGTTAGGTGTCTCAATTAATACCTTGTCGTTGTTTGGTTTAGTATTGGCCATAGGTATTGTTGTAGATGATGCGATTGTAGTTGTTGAAAACGTAGAGCGTAATATTGAAAAAGGCTTATCGCCACTTGAAGCAACCCGCGTTGCAATGAGTGAAGTAACAGGCCCTATTATTGCCATTGCGCTAGTACTAAGTGCTGTATTTATTCCTACTGCGTTTATTACCGGTTTATCAGGTCAGTTTTATAAGCAATTTGCACTTACAATTACAATTTCGACGATTATCTCAGCGTTTAACTCATTAACGTTATCGCCTGCGCTTGCTGCATTGTTATTAAAATCGCATGATGCAAAACCAGATGCATTTACGCGTTTACTTAATAAATTGTTTGGTCGTTGGTTATTTAAACCATTTAACCGCGTATTTAATCGTGGTGCTAAAGGTTACGAAAAACTGGTACAAAAACTAATTCGTATGACCGTTGTTGTAATGGTGGCTTACATTGCACTTGTTGGTGGCACAATTAAGTTATTTGATACCGTACCAGGTGGCTTTATTCCACAGCAAGATAAACAGTATTTAGTGGCTATTGCGCAGTTACCTGACGCATCAAGCCTTGATCGTACTGAAGACGTACTTGCTCAAATGCAGCAAATTGCATTAGAAGTACCAGGCGTTGCACATACAGTTGCTTTTCCTGGCTTATCAGTGAACGGTTTTACTAATAGCCCTAACAGCGGCATTGTATTCACACCACTTGAAAGCTTTGACAAACGTACCGACCCAAGCCAATCAGCGATGGCGATTGCTGCAGAGTTGAATAAACGTTTTGCTGCCATTGATGAAGCATTTGTAGCGGTATTTCCACCGCCGCCAATTCAAGGTTTAGGCACTACCGGTGGTTTTAAACTGCAAATAGAGGACAGAGCTAATAAAGGATTTGAAGCCTTATTTAATAGTCTGCAAGCCGTAATTACTAAAGCGCAACAAGACCCTGCATTAATGGGCTTGTACTCAAGTTTCCGTATCCAAGTTCCACAAATGGATATTGATATTGACCGTGAGCAAGCGCTTATTCAAGGTATTCCACTTGATGAAGTATTTAATGCACTGCAAATTTACTTAGGCTCTGTGTACGTAAATGACTTTAATATGTTTGGCCGAACGTACCAAGTAAATGCACAGGCTGATGCTGACTATCGCTTAGATCCTGATCAAATACTTAATTTAAAAGTACGTAACCGCTCAGGTAATATGGTGCCACTGGGGTCTGTACTAACTGTAACTCCAACGATTGGTCCTGACCGTGTTATGCATTACAACGGTTACCCAAGTGCAGAGCTAAATGGTAGCCCAGCGCCAGGTTATAGTTCTGATCAAGCACAAATTGCTATTGAAAAAGTACTCGCAGACACACTACCAACAGGTATTGAATATGAGTGGACTGAAGTAACGTACCAACAAGTACTTGCCGGTAACACCATGGTTTATGTATTCCCGTTAGTTGTATTACTTGTATTTATGGTACTTGCAGCGCAGTACGAGAGCTTACGTTTACCACTGGCAATTATATTAATAGTACCAATGACTATTTTCTCAGCCTTGTTAGGTGTGTGGTTTGTTGGCTCAGACAACAACATATTCACCCAAATAGCGTTAATAGTACTGGTCGCGTTGGCTTCTAAAAATGCAATATTGATGGTTGAGTTTGCAAAAGATAGACACGACTCAGGCTTATCGCACTTAGAGGCAATACTTGAGGCATGTCGTATGCGCTTGCGCCCAATATTAATGACCTCAATTGCATTTACAGCAGGTGTTGTACCGTTAGTACTTGCCACCGGTGCAGGCGCCGAAATGCGACACGCAATGGGTAACGCAGTATTCTCAGGGATGATAGGTGTAACCGTGTTTGGCCTATTGTTTACGCCGGTATTTTATATGTTAGTGACTAACAAAAAAGAGAAAGCGCAGGAGAATACTCATGACTAAATTAATGCAAAAAAGACTTAAAACAAGTCTGACCGCCAGTGCAGTATTAGTCGCTGCGTTTTTAGCCGGGTGTGCGAGTAAAATAGACACCATGAGCGAGCAAAAAGCCGTTAACGAATTTGTTGCCAAAGCTAATATTGCTAGTAACGTTAGCGTTGCTGATGAAACAAACTGGTGGAAAAAGCTTAATTCTGATCAACTAAATGAGCTTGTTACCGGTGCGCTTGCAAATAACTATAATTTGCAAACAAGCCAGCTAACACTTAAAAGTGCATTAGCGCGACTAGGAGAGCAAAAAGCCCAGTACCTTCCGCAAGGTGGCGTAAATGTTGGCGCAGCTCGAAGCGATGCACCAAGCGTTTATGACCGTCAATCAAGTGCAAACGTTGCACTTGATTGGCAGCTAGATTTATTTGGTCGTATAACGGCGTTGGTTGATGCTGCAAATGCATCAGCCATGAGCCAAGCAGAGCAAGTACGTTTACTGCAAATTGAAGTTGTTTCGTCAGTCGTTAAAGGCTTTGTAAGTTATCAAGGCAATGTTGAAAAACAACACATTGTTACGCTTCAAATTGAAGCGCTTGAGCAAAGTATTGACGTTCTTCAAGCCCGTGTTGACGAAGGCGTCGCAAACGAGCTTGATTTAAACCGTACTATGGCGCAGCTTAGGCAGCAACAAGCACTAATGCCTGCCATTGAGTATGCAAAATACAGCGATTTATCTGCCCTTGCAGTACTAAGCGGTAAGTTAGCGCAAAATATTGCTATTGAAAACGAGCAAGGTGTGCTTGAACGTGACTTTAGCGTAGCACTAAAAAACGCTAATAATGCCATTGCCTTACGTCCAGATATTAGCCGTGCATTGTTTGATTTTAGCCAAGCAAATAGTTTAAGTGTTGCAGCTAGCAAAGCGTTATTACCAGATATTAGCTTATCTGCATTTGCAGGGGTTGTGAGTATAGATAGCACAGGCTTAAAAAATACCGACCAACAGTGGCAAGTAGCGCCGCAGTTGCAATGGTCGTTATTAAGCTACCCAGCATTATTAGCACAGCGCGACGCGCAGCAGTTTTTAAGTGAAGCCGCTTACAGCGATTATCAACAAGTAGTATTAACTGCACTAAGTGAAAGTGAACTTTCATTGCAATTATTGGTCAATCAAGCACAGCAAAAACGCTTTGCTGACGAACGCTATGACTTTGCTAATAAAGCATTTTTACAAGCACAAGCAATGTACGAAGAAGGTCAAATTCCTTATCTTGAGTTGTTAGATGCGCGCCAGGATGTTTTAATAGCACAAGAAAATGCTGTTGAAACAACAATCACTTCACTGCTTGCCAAAGTAAATGCTTACCAGTCATTTAATGGCCAATGGAGTTATGCGTTAAACGACACTAATAAGTAGAGTTATATTGATGCCAAATACTGAAAATTTACATGAATACATTATCCCGCAAATGATGCGCGCTATTGTACTGCCAGAACCAAATGAAGCAATTGACTTAGCGGATGCTGAGCTGCCTGTTCCTATTTGTGCAGATAACGAGCTGCTTGTAAAAGTAGAGTACGTTGGTTTAAATCCAGTTGATGGTCAATTTGCTAAAACAGGCTTTTGTAAATGGCAGTATCCACACATTTTAGGCTTAGATGCCGTAGGTGTTGTGGTTAAAGCTAATAAAGGTGTGTTTCCAAATGTTGGCGAGCGGGTTATGTGGCATGCCAACATTGGTGAGCAAGGTGCTTTGAGCGAATACACCAAAGTACCTAACTTTGCAGTGTCGGTTGTGCCAAGCAGTTTAAATCCGGCCATTGCAGCAACACTTCCATGCGCCGGTATGGCAGCACTTATCAGCTTAGATAAAATAGGCATTAGTGAAGGCGATACTATTTTTATTGAAGGCGGAGCCGGAGCGGTAGGGCAGTTTGCTATTCAATATGCAAAGCAGCGCGGTGCAGACGTATTTACCACAGCATCAAAGCGTAATCATAAGTTGGTTAAGCAGTTAGGCGCTGATGTGGTTTTTGACTATAGCGATAAAAAGCTATGCGAAAAAATCCGCAGAGAACTTGGCCCACAAGGCTTTGATGCGGTTATTGATACGATTGGTGGTGAGTGTACTCAGCGTAATATTGAGTTAATGCGTTTTTGCGGACGTATTGCCTGCTTAAATCCGCTCCCTTGTTTTGATCAAGACTTAATGTATCACCGAGCGCCCAATATTAGTGTTGTATCGATTGGTGGTGCGTGGCTTGCTAATAGTTTATGTGCACAACAACGTTTGAGTTTTATGGGCAACCTGTTACTTGAAGGATCTGTTAGTGGCGACATTAAACACCCAGAAATAACGCCCGTAGATTTTAGTGCTGAGTCAGTATCGCAAGCACTTAATAAACAACTTGCTGGTGGTTTTACCGGCAAGCAAGTTGTTAAAGTTGCTAAGTGAAGCGCTTATACAATTTGATTTAAATTTAAGTAGTTTTAGCTAGATTAACTGATAATGTAGCCTCTACAAATTGAATAAAAACGTAGCCTATTTGTGCTGCGTTTTTTTATGCCCATAAAAAAATAGATACAGCGCTAGCGCTTTTGCTGTTTTATTCATCATTTTAGCTAAAATACTTTTTTTCAGCGTACAACTGTAAGCCTTTGTGTTTCAACAGTTTACGTTCAGGTAAAGAAAATAAATTGAAAAAACTGTTAATTAATTGAATAGAGTAATTGATCTAAACGATTTTTTATGACGTAATGTAGTTATTATTTAGCTGGTCGGATGAGTTCAATCATGAGTTTACGTACAAAACTAAAAAAAGTATTACCAAGTATTTCTATCACAGAACAAGAAGCGCTAGACGCGGGTGATGTATGGCTTGAAGGTTCTATCTACCAAGGTAAGCCTGATTTCAGTGCACTTCGCGATGTACCTGCTGCTACATTAAGCGCAGACGAGCAAGCATTCTTAGACGGTCCAGTAAAAGAACTACTGGGCATGATTGACGATTCAGTGATTCAAAACGGCATTCATTTACCAAATGACATCTTAGAATTTTTGAAAAAAGAGCGTTTTTTCTCGCTTATCATTCCTAAGTCGTTTGGTGGTTTAGAGTTTAGCCCTTATGCAAACTCTACTATTGTTGGCACAATTGCGACTAAGAGCTCAGCAGTTGCGGTAACCGTAATGGTTCCTAACTCGTTAGGCCCGGGTGAGTTATTACTCCACTTTGGTACGCAAGAACAACAAGCACATTACTTACCACGCCTAGCAAATGGTACAGACATTCCATGTTTTGCATTAACAAGCCCAGAAGCGGGTTCTGATGCAGGTGGCATTCCAGACATTGGTACAGTTACTAAAGGCATGTATAAAGGCGAAGAAGTACTTGGCCTTGAGATCACATGGGACAAGCGCTACATAACGCTTGCACCTATTGCTACTGTACTTGGTTTAGCTTTTAAAGTAATGGACCCTGATGGTTTATTAGGTGGCAAAGAAAGCTTAGGTATTACCTGTGCACTTATTCCAAAAGAGCACCCAGGTGTAGAGCTTGGTAATCGCCATGACCCAATGGGTATTCGTTTTTACAACGGTACTACACGTGGTAACAAAGTATTTGTACCAATGGATTTTGTTATTGGTGGACAGAAAAACATCGGCCGTGGTTGGCAAATGCTGGTTAGCTGTTTAGGTGCTGGCCGTGGTATTTCATTACCTGCGCTAGGTGTTAGTACAGCACAAGTTGCATTTAAATCAGCATCAGAATACGCAGCAGTGCGTGAACAGTTTGGTTTAGCCATTGGCCAGTTTGAAGGTATTCAAGAAAAACTAGCTGACATTGCAGGTAAAACATACCTACAAGAAGCAATGCGCGTACTTACAACTGAAGGCTTAGGCATGGGCTTAAAACCATCAGTAGTAACCGCAATCGCTAAATACCACATGACAGAGCTTGGTCGCGACGTGCTTGATTCAGCAATGGATATTCAAGCAGGTAAAGCGATTCAAAATGGTCCACAAAATACATTAGCAAGTGGTTATGTTGCTCAGCCGATTGCCATTACGGTAGAAGGCGCGAACATTCTTACACGTAACCTAATGATATTTGGTCAAGGTGTTATGCGTTGTCACCCATACTTACAATCTATGGTTGAGTCAATTCACAGCGAAGACAAAGGCGCAGATAAAGAATTTAACGGCATTTTGCGTAAAACAATTGGTTACAGCACAGCAAACAGCTTACGTGCTTTCCGCCTGGGGGTTTTACCATTTACAGCAAGTGCTAATTCTGAATTACCAGAAGTACGCGACTATGAAAAAGCAGTACATAAATTATCTGCAAAACTTGCAGTGTACGCAGACTTTTCGTTACTTGTACTTGGCGGTAAGTTAAAACAAGCAGAAATGCTATCGGCACGTTTAGGCGATGTAATGAGCTTCTTATATGCAGCTATGGCATCAATTAAATACTACGAGCAAAAAGTATCAAGTAGTGACCGTGAGCAAGCAGCGCCGTATTTCCATTACGCGACTCGTTTTGCACTACAAAGTGCTGAAGAAGCATTGCATAAGTTTTTAGATAACTTCCCTGCAAGTGGTACACGTAAGTTTATTCGTTTCATTACAATGAACTACTCAACTAAAATGCCAAAAATTAGCGACGATTTAATCCGCAAACTAGCTAAGCAAGCTCAGCTAGATACCGCATTTAAAGCGCAAATCACGCATTTAGTTAAACCAGTAGTGGGCGATGGCCATCATATTAATGAGCAAGCTTACAAAGCTAAAATGGCATCACTTGGCGAACTGGCTAAAGTTAAAAAAGCATTACGTGCTAAAGTAATTAAACCAGGTATACGCTTTAACATCACGCTTGATAACGCACTAGCGGCAAACGTAATCACACAAGCTGAACACGTTCAGTTAATTGATTACAACATCAAACGTGAAAAAGCGATTCGTGTAGATGAGTTCGATTTTGATATGAACCTACTAGACGATAACGCACAGCCGATTAATCCGCTTAAAAGTGTAGTTAATCAGTAAGTTAAAGTAATTAAATTCAATGATGCAAAGCGCCCGCAGTATCGGCGCTTTTATTCTTGAAAAGTATTAGTGTGGAGCCCCGCTTGTGTAAAAACAAGCGGGGCTTTTTTTATGTTTTTAAAATGGAAATAGATGACGGTATTGGTTTGAAAGTGAATATGTATCTGTAGAGTATTAAAAAGAGACGCTTATAATCTTGAAAAAGGGCTAATAACCCCGTTAGCGCCTTGCTGCAGTACATGGGTATATATTTGCGTAGTACGCACATCACTGTGACCTAGCTGTGTTTGTACTGTACGTATATCAGCGCCGCTTTGCAGCAAGTGCGTAGCAAATGAGTGGCGCAAAGTATGTGGGGTAACGTGTTTGTTAATTTCAGCTTTTGTTGAAGACAGTTTAACTGCCTTTCTTACCCCTGAATGATCTAAGTGGTGACGTCTTATTTCTCCTGTTTCAGGGTCCGTACTTAATTTATGTGATGGGAACAGAAACTGCCATTGTAAAGACTTATTAGCGCTTGGGTATTTTTTACTAAGTCGATGAGGCATCCATACGCCGGCGTACGCATCATTTTTTAAATCTAACTGTAAATATTCATCAACTTGAATTATTTGATTTCTTAGCATTGGTATTAATTCTTCAGCAAGTGTCACAATACGATTTTTATTACCCTTGTCGTTCCAAATGCGTATGTTTTTATAGTCGAAGTCAATATCTTGAACTCTTATTTTTACTGCCTCCATCAGCCGTAAACCACTTCCATATAGCAGGCTTGCTATCAAATAATGTCGTTTATTTATATTTCTAAAAAATAGCGACACCTCAGTTTGTGTAAGTACGACAGGAAGTTTCTGTTGGCGGTTACTTTTAACGAAGTTTAAATCTAATGAGAGCTCATTTTTTATAATATGTTTATATAAAAAAGCAAGTGCATTTAAAGCGGTTGCTTGTGTTCTCGCTGCCACTTTTTTAGTGACTGTTAAGTAATTTAAAAATATTTCTACTTCATTATTGCCCATACTGGTAGGGTGCCGCTTATTATGAAAATGGATATACGCAGTAATCCAAAAGACATAAGTTTCAATAGATTTTTTAGCATAGTGATGGCTATACATATAATTGATAATACTATTAAGGAAAGGAGAGTTAGTTTTCATTTTAAATCTCAATTAGCTGTATTTATATACAGTATTGGCGTTTTTCCTCCTAAGTCAAGAAATGAGGACGTTTTCCTCTTTTCTGCATTTTAATAAAAGAACAGCCTGACTTAAAGTTTAAAGCTGGCAATGTGTTACAGGATTTGTTATTAATATTAAAAATAATTAAGGGGACATACATTGCTCATAAAAAGAGGAAAGTGTCCTCTGATAAAGCTGTTGAACTAAGCCGCTACGCGGAGATCCTATTCTGACCATTTGAGCCACACTTACCTTGGGGTTATCCCATATTTGGAGGTAAGTAATGAATACACTCATTGAACAAGTCAAAACTGAAATAGCCTNTTACTGCGAGCATTTACTTAAACTCAGCCATTATTTTAATAAACCACTCGATTTAATTACTGATGATGAGCTGAATATCTTTTTTAAAGATCCCGCCATTCGCAAGCTCTCCAGAGCGAGTCAAAAAATACAAATAAACAGCATTTGGTTTTTGTTTAAGAATATTTTACACCGCCCACTGAACTTAGACATAGCCTTGCCTAAAGCAAAACCTCGGGCACCTACTTATTTATCGCGTGATGATATTCGACGACTTATAGAAAGTTGCACGGATATGCGCTTAAAAACATTGATAGTGGTGTGTTATGGATGTGGTTTGCGTATTGGCGAACTGCTGCGCATCAAAGTGCAAGACATCGATGGACAGCGTAAAACCATTTTAATTGAACATGGTAAAGGAGATAAGTCACGCTATGTTGTTGTATCAGATAGCGTGCTAAATCAATTACGTTGCTATTGGAAAATGTATCACCCAACGGGCTGGATGTTTTATTCACGATGGTTAATGGATAAACCTATGTCACCCTCAAGCTTCAGAAAGGCATTGAAAAAACATGCACAAATGTGTGGTTTAAAGCACTGTAATCCACATGTATTACGCCATGCTTATGCAACACATCAACTTGAGTTAGGGATGCCGCTTCATCAACTTCAACATCAGCTTGGTCATAGTGACATTAGAACCACGCAAAGTTACTTACACTGGTTACCTGAATTAGGGCATGGTGGCATTGATTTACTCGCAAGTTGGGGGAACCAATGAGCGGCTTGCACCTCGCTGATATTTTAAATTCTGGCCTTGGGAATTATCGGCAGCACCACATAATGAGTTATCAACAGTTACGAGTCTGCCAACACCTTCAATCATGCAGAACGGGGCAGCTCGGTTATCAAGCATGGCAATGTGATAACTGTAGTGAAGTACAACAAATTGGGTGTAGTTGTCGAGACCGTCATTGCCCACGTTGCCAAGGGATGGCTACGGCTAAATGGGTGCAAAAACAGCAGGAAGATTTATTACCGTGTCGGTATTTCCACCTTGTTTTTACGCTCCCGCATGAGTTAAATATCATTGCGCACTACAACCCAAACGCGTTATATCACTGTTTATTTAAAGCCGCATGGCAAACGCTGTGTAAATTTGCGAAACGAAAGAGGCATGGCCAGTTAGGCATGACAAGCGTACTGCATACGTGGGGGCAGAACTTAAGTCAGCATA
>NZ_JADYXK010000012.1:0-122837 GCF_015864275.1 Pseudoalteromonas sp. NZS11_1
CTGAGTTGTTCGTGCCTCGCTATGCGTTGGCGTTTCCCGTCTCAGTGGGGTCGCATTATAGGGAGATCCGAAAACAGATCAACCCTTTTTTGAAGAAAACTTGAAATAATGTGCTGTTCGCTGAGCATTTGAGCTAAACACGTTAAAAATACAACATAACTAGCAAATTATTAACAACTAAAGGTGTTTAAACTTCACTAATATTAAAAGTAAGCTTAAACGATCTTCATATAAAGACTTACACCCCATATGATCAATACGATCGTTAATGAAAGTGTTACGGCTGCAGATCCCATATCTTTGGCTCTACCTGACAATACATGCAATTCTGTACTTACTCGATCTGTTAATGCTTCAATGGCAGAGTTTAGCAATTCAACAATTAGAATAATAAGCAGTGAGCTAATTAGTATTGCCCAGTGTAATAATGATGAAGCAAGCCAAAATGAAGTGAGGAATAATATAAGGCTTAGTAATAGCTCTTGTCTAAATGCAGCTTCTTCTTTAAATGCTGCTTTAAAGCCAAGATAGGAGCAATAGGTTGCTTTGAAAACGCGTTTGAGGCCTAAGCCATTTGGTTTTAATACATCTTTCATTAATAAACTCTATGAATGAAGGTAAAAATAAAGCCCCGCACTGCGAGGCTTTTTATTTATGCTACGCCGTATTGATCACGGTAAGCTTTAACTGAGGCTAAATGCTCGCCCATCGTTCCTTGGTTTTCAAGGTAGCTAATAAGGTCTGCTAATTTTACAATAGAAATTACTTTGGTATTAAAGTCGCGTTCAACTTCTTGAATAGCTGATAACTCGGCTTTACCTTTTTCTTGGCGATCTAATGCAATTAAAACACCACTAAGGTCTGCACCATTTTGTGCAATAATTTCCATAGACTCACGAATAGCGGTACCTGCGGTAATTACATCATCAACTAGCATTATTTTGCCATTGAGTTCTGAGCCTACTAATGTACCACCTTCACCGTGTGCTTTTTTCTCTTTACGGTTAAAACAGTACGGTACATCTTTATCATGGTGATCTGCTAATGCAACTGCCGTCGTTGTCGCTATTGGGATACCCTTATACGCGGGACCAAATAGTACATCGTACTCTATCGCTGAATCTTCTAATGCTGATGCATAAAAACGACCTAAACGTGCTAAGTCACGACCTGTATTAAACAAACCGGCATTAAAAAAGTAAGGACTTATGCGCCCAGACTTTAAAGTAAACTCACCAAATTTTAATACCTGCTTCTCTAGAGCAAATTCTATAAACTCTTTTTGATAATCTTTCATATCTAGTGGCCTACCTATTTATGCTAATGCTTGCTTTTGTACGTCAATGATTTCACGAATAGAATGTTTAGCTAAAGTAAGTAACTCATCTAGCTCATCAAACGAGAAAGGTTCGCCTTCGGCTGTACCTTGAATTTCTATAATTTTACCTGTTTCGGTTAAAATTACATTCATATCAGTTTCTGCTGCTGAATCTTCAATATATTCTAAATCGCTAATTGCTTGGCCTTTGTATATACCTACTGAAGTAGCCGCAATCATATGTTTAAGTGGGTTTGAATTAATCATACCCTTGGCACGCATATGCGTTAGCGCATCAACAAGTGCAACACATGCACCACTTATAGAAGCAGTACGTGTACCGCCATCTGCTTGAATTACATCACAGTCGATAGTGATTGTGTTTTCGCCAAGTGCTTTTAAATCAACAGCAGCACGAAGTGCACGTGCAATTAAACGTTGAATTTCCATAGTACGACCGCCCTGCTTACCACGTGCAGCTTCTCGAGCATTACGCGTATGCGTTGCTCGCGGTAACATACCGTATTCAGCATTGATCCAACCTTTACCCTGACCTTTCATGAAACGAGGAACGCCCGATTCGACAGTAGCTGTACAAAGTACTTTGGTGTTACCAAACTCAACAAGTACTGAGCCTTCAGCATGCAAAGTATAATTACGTGTAAATGTAACAGGTCTAATTTGGTTAGGTGTTCTTTCGCTTGGACGCATTGACGATCCCCTTAATTCAGAATTTGCGACATTATAAGTGTATGTGGGTATAGATACCATGCTGATTTAAATAAATAGCTGTATGCAAAATATTCAGTGTATTAAATTTTCCCTAGAGCTTAAGCGGTGTTACGGTATAATCATCGTAATATTGTATTTATAAATTTAGGAAAATATCCATGATCCACAGTATGACAGCTTATGCGCGTCGCGAAATAAAAGGCGATTGGGGAACTGGCACTTGGGAAGTTCGTTCAGTGAACCAGCGTTACCTTGAAACATTTATTCGCGCACCAGAGCAATTTCGTGGCATGGAGCCAGTTATTCGTGAGCGTTTACGCAAACACTTACAACGCGGTAAAGTTGAGGTTTTTTTAAAGTTTGTAGCAAATCCTGCCCATGTTGGTGAGCTATCAATTAACCAAGCCCTTGCTGAGCAACTTATAAATAGCGCGAAATGGGTTCAACAGCAAAGTAATGGCGACATTAATCCTGTTGATATATTACGTTGGCCTGGTGTTATGGAAGCTGAAGAACTTGATATGGATAGCGTTAATACAGCACTAATTGCTGGTCTTGATCAAGTAATCGAAGATTTTAAATCAGCTCGTGGCGATGAAGGTGCAAACCTTGAAGAAATGATAGCAATCCGCCTTGATGCGATTTTAGAGCAAGTAGAAATTGTAGAAACGCACATGCCTGAGATTGCTAAGTGGCAACGTGAAAAACTGGCTCAAAAGCTAGAAGACTTAACAGCAAACATTGACGAGTCGCGCCTTGAACAAGAACTTATTTATCTTGCTCAAAAACAAGATGTAGCTGAAGAATTAGATCGTTTAAAGTCTCACGTTAAAGAAACTAAAAAAATCCTTAAAAAAGGTGGCGCATGCGGCCGCCGCCTAGATTTTATGATGCAAGAATTTAATCGTGAAGCTAACACGCTAGCATCTAAGTCTATCAATAGTGACATCACTACTGCCGCTGTAGAGTTAAAAGTGTTGATTGAACAAATGAGAGAACAGATCCAAAATATTGAATAGTTTTCAGCCAATTATGGCATATTCATAACTTATCGAAACCCGGGCTAGGCTCGGGTTTTTTATTAATACCAATAATATTTTGCATGTTGTTACCAAGCATCTTCGTCTAATGTGAGATTCTCACCTTCAAATCACTCTTTATTTTAGTCATTAAAAAGCCCGAGACTAAGCTCGGGCTTTTTGGTAACAATTAGCTAGGCTAAAAATTACGCTTTGAACGTTACTACAACGCACCTACGCCTAAAGTAAGAGCGCCACCTTCATATGACACTTTATTCTAGACATTAAAAAGCTCGAAACTAAGCTCGGGCTTTTTGGTAACAATTAGCTAGGCTAATAATTACGCTTTGGACGTTACTACAACGCACCTACGCCTAAAGTAAGAGCGCCACCTTCATATGACACTTTATTATAGACATTAAAAAGCCCGAGACTAAGCTCGGGCTTTTTGGTAACAATTAGCTAGGCTAATAATTACGCTTTGAACGTTACTACAACGCACCTACGCATAAAGTAAGAGCGCCACCTTCATATGACACTTTATTCTAGACATTAAAAAGCCCGAGACTAAGCTCGGGCTTTTTGGTAACAATTAGCTAGGCTAATAATTACGCTACGATAGTTGCTACAACACCAGCACCTACAGTACGACCACCTTCACGGATAGCAAAACGAAGACCTTCATCCATCGCGATTGGTGCGATTAGAGTTACTGTCATCTTGATGTTATCACCAGGCATTACCATTTCCACGCCATCTGGTAACTGTACGTCACCTGTTACGTCAGTTGTACGGAAGTAAAACTGTGGACGGTAACCTTTGAAGAATGGAGTATGACGACCACCTTCATCTTTCGAAAGTACGTATACTTCTGAAGTGAATGTAGTATGTGGGTTGATTGAACCAGGCTTAGCTAGTACTTGACCACGTTCAACGTCTTCACGTTTAGTACCACGTAGAAGTGCGCCGATGTTTTCGCCAGCACGACCTTCGTCTAGAAGCTTACGGAACATTTCAACACCAGTACAAGTAGAACGAGTTGTATCATTGATACCAACAATTTCTACTTCGTCATTGATGCGGATGATACCAGCTTCAACACGACCAGTTACAACAGTACCACGACCCTGGATTGAGAAAACGTCTTCGATAGGCATGATGAAAGGCTTATCGATGTCACGCTCTGGCTCTGGGATGTAAGTATCAAGTGCGTTTGCAAGCTCAACAATCTTATCTTCCCACTCTTTCTCGCCTTCTAACGCTTTAAGCGCAGAACCAGCAATTAGAGGTAAGTCATCACCTGGGAAATCGTATTCTGAAAGAAGTTCACGAACTTCCATTTCTACTAGTTCAAGTAGCTCTTCGTCATCTACCATGTCACATTTGTTCATGAACACGATGATGTAAGGAACGCCAACTTGACGAGAAAGAAGGATGTGCTCACGCGTTTGTGGCATAGGGCCATCAGTCGCAGCAACTACTAAGATCGCGCCGTCCATTTGAGCAGCACCAGTGATCATGTTTTTAACATAATCGGCGTGACCAGGACAATCTACGTGTGCGTAGTGACGTGAAGGAGTATCGTATTCAACGTGAGACGTTGAAATAGTGATACCACGTTCGCGCTCTTCAGGAGCGTTGTCGATTGATGCGAAATCTTTAGCAACACCGCCGTATACTTTTGCAAGTACGTTAGTGATTGCTGCAGTTAGTGTAGTTTTACCGTGGTCAACGTGGCCGATTGTACCAACGTTTACGTGCGGTTTTACGCGTTCAAACTTTTCTTTTGCCATCTTAAAAAATTCCTAATAAAGAAATTAAAGCCTGACTCACTATTGAGCCAGACAAGCTAAAATTATATAACAGCGCGAGCTGAAATTATTGTATCTGCAACGTTTTTAGAGGCTTCAGCGTACTTCACAAACTCCATAGAGTATGAGGCACGGCCCTGTGTTGCAGATCGTAAAGCAGTTGCATAACCAAACATTTCAGAAAGAGGAACCTGCGCATTAATTTGCTTAAGTCCACCTAATGCATCTTCCATGCCTTCGATTATGCCGCGGCGACGGTTTAAGTCGCCAACTACATCACCCATATTTGAATCAGGAGTGAGTACTTCAACCTTCATTACTGGCTCTAGTAGTACAGGGTTAGCTTTAAGCGCCCCATCTCTCATTGCCAGTGAACCTGCTATTTTAAATGCCATTTCATTCGAATCTACATCATGGAATGAACCATCATATAAAGTCGCTTTAACGCCAAGTAATGGGTAGCCTGCCAGTACACCTTGAGACATTTGCTCTTGGATACCTTTGTCTACCGCAGGGACGAACTCTTTAGGAACAGAACCACCTACGGTTTCGTTAACGAACTCGTAAATTGGTGACTCATCATCCGTAATATCCATCGGTTCAAGTTTAATCCAAACGTGACCATATTGACCACGACCACCTGACTGACGTATAAACTTCCCTTCAACCTTAACAGTTGAACGAATAGCTTCTCGGTATGAGACCTGCGGCTTACCAACGTTACATTCAACACTGAATTCACGTTTCATACGGTCGACGATGATATCTAGGTGAAGTTCACCCATGCCAGAGATTATAACCTGGCCTGATTCTTCGTCAGTTTGTACTCGAAAAGAAGGGTCTTCAGCAGCTAGTTTACCCAGCGCGATACCCATCTTATCTTGGTCAGCTATAGTGCGAGGCTCAACCGCAATAGAGATTACTGGTTCAGGGAATTCCATACGCTCAAGCGTAATAATAGAATTCGGATCACACAGTGTTTCACCTGTTGTTACGTCTTTAAGACCAATAGCTGCCGCGATGTCGCCTGCGAAAACTTCTTTGATCTCTTCACGAGAGTTTGAATGCATCTGTACGATACGGCCAAGTCGCTCACGCTTACTTTTTACTGGATTATATACCGTGTCACCCTGTTTAACAGTACCAGAGTAAACACGGAAAAAGGTCAAGGTTCCAACAAACGGGTCTGTTGCAATCTTAAAAGCGAGTGCAGCAAACGGCGCCTTATCATTAGCTGGACGTTCTTCCTCAGTACCATTTTCTAAGATACCTTGGATTTGTTTCACTTGCTCTGGTGAGGGCATATATTCAACAACGCAATCAAGCACAGCTTGAACACCTTTGTTTTTAAATGCGCTACCACAAGTAACTGGAACAATCTCATTAGCTAATGTTCGTTGGCGTAAAGCATTTTTAATTTCTGCTTCACTTAACTCTTCACCTTCTAAGTATTTATCCATTAGTTCTTCTGTTGCTTCAGCAGCGCTTTCAACTAAGTGAGAGCGCCATTCTTCAGCTAATTCCAGAAGTTCTGCCGGTATTGCCTCATAAGAGAAAGTCATACCCTGGTCCGCTTCGTTCCAGTTAATCACTTTCATTTTTATAAGGTCAATAACACCTTTAAAGTCGTCCTCAGCGCCTACAGGCAACTGAATTGGAACAGGCGTTGCTCCAAGACGAGATTTCACCTGGCTAACCACAGCTAAGAAGTCAGCGCCCGTGCGATCCATTTTATTTACGAAGATCATTCTCGGAACTTCGTATTTGTTCGCTTGACGCCAAACTGTCTCAGTTTGCGGCTGTACACCAGATGAAGCACAAAGAACAACTACCGCACCATCTAATACGCGTAAAGAACGCTCTACTTCGATAGTGAAATCTACGTGTCCTGGAGTATCAATAATATTGATACGATGGGCGTCAAATTGAGCATCCATCCCTTTCCAAAAACACGTTGTTGCAGCAGAAGTGATTGTGATACCACGCTCTTGTTCCTGCTCCATCCAATCCATAGTTGCAGCGCCATCATGTACTTCACCGATCTTATGAGAAAGACCCGTGTAGAACAGAACACGTTCTGTTGTGGTGGTTTTGCCTGCATCTACGTGAGCGACAATACCTATATTACGATAGCGCTCAAGTGGAGTTGTACGTGCCATATGATCCTCTTAAAGGTTAAAGACAGATTACCAACGGTAATGAGCGAATGCTTTATTCGCTTCAGCCATACGGTGAACGTCTTCACGTTTCTTAACCGCAGTGCCTTTATTATCAGAAGCGTCAACGATTTCTTGAGCTAAACGTAAGCCCATAGATTTTTCGCCACGCTTACGTGCAGCGTCTACTAACCAACGCATACCTAATGCGTTACGACGAACTGGACGTACTTCAACTGGTACTTGATAAGTTGAACCACCAACACGGCGAGATTTAACTTCTACCTGTGGGCGGATGTTATCAAGTGCAGTTTCAAAGATTTCTAGGTGCGACTTGCCTGATTTCTCAGCAGCCACGTCTAGCGCACCATAAACAATTTTTTCAGCAGTAGATTTCTTGCCGTCTAACATCACGATGTTAACGAATTTAGCAAGAAGTTCCGATCCGAACTTAGGATCTGGAAGAATTTTACGTTGACCGATTACGCGTCTTCTAGGCATTTTGTATCTCCGGTTTATTCAGGTTTGCTCTTTCGAGTCAATCACCCAAAACAATAATTATAAATATTTAGTGCTTGGCCTTACTAACGGAAAACAATTAGCCTTTAGGGCGTTTTGCACCGTATTTAGAACGAGCTTGACGACGATCGCTAACGCCTGCACAGTCAAGTGCACCACGAACAGTGTGAAAACGCACACCTGGTAAATCTTTAACACGACCACCACGGATTAGGATTACACTATGCTCTTGAAGGTTATGACCTTCACCGCCAATGTATGAAGTTACTTCGAAACCGTTAGTTAAACGTACACGTGCTACTTTACGTAACGCCGAGTTTGGTTTCTTAGGTGTAGTTGTATATACGCGAGTACATACACCGCGCTTTTGCGGACACGCTTTTAGTGCAGCTGAGTTACTTTTCGTAACCTTGCTACGGCGTGGCTTACGCACTAGCTGGTTAATAGTTGCCATTTAAATAGCTCCTGAAATTAAAATTACTACTGAAAAAAATAAAAAATCCGCCCTTTATTTACGAGCCTGCATTAAGCACACAAGTAAATGGGTGGCGGAATTTTAATGAGCAAAGTTTAACCTGTCAACCTAAACTAACCGCAAGACAGCATATAACTGACTTGCGATCACTTAATCTATTGATTAAGAACAGTTTATTGATTTCCAGACAAATCAGCATTTAGAGCGTCTGTAAGTGCTTGAGTTGCCTCTTCTGCACTTACTGTTTGCTCTTCTACTACTACTTTGCTTTGTTTACGGCGAGCCATACGTTCTTGATGATACGCAAAACCGGTACCGGCTGGGATCAAACGACCCACAATTACGTTTTCTTTAAGACCGCGAAGCTCATCGCTCTTACCATTCACTGCCGCATCTGTAAGAACACGTGTTGTCTCTTGGAAAGACGCTGCAGAGATGAAAGATTCTGTTGCTAGTGATGCTTTTGTGATACCCATTAACTGGATTTCAAACTTAGCTGGTATCTTACCTTGTTTTTCAAGGTCACGGTTTGCGATATTAACGCGCGCCACTTCGATTTGTTCACCGGCTAAGAAGTCAGTATCACCGCCGTGCATAATGGTACATTTACGTAACATTTGACGGATAATTGTTTCAATGTGCTTGTCATTGATCTTAACGCCTTGCAAACGGTAAACCTCTTGCACTTCGTTAACGATATAGTTAGCAACATGAGTCACACCACGTAGGCGTAAGATGTCGTGCGGTGATTCAGGACCATCGGCGATAACTTCACCTTTAGACACTTGCTCACCTTCAAACACGTTAAGTTGACGCCATTTAGGAATCATCTCTTCGTAATGATCACCTTCAGCTGGAGTAATAACTAAACGCTTCTTACCTTTAGTCTCTTTACCGAAGCTAATTGTACCAGTTACTTCAGCTAATATAGCTGGTTCTTTTGGCTTACGAGCTTCAAATAAGTCGGCTACGCGTGGTAGACCACCCGTGATATCACGAGTTTTCGAACCTTCTTGCGGAATACGTGCTAACACGTCACCTGGGTTTGCTGTAACGCCGTCAATAACTTCAATCGTCGTGAATGAAGGAAGACGTGTTTCTTGCAGACCGCGCTCTTCACTTTCGATGATAAGCTTTGGTTCTTTCGTATTTACTTTAGCAAGATCTTTTACAACTACACGGGTTAAACCAGTTAGCTCATCAGTCTGTGCTTCAGTATTTGAATCATCGATATCGCTGAACGATACTTTTGATTTATGCTCAAGAACGATTGGGTGACTATGCGGGTCCCAAGTAGCAACGATATCGTTACCTAGAACTTCAGCATTGTCTTGCACTGTTAATACCGCACCGTAAGGTACTTTATAACGCTCTTTCTCACGACCATGACTATCAATGATAGTAATTTCCGTAGAACGAGAGGTAATAACAATCTTACCGTCTGTGTTTAATACGTACTTAGAGTTATGAAGTTTTAATGTACCGTTAGTTTTAACTTGTACATTATTTTCTGCAGACGCTCTAGATGCCGCACCACCGATGTGGAAGGTACGCATTGTTAACTGTGTACCCGGCTCACCAATTGACTGTGCCGCGATAACACCCACTGATTCACCAGCGTTGATGATATGACCACGTGCTAGGTCACGACCATAACAGTTAGCACAAACACCAAAGTCATTATCACAAGTGATAACAGAACGTACACGAACTTCATCTACTGAATGCTCTTCTAAAAGATCACACAGTTTTTCGTCTAGCATGATATTACGTTCAACAAGCACTGTATTAGTACCTGGAATCACAATATCTTCAGCAACAACACGACCTAGAACACGTTCACGAAGTGCTTCTACAACATCACCACCTTCAATAAGCGGTTTCATTGTTAAGCCATCTTCTGTGCCACAGTCATCTTCATTGATTACCAAATCTTGTGCAACGTCTACTAGACGACGCGTTAGGTAACCCGAGTTTGCTGTTTTAAGTGCTGTATCGGCAAGACCTTTACGCGCACCATGCGTTGAGATGAAGTACTGAAGTACGTTTAGACCTTCACGGAAGTTAGCTGTGATTGGAGTCTCGATGATTGAACCATCTGGACGTGCCATTAGACCACGCATACCCGCCAACTGACGAATCTGTGCAGCACTACCACGAGCACCTGAGTCGGCCATCATAAACACTGAGTTAAATGACGGTTGCTCTACTTCTTCACCTTGTGCATTGATAACTGTGTCTTTCGACAAGTTAGACATCATCTCACGTGATAAGTTTTCGTTTACACGTGACCAGATATCGATAACTTTGTTGTACTTTTCACCAGCCGTTACAAGACCTGATTGGAATTGTTGGTTGATTTCAGTAACTTCAGCTTCAGCTGATTCAATTATCTGTGCTTTAACCGGTGGGATAACTAAGTCATCAATACCGATAGATACACCTGACTTCATTGCATAATGGAAACCGGTGTACATAACTTGGTCAGCAAAGATAACTGTATCTTTAAGACCTAGACGACGGTAACACTCATTCAATAAGCCAGAAATCTGCTTTTTACCTAGCGGCTGGTTGATTGACGCAAACGGCATGCCTTTAGGTAAAATTAGAGACAGAATCGCACGACCAACAGTTGTATCGATAACAGTAATAGTATCTTCTACTACGCCGTCTTCGTTTTTAACTGATTGGCTAATACGTACTTTCACAATTGCGTGAAGGTCTGCATTGCCACTGCGGTATGCTTTTTCTGCTTCTTTTGGATCTTTAAATATCGCGCCTTCGCCTTTAGCGTTAATGCGGTCACGAGTCATGTAATAAAGACCCAATACAACATCCTGTGAAGGAACGATGATTGGCTCACCATTCGCAGGAGATAGAATGTTGTTTGTTGACATCATCAATGCACGAGCTTCAAGCTGCGCTTCGATTGTTAACGGTACGTGTACCGCCATTTGGTCACCATCGAAATCGGCGTTGTAAGCCGCACATACTAATGGATGCAAATGAATCGCTTTACCTTCGATAAGCACAGGCTCAAACGCTTGGATACCCAAACGGTGAAGTGTTGGTGCACGGTTAAGTAATACTGGATGTTCACGAATTACTTCGTCAAGTACATCCCATACTTCCGGAACTTCACGTTCAACCATCTTCTTAGCAGCTTTGATTGTCGTAGCCATGCCGCGACGTTCTAATTTGCCATAGATGAATGGTTTGAATAGCTCTAGTGCCATCTTCTTCGGAAGACCACATTGGTGAAGCTTAAGTGTAGGACCAACTGTGATTACAGAACGGCCTGAATAATCCACACGCTTACCAAGTAAGTTCTGACGGAAACGACCTTGCTTACCCTTGATCATATCAGCAAGAGATTTAAGAGGACGTTTGTTAGAACCTGTAATTGCACGACCACGACGACCGTTATCAAGTAGCGCATCTACCGCTTCTTGTAACATACGTTTTTCGTTACGTACAATAATGTCTGGTGCTGCTAAATCTAGTAGACGCTTAAGACGGTTATTACGGTTAATAACACGACGGTAAAGGTCATTTAGATCAGATGTCGCAAAACGACCACCGTCTAATGGTACTAATGGGCGTAGATCAGGTGGCAATACTGGAAGTACTGTCATGATCATCCACTCAGGGTTATTACCTGATTGGTGGAACGATTCCATTAACTTAAGACGTTTAGTGATTTTTTTACGCTTAGTTTCAGAGTTAATTGTTGGTAACTCTTCACGCATCTCAGCAATTAATTGAGCAAGATCAAGTTCACGAAGCAAGTCTAAAACTGCTTCAGCACCCATCTTAGCTTCAAACTCATCACCGTGCTCTTCTAGTGAATCTAAGTATTCTTCTTCACCTAATAGCTGACCACGCTCAAGCGTTGTCATACCAGGTTCAGTTACTACGAATGATTCGAAGTAAAGAACACGTTCAATATCACGAAGCGTCATATCTAGCATTAAGCCAATACGTGACGGTAATGATTTTAAAAACCATATATGTGCAACTGGGCTCGCAAGGTCGATATGACCCATACGATCGCGTCGCACTTTAGTGAGTGTTACTTCAACGCCACACTTTTCACAGATCACACCACGGTGTTTAAGGCGTTTATATTTACCACATAAACACTCATAATCTTTCACTGGGCCGAAAATACGGGCACAGAATAAGCCATCGCGCTCAGGCTTGAAAGTACGGTAGTTAATAGTCTCAGGTTTCTTTACTTCACCGTATGACCATGAACGAACCATGTCTGGTGAAGCAAGACCAATGCGAATTGCATCGAATTCTTCGGTCTTATTTTGTTGCTTCAGAAACTTAAGTAAGTCTTTCACCTTAGCTCTCCTGTCGGAGTTAATCTTGAGGACGGATAATCTCGTCCCTACATTCTATTCAGCCGTAACAGATGCTGCAGCGTTAACTGCAGCATCTAATTGGCTTAATTTTCTTCCAACTCGATGTTGATACCCAGTGAGCGGATTTCTTTCAACAATACGTTGAACGATTCTGGCATACCTGGTTCCATTTTATGGTTACCATCAACGATGTTTTTATACATCTTAGTACGACCGTTCACGTCATCCGATTTCACTGTTAGCATTTCTTGTAGAGTGTAAGCAGCACCATAAGCTTCAAGTGCCCATACTTCCATCTCACCAAAACGCTGGCCACCGAACTGTGCTTTACCACCCAGCGGCTGCTGAGTAACAAGGCTGTAAGAACCAGTAGAACGTGCGTGCATCTTATCGTCAACCAAGTGGTTAAGTTTAAGCATGTACATGTAACCAACAGTTACTTGACGTTCAAACTGATCGCCAGTACGGCCATCATAAAGTGTAACCTGACCACTACGAGGATAGCCCGCAAGCTCAAGCATGTCTTTGATTTCGCTTTCTTTCGCGCCATCAAATGCAGGAGTAGCTATTGGTAAACCACCTTTTAAGTTTTCAGCTAGACGACGAATTTCGTCATCAGTGAAGCTAGCAATATCTACAACTTGGCGAGATTCGCCAATTTCGTATGCTTGCTTGATGAAGTCACGTAGCTCATGAAGCTCACGTTGCTCTTTCATCATCTCTTCAATACGTTCACCGATACCACGTGCAGCAAGACCCATATGTGTTTCAAGGATCTGACCGATGTTCATACGTGATGGTACACCTAGTGGGTTCAATACGATATCTACCGTACGACCTTTGTCATCGTAAGGCATATCTTCTACTGGTACGATAGTCGAGATAACACCTTTGTTACCATGACGACCCGCCATTTTATCACCCGGTTGGATACGACGTTTAACAGCTAGGTATACTTTAACAATCTTAAGTACGCCTGGTGCTAAGTCATCACCTTGGGTAATTTTACGACGTTTGTTTTCAAACTTCTTATCGTATTCAGCTTTAAGTTCATCGTACTGTGCAGCTAGTTGCTCAAGCTCAGCTTGCTTGTCTTCTTCAGCAAGGCTTTGCGTAAGTACTTTTTCAGCATTTAGAGATGCAAGTTTATCTTCATCAAAACCAGCAGCTATAAGTAGCTTACGTGCACGGTCTAAAACGCCTGCTTCTAAAATACGGAACTCTTCGTTGAAGTCTTTCTTCGCTTCGCGAAGCTGCATGTCTTCAACTTCTAACGCGCGTTTATCTTTTTCAACACCATCACGGGTGAAAACTTGCACGTCAATTACAGTACCAGTTACAGAATTTGGTACACGTAAAGAGCTGTCTTTAACGTCAGACGCTTTTTCGCCGAAGATAGCACGCAGTAGCTTCTCTTCAGGTGTAAGCTGTGTCTCGCCTTTAGGAGTCACTTTACCTACTAGGATATCGCCGCCTTTAACTTCAGCACCAATATATACAACGCCTGATTCATCAAGCTTGCCTAGCGCAGACTCACCCACATTCGGGATATCTGCAGTGATCTCTTCTGGACCTAATTTAGTATCACGGGCAACACACTGTAGTTCTTGAATATGGATAGTCGTTAGACGATCTTCTTCAACTACGCGCTCTGATAACAAGATTGAATCTTCGAAGTTATAACCGTTCCATGGCATGAATGCCACGCGAAGGTTTTGACCAAGGGCTAAGTCACCTAAGTCAGTCGAAGGACCATCTGCTAACACGTCACCACGAGTAACCGGTTCGCCAACCATACAAGTTGGTTTTTGGTTAATACATGTATTTTGGTTTGAACGTGTGTATTTGGTTAAGTTGTAGATGTCGATGCCCGCTTCACCAGGAATGCGTTCTTCTTCATGTACATTTACAACGATGCGACTTGCGTCAGCATACATTACTTCACCACCACGTTTAGCAACGATAGTTACACCAGAATCTTTCGCTAGTGTTAACTCAATACCAGTACCTACTAACGGCTTATCCGCTTTCAATGTTGGTACTGCTTGACGTTGCATGTTTGAACCCATCAATGCACGGTTAGCATCATCGTGTTCTAGGAACGGGATAAGTGCTGCCGCTACAGAGATCACCTGTTGTGGTGATACATCCATATACTGCTGGTCCATGCGACCCATAAAGGTAGATTCACCTTTGTGACGACATGGGATAAGTTCATCAACAAACTCATTGGTTTCAGTTAAGTTTGAGTTCGCCTGTGCGATAACAAACTGACCTTCTTCAATGGCTGATAAATAATCAACTTCATCAGTTACAACACCGTCTACCACTTTGCGGTAAGGTGTTTCTAAGAAACCGTAGTCATTTGTACGTGCGTACGTAGACAACGAGTTAATTAGACCGATATTTGGACCCTCAGGAGTCTCGATTGGACATACGCGACCATAGTGAGTTACGTGAACGTCACGTACTTCAAAGCCTGCGCGTTCACGAGTTAGACCGCCCGGACCTAATGCAGAGATACGACGTTTATGCGTAACTTCTGATAGTGGGTTATTTTGGTCCATAAACTGTGATAACTGAGACGAGCCGAAGAACTCTTTAACAGCTGCCGAAATAGGCTTAGCGTTAATAAGATCTTGTGGCATTATTGCGTCAAGGTCACCTAAGCTTAAACGCTCACGTACAGCACGTTCAACACGTACTAGACCAACACGGAATTGGTTCTCAGCCATTTCGCCAACACTACGTATACGACGGTTGCCTAAGTGATCGATATCATCAACATCGCCTTGACCGTTACGAATAGCAATTAATACTTTCATAACAGACACGATGTCTTCTTTGCTTAATGTACCAGGGCCTGTGTCTGTATCGTAACCAACACGGCTATTGAACTTCATACGACCTACAGTAGATAAGTCATAACGTTCTTCAGAGAAGAACAAGTTCTGGAATAAGGCTTCAGCCGCGTCTTTCGTCGGTGGCTCGCCTGGGCGCATCATGCGGTAAATTTCTACTAGTGCTTCTAAACGGCTGCTTGCAGAGTCAATGTTTAATGTATTTGACATGTAAGCACCGCTGTCCACTTCATTGATATATAACGTATCAATTTTAGTGTAACCGGCTTTAACCAATTCAGCCATTAGCTCTAGAGTTAGCTCGTCATTTGCATTTGCAATAACTTCACCAGTTGACTCATCAACATAGTTTTTAGCTACAATACGGCCAATGATGTACTCATGTGGTACTTCTAATTGCTTAATGCCTTTCTTTTCGATGCTCTTGATGTGGCGAGCCGTAACACGACGACCGCTTTCAACAAATACTTCACCGTCTTCGCTCTTGATATCAAAAGCGGCAGTTTCACCACGTAAACGCGAAGGTACAAGTTCCATAAGAACTTTACCATTCGTTACTTCAAACGTAGTGTTATCGAAGAACATATCTAGGATTTGTTCGCTAGAATACTCTAGTGCACGTAGGATGATAGACGCCGGTAATTTACGACGACGGTCAATACGTACATATAAGTTATCTTTTGCATCAAATTCGAAGTCTAACCATGAACCACGGTAAGGTATAACGCGTGCGTTATATAATACTTTACCCGATGAATGGGTTTTACCGCGGTCGTTATCAAAGAATACACCAGGGCTACGGTGTAGCTGAGAAACGATAACACGCTCTGTACCATTGATTACAAAAGTACCGGTATCTGTCATGAGCGGAATTTCGCCCATGTAAACTTCTTGCTCTTTAATGTCTTTAACTGTGCCTGGTGCTTCTTTGTCCATAACAACAAGACGCAGTTTCACGCGAAGTGGAGCAGAATAAGTCACACCGCGAATTTGACATTCTTTTACATCGAAAACTGGCTCACCAATACGGTAACTTACGTATTGAAGCTCAGAATTTCCCGAGTAGCTTTTAATAGGGAACACAGAACGGAAGGCAGCTTCCAAACCATGATCGCCATCAGCGTCCGGCACTAAGAATTTTTTAAACGATTCTAACTGTGTAGACAGTAAAAAAGGTATATCCAAAACTTGTGGACGTTTACCAAAATCCTTACGGATACGTTTCTTTTCAGAATAAGAGTAAGCCATGGGGTTCCTCAGCTTGCTGATCTTTGACCCGACCTGTTCTTGTAAGAACAGACTTAACTGGCAGCTATGCCAAGATTTTACAACATTTAACTGTTGTTCTAATTAGATCCCACTTTAACACTAGCAAACTATAAAGCGTTGAAAGTAAAGAAAAAATCAGATTTTATTTGAACTAAAAGAGTGCATCACTCTATAGCGCAAAAAGGCCGGTGATTAAATAATCACCAGCCCTTGCCTGATTTCTCAGGCAGCGAACTTAGCAAAAGCTAAATTACTTAACCTCAACTTCAGCACCAGCTTCAGTAAGATCTTTTGCAAGTGCTTCAGCTTCTTCTTTAGATACACCTTCTTTAACAGGTGTAGGAGCAGCTTCAACAAGAGCTTTCGCTTCTTTAAGGCCAAGGCCAGTTGCGCTACGAACAGCTTTGATTGCAGAAACCTTGTTAGCGCCAGCGCCAGTAAGGATTACGTCAAATTCTGTTTTCTCTTCAGCAGCTTCAGCAGCTGGACCAGCTACCATTGCAGCTGCAGCAGTTACGCCGAATTTTTCTTCCATTGCTTCGATAAGAGCAACAACGTCCATTACTGACATTTCAGCAATTGCGTCAAGGATTTGGTCTTTAGATACAGACATTACAAATTTCCTAATAATTAACGGACATTACGTCCAAATAAATTTTACACCGAAAGTGAGATTAAACAGCTTGAAATTAAGCAGCTTGCTCTTCTTTCTGTACACGTACTGCTTCAATTGTTTTACACAATTTGCCAGCAGACGCTTCTTTCATAGCACTCATTAAGCGTGCAACAGCTTCGTCGTATGTAGGTAATGTAGCAAGCATTGCTGCATCAACAACATTTCCTTCAAAAGCGGCCGTTTTAAGCTCGAATTTCTCATTCTTTTTCGCGAAATCTGAAAAGATACGCGCAGCAGCACCTGGGTGCTCTGATGAGAAAGCGATTAAGCTTGGACCAACAAATGAATCAGAAAGACACTCAAAATCTGTTCCTTCAAGAGCACGTTTTGCTAAAGTGTTACGGACAACTTTCATCCAAACACCATTTGCACGAGCTTCTTTACGAAGGGCAGTGATTGCGCCAACTGTTACACCACGAGAATCTGCAACAACTGCAGATAGAGCACCATTGGCTGCTTCGTTGACTTCAGCAACTATTGCTTTTTTGCCTTGAAGATTTAAAGCCATGGGTGTTACTCCTGGTTTAATGGGGATACCGATTATCGGATTCCCCTGTTCTACTCTTCCCTACCAAACAAGGTAGAGATGCTTTTTACGGCGAGAGCCAGAAGGATTAGGAAAAATCTATCTGGGGTCTACACCGTCTACGTAGGTGAATATTAAGGCCGAAGCCACCTACGGTCTTGGACGGAAGCCCAATTTATCGTTAACCCCGAAGGCTTAACGAAATTATGGACTTCAACCCGAATTCTTTACTTTGCCAATTAATAAATTAATCAACAAAATGGCGCGAAATTATAGTACAAATTTCACGCCATGTAAACACTGATTAAGCTACAGTTGTGCTTAAAGTGTTTTGGTCAACAGAAACGCCTGCGCCCATTGTTGTAGAGATAGTTACTTTCTTCAAGTAAACACCTTTAGCTTGAGAAGGTTTAGCCTTCTTAAGCGCAACAATTAGAGACTCAAGGTTTTGTTGTAATTGCTCTGCAGTGAAATCAACCTTACCAATAGTAGTATGGATGATGCCATTTTTGTCATTACGGTAACGTACTTGACCTGCTTTAGCATTTTTAACTGCTTCTGCAACGTTAGGCGTTACAGTACCAGTTTTAGGGTTTGGCATTAGACCACGTGGGCCTAAGATTTGACCTAGTTGACCAACAACACGCATAGCGTCTGGTGATGCAACAACAACGTCAAAGTTCATCTCGCCTTTTTTAACTAGTTCAGCAAGATCTTCCATGCCTACTAATTCAGCACCGGCTTCTTTTGCAGCTTCTGCATTAGCGCCTTGTGTGAATACAGCAACACGAACGTCACGACCAGTACCGTTAGGTAGTACAGTAGCACCACGAACGTTTTGATCAGATTTACGAGCATCGATACCAAGGTTAACGGCAACGTCAACACTTTCTACGAATTTAGCTGTCGCTAACTCTTTTAAAAGAGCAACTGCTTCATTGATTTCGTAATCTTTTGTTACTTCCACTTTTTCGCGGATAGTACGCATACGTTTAGTTAATTTAGCCATTTCTTAGTCCTCTACGTTCAAGCCCATCGCACGCGCAGAACCTGCGATAGTGCGAACCGCTGCGTCCATATCGGCAGCTGTAAGGTCAGTTCGTTTTGTCTCAACAATTTCTTCAAGTTGAGCACGAGTTACTGTGCCTACTTTATCAGTGTTAGGACGGCCTGAGCCTGACTTGATACCAGCAGCTTTCTTAAGTAAGTAAGCAGCAGGTGGCGTTTTCATGTCGAACGTAAATGAACGGTCACCGTAAACAGAGATCACTACAGGAACTGGAGCGCCTTTTTCGATAGACTCTGTACGTGCGTTAAACGCTTTACAGAATTCCATGATGTTTACACCGTGTTGACCTAGTGCAGGACCTACTGGAGGACTAGGATTAGCCATACCAGCGGCAACTTGTAGCTTGATTAGAGCTTCAACTTTTTTAGCCATTATAAATACCTCATTTGGTGGGTCTCAGCCTTGTGCGCGCGAGGACGCGTACTCTAACGGCTTCCCAGTTTAAAAATTGGTTTCGTACTTTTTGCACAGTAAAAATAAATTTTACCTTAATACAAAAAGGCCGCTGATTATAAGTTAATCAGCGGCCTTTTTCAAGCTTCATGCCAAAATTTAAATAAAAATTAGCGAAGCTTTTTTAATCAATTACTTATCTTGCTCAACTTGACCGAATTCAAGCTCAACTGGCGTAGAACGACCAAAAATAAGTACAGATACTTTTACGCGGCTCTTTTCGTAGTCAACTTCTTCAACTACACCACTGAAATCTGCAAATGGTCCGTCTGTAACGCGAACAACTTCACCTGGTTCAAATAATGTAGCAGGTTTAGGTGCTTCAGCATTTTCTTGAAGGCGATTAAGAATGCGTTCTGCTTCTTTAGGAGTTATTGGAGCAGGACGATCAGACGTTCCACCAATAAAGCCCATTACACGTTCAGTGCTGTTCACTAAGTGCCAGCTTGCGTCATTCATATCCATTTGTACTAATACATAACCTGGAAAGAATTTACGCTCAGATTTACGCTTTTGGCCAGCGCGCATCTCAACAACTTCTTCAGTTGGTACTAGTATCTCACCAAAGCTCGATTCAAGACCTTCGATTTTAATGTGTTCAGTTAACGTTTGAGCTACACGCTTTTCGTAACCAGAAAAGGCTTGTACTACATACCAACGTAACTTAATTTCTTTGTTCTCGTTCTCATCCGACATGGGATCAGATCTCCAATCCAGTTAAAAAGCCTACAGCGCGGAATAAAATGCCATCTAATCCCCAAAGGATAAGTGCCATAATCACTGTTGCAACCATTACAATTAATGTCGTGTGGGTAGTTTCTTGGCGCGTTGGCCAAATAACTTTGCGTACTTCAATTCGAGCTTCTTTAGCGAAAGCAAGAAAGTTACGTCCCTTAAATGTTTGCGAGGCAATTGCTAATCCGGCCGCTATTGCAACAACAACGCCGATAGCACGTAGTAGTACAGATTGATCTGCATACATGTGATTACCAACAACTGCGCCTGCAAGTAGCGCGATTGCTACTAACCACTTTACTGACTCCATCGCACTTGATGGTGTTTCTACATTCGTGCTCATAATATTATTACCTTAACTACAGACACAACAACCCTACACTACGGCAGGGTTAATCCATTAAAATCTAAACTTAAAAACAGACTTAATTTAAACCGGTTTTTAAGCTCAGACTACTCAAATAACAAGTAAGACTGGCAGGGGCGGAGAGATTCGAACTCCCAACCATCGGTTTTGGAGACCGCTGTTCTACCAATTGGAACTACGCCCCTGCAAAGTGGATGCCTATTATACTTACGCAGTTCATTAACACAAGCCTAAAAGATACCCACATTGGAAAATCTAATTAATTAATTACATTATTGCTTAAACTGCTAATAATTTAATCGGTTATATAAATGTACAATCCTAAAATATTGGTTATTTTTCTAAGGTTTTATAAACATCACTCAGTAAGCTTGAAGCACCAAATCTAAATGTATTTGCTTGCAAATAATCATCACCCATTATTGCGCGTGCTAGCGCTAAATAATCACTGGCATCGGCAACAGTTTTAACACCGCCGGCAGCTTTAAAGCCCACACGTTTATCCGAATTTTTAATGGCTGTTAGCATAATTTTTGTTGATTCAAGGGTTGCATTAATGGCCACTTTACCCGTACTGGTTTTTACAAAATCGGCACCACCTTCAATTGCCAATTGAGTAGCCTGCGTTATTAGCGCTTCGGTTTTTAGCTCACCGCTTTCTATTATTACTTTTAGTTGGGCGCGCGACCCACATGCTTTTTTACTTTCGCTTATATAGCTAAGTACTGTTTGAACATCGCCCGCTATGAGTTTTTTGTAAGGAATAACCAAATCAATTTCGTCAGCGCCGCGCTCTATCGCAATAAGTGTTTCGTTAATTACATCACTCAGTGGCGCATCACCCGTTGGAAAGTTAGTGACCGTTGCTACTTTTACGTAGTTAAGCTCACGTGCTGCGAGTGCTATTTTTGCATCATCAACAAAGTCGCTATAAACACATACTGCAGCAGGTGTGCCCAGCGTCGGGTTTATACTATCAACAAGCGCTTGAATGTTTTTGGTGGTATCGCTGGTGTTTAAGCTTGTTAAATCCATCAGTGCGACTGCTAATGCGGCATCTTTTTGGTGTTGTGTCATTAGAGCTCCGTTGCTTATGTAATACCAATTTTATTAAAAACATAATCATTTTAGCGTATTAAATAACTCACTAACTACGTTAAAAATTATTTATATAGAACAACTATGTATCATAATTTTAGCCTTGTTATTGAGCTATTTTCTCGTCGCTATAATAGATCACTAATTTAATGCAATTGGTATAAGTACAAAATAGAATATGCTTCCATATTAACAAATTAAACCAAACTCGCTATAGCTCATAACCAAACACTATAAGCTGTTTATTTTACTTGTAACTCGGCGCAATCCCTTGTTAACTAACTCTTAGGCCTAAAAAGCCCACCTATTATAACTTTTGGTTATATCAACTTGGTTTTAATTATTTTTTACTTATTGATAGCCGCTATATTCTCCTTATCAGAATAAAGCGTTTTCTTATATTTGAATTTGTTTAGGGGTCTTATTAACGTGCAGTATTTACCTATCTTTACCAAACTCGACAACAAACCAGTATTGGTTGTTGGCGGTGGAGAGGTCGCATTACGCAAATGTCGCGCGTTTTTAAAAGCGAGAGCGAGCGTTACTTTAGTAGCGCCTTGGTTTTGCGACGAACTAAAAGAGCATGCACATAATAATGAAGTAACGCTTATTGATGCTTATTTTGATGAGTCGCATCTCGATGGAAAAATGCTTGTTATTGCAGCAACCGACCGCGATGAAGTAAACAACAACGTATTTGAACTTGCCAATGCCCGCAATGTATTTGTAAACGTGGTTGATGACCAACCTAAATGTACGTTTATATTCCCATCCATTGTTGACCGCGACCCAATTACGATTGCTATATCAAGTGCAGGCACAGCGCCCGTACTTGCGCGTCGCTTACGCGAAAAGCTCGAAACCCTTATTCCGCATCATATTGGCCCACTTGCAACACTTGTCGGTGGCTTTAGAGACAAAGTAAAAAAACGCTTTAAACATTTTTCAGACCGCCGCCAATTTTGGGAAGGCGTATTCGACTCATCTGTCGTGAGTAAAGTGCAAACCGGTGATACTCAAGCCGCACAGCAACAACTAGAGCAAATGCTAGATGCTAAAGCAGAACCTGAAGGCGAAGTATATATAGTAGGTGCAGGCCCTGGCGATCCAGAGCTTTTAACACTTAAAGCACTACAACTTATGCAACAAGCCGACGTCGTCGTTTACGACTTTTTAGTGTCTGACGAAATTATGGAATTAGTGCGCCGCGATGCTGACCTTATTTGTGTAGGCAAACGTTTAGGCGATCATAGTGTTGTTCAAGACGACACCAACCAAATGCTGGTCGACCTTGCTAAACAAGGCAAAAAAGTGTGCCGCATTAAAGGTGGCGATCCGTTTATTTATGGTCGTGGTGGCGAAGAAGTACAAGTACTGGCTGCTAACAACGTAAATTATCAAATTGTACCGGGTATTACAGCCGCTGCAGGCTGTAGTGCTTATGCGGGTATTCCGCTTACGCATCGTGACCATGCACAAGCCATTCAATTTGTAACTGGCCATTGTAAAAAAGACGGCCAAGAACTTGATTGGCAATCGCTGGCAAAAGCTAATCAAACGCTTGCTATTTACATGGGCGTAATTAAATCGCCGCACATACAAAGCGAGCTTTTAAAACATGGCCGCAAAGCCGACACACCTGTTGCCATTATCGAAAACGGTACACGCAAAAATCAGCGTGTAGTAACAGGTCAATTAGGCGAACTTGCCGACTTAATCCAGCGCAACAGCATTATATCGCCTGCGCTACTCATTATTGGTGAAGTAGCCGCCCTGCACTCGCAACTAGCGTGGTTTGGGAAAAACGAGCAAACAAGCAGTTTTGCACAGCCGCTAACAGATGTATCAAATACATAACCGAATTTTAAATTTGTAACTTTTAATCATTTTAGTAGGACGACTAACAATGGCTTTAACTCACCTTCAGCAACTTGAAGCTGAAAGTATCAAAATCATGCGCGAAGTCGCCGCTGAGTTTGAGAACCCAGTAATGCTTTACTCTATTGGTAAAGATTCGTCGGTACTTTTGCACTTAGCGCGTAAAGCATTTTACCCTGCAAAAATTCCGTTTCCGTTATTGCACGTAGACACCAATTGGAAGTTTCGTGAAATGATTGAGTTTCGCGACCGTATAGCTAAAGAATACGGTTTTGACCTACTGGTACATAAAAATCCAGAAGGCATTGAAATGGGTGTAGGCCCGTTTACGCATGGCTCGGGTAAACATACAGACATAATGAAAACCCAAGGCTTAAAGCAAGCACTTAACAAATATGGTTTTGATGCTGCATTTGGTGGCGCACGCCGCGACGAAGAAAAGTCACGCGCAAAAGAGCGTGTTTACTCGTTCCGCGACAAACACCATCGCTGGGATCCTAAAAACCAACGTCCTGAGCTTTGGAACACTTATAACAGCCAAGTTAATCCGGGCGAAAGCATTCGTGTTTTCCCGTTATCTAACTGGACTGAGCTTGATATTTGGCAATACATTTACCAAGAAAACATCGACATGGTGCCGCTTTACCTAGCAAAAGAGCGCCCTGTTGTTGACCGCGATGGCACCCTAATTATGGTTGACGATGAGCGTATGCCACTTAACGAGGGTGAAGTACCGCAAATGAAATCTGTACGTTTTCGTACGTTAGGCTGCTACCCACTTACCGGTGCAGTTGAGTCAACAGCAAGTAACCTAACCGAAATTATTGAAGAAATGCTGCTATCTACGTCATCTGAACGTGAAGGTCGTGTTATTGACCATGATTCAGCAGGCTCAATGGAGAAGAAAAAACGTGAGGGGTATTTTTAATGTCTAGCCAAAATAACGATACATTTAACGAAGTAAAAGAAATAGGCATAGACGCCTACCTAGCACGCCAACAAGACAAAAGCTTATTGCGTATGCTTACGTGTGGCAGCGTAGATGACGGTAAATCAACATTGATTGGCCGCCTACTGCACGACAGCCACCAAATTTATGAAGATCAGCTAGCTGCCCTTCATAAAGATAACGAAAAAGTAGGTAATGCAGGTGAAGATCTTGACCTTGCATTATTGGTCGATGGCCTACAAGCTGAGCGTGAGCAAGGTATTACCATTGACGTAGCGTACCGTTACTTTTCAACGGCTAAGCGTAAATTTATTATTGCCGACACACCTGGGCACGAGCAATACACGCGTAACATGGTAACAGGTGCATCAACAAGCGATGTCGCCATTATTTTGGTTGATGCGCGTTACGGCGTGCAAGTACAAACCAAGCGCCATAGCTTTATTTGTGACTCGCTTGGCATTAAGCAGTTTGTTGTTGCCGTTAATAAAATGGATATCGTTGATTTTGACGAAACCGTGTATGAAAAAATTAAGGCCGATTACCTTAAATTTGCTGAGCAACTTAACGTATCAAACATTAAGTTTGTGCCTATGTCGGCGCTTAAAGGCGACAACGTAGTAACGCGATCTGCTCATACACCGTATTACACCGACAAGCCGCTACTTGAATTACTAGAAGATTCGCCAGCAGCCGAAACAGATACAGGCTTTGAAGCGCGCCTACCGGTGCAATATGTAGTGCGTCCTAACTTAAACTTCCGTGGTTTTCAGGGCACACTTACGTCGGGCAAGATACACGTAGGCGATGCAATAAAAGTATTACCGTCGGGTAAAACATCAAGCATTAAAGAAATTGTTACTTTTGATGGCAATTTAGATAGTGCTGAAGCAGGCCAAGCAATTACCGTTACCCTAAATAACGAAATTGATATTAGCCGAGGCGACGTAATAGTACCTGCAAATTCAACGGCCGTTGTTACTAACCAGCTGCAAGCTAAAATTGTGTGGATGCATGAGTCGCCATTAGTATTAGGTAAAAGCTATAACCTAAAGCTAGGCAGCAAAAACACTTCAGCTATTGTTACAAAAATTGATTACACAATTGATGTGAACACGCTTGAACATGGCACTAGCGACTCACTGCAGTTAAACGAAATTGCGATTGTAACACTTGAACTAACCGAAACTATTTTGGCAGACGAGTACCACAGCAATCACGAAACAGGCTCGTTTATACTAATCGATCGCTTATCAAACCTAACGGTTGCTGCGGGCATGATTGAACAAGTACTGCAAAGCCAAGCACAGCAAAGTAACTTTAGCGAATTTGAAGTTGAATTTAACAGCTTAGTACGCAAGCACTTTCCGCATTGGCAAGCGCTTGATATTTCTAAGTTATAAGTTAACTTTAGCCTGTTAGGAATTTAAAAGCATGGTAGAACAGCTCGTTTTAACAGGCATTATGCTTACCTTAGTCGGGTGCCTTTTTGGCACCCGTATTAATCCAGCATGGTTATTTGTAAGCGCCATTGGCACCAGCTACTTAGCAGGGCTAATCGATCTTGAAAGCATGTTAATTAATTATGCTAACCCGTCGCTTATCACCTTAGTGCTATTGGTGTTAGTGTCGACCGCAATAGAAAAAACCACCCTAATTCAAAAGTTAGCGCAATCGCTATCTAAAGGTAGTTTAGTAAAATCGGTAACAAAATTGGGCTTATCAACCGCCTTTTTATCGTCGTTTACTAACAATACCGCCGTTGTTGCATCGCTTATTACCGCGATAAAAGACAACCCTAATCACTCCCCTTCAAAGCTATTATTACCGCTGTCGTACACTGCTATTTTGGGCGGCACCATTACGCTTATTGGTACATCAACCAACTTAATCGTTAATGGCTTTGCAGTTGATGCGGGCATGGAACCGCTGGGCTTTTTTGACTTTACCTTAGTGGGTTTAGGCGCGCTAAGCGTAGGCCTAATTACCATTTTAGTAATGCTTAAATACTTACCCGACAACGGTAAAAGCGACCAAGAAGTCGTGCCTTTTTACCTCGAAGGCAAAGTACAAGCAAACTCAAAGTTAATAGGCCAAACCGTTGAAGAAAATGGCCTGCGTGATTTAAAAGACTTATTCCTCGCTGAAATTATTCGCGATGGCAGCCGCATTTGCGCAGTCACCCCGCAGCAAATTATTCAAAAAGATGACGTGCTGCTTTTTGTAGGTGACATAAAATCGGTGCCATTACTTACCCGTTTCGACGGCCTAAAAGTAGTGCACGAGAATCATCAAAAAGACATAGAACACTTAGTAGAAGTAGTCGTAAGTCAGTCTTCAAAATTTATTGGCAAGACCGTAAAAGAAGCCCGCTTTAGAGAACAGTTTCATGCAGCCGTTATTGCTATTCGCCGTGGGCACGACCGCTTACAAGGCGGCCTTGGGCAAGTGCAATTACAAGCTGGCGACTCGCTAATACTTGCCCCAGGCAAAAACTTTTACACTTTGCCTAATTTAAAGCGCGAATTTGTGTATATTTCAGGATTTGACTTACAAGCCCACCTTGCACCTAAGCAATCAAATATTGTGCTACTGTGCTTTGCCGCAGTACTGGGTTTAAGCATTATTGGCATAGTGCCGCTGGTTAAAGGCTTATTAGTATTACTGATTGGCTTAATGCTCAGCGGCACCATAAAACTTAACGAAGTAAAACGCCGTTTTCCTATCGAGTTATTAGTGGTAGTAGGCAGTGCCATTGGCCTTGCTAAGTTAATGATAGGCACCGGACTTGCCGGGCAAATATCCGACGCCATGTTTATGGTACTTGGCGACTTTGGTCCTTACGGCGCATTTATTGCCATATTTTTAATGACCGTATTATTTACCGAGCTTATTACTAATAACGCAGCAGCTGCCTTGTCGTTCCCTGTTGCTTACTCGCTCGCGGTTGGTTTTAATGTAGACCCGTTACCATTTATTATGGCGGTTGCCTTTGGCGCATCAGCCAGCTTTATATCGCCATTTGGGTATCAAACTAATCTAATGGTTTATAGCGCGGGTAACTATCGCTTAAAAGATTACATAGTGATGGGCTTACCCCTTTCAATTATTTATTCAATCACGGTATTAACCTTGATCCCGCTGGTATTTCCGTTTTAATACCTGCGCTCACAGCATAAGAGACTCTCACTATGGATGAAAATATAGTTTGGCATAACTACGCAACTACAAAAGCACAGCGTAGTGAGCAAAAAAAACATAAGCCCGCTATTTTATGGTTTACCGGCTTTTCAGGCTCTGGTAAAAGCACCGTAGCAAACGCACTAGAAGCGGCGCTTAATCAACAAGGTACGCACACTTACCTGCTCGATGGCGACAACGTACGCCACGGTTTATGCAAAGACCTAGGCTTTAGCGACGAAGACCGCATTGAAAACATACGCCGCGTAGGCGAAACCGCTAAATTAATGACCGACGCTGGCTTGTTAGTACTTACTGCGTTTATATCGCCCTTTAGAGCAGAGCGCGATATGGTGCGCAGCCTAGTAGATGACGGCGAATTTATTGAAGTATTTATCGATACCCCACTGGATGTATGCGAAAGCCGCGATCCAAAAGGCTTATACAAAAAAGCCCGCGCAGGGGAGATAAAACACTTCACTGGTATCGATTCAAGCTACGAAGTGCCAAACAATCCAGAAATAATTTTAGATACAAGTAAAAACACCCTAGACCAATCGGTTACACAACTGATAACGTATCTAAAACAAAAGCACATAATATAGGTTAACCCCATGAATCAAACCGAACTGCTAGAAGAAACCCTCATCCTTGCCCGCAAAGCAGGCCAAGCGATAATGGGAATTTACGAAAAGGATTTTAACGTTGAGTACAAAGCCGATGAAAGCCCCGTAACCGACGCCGATTTAGCAGCTCATAAACTGATTGTGGCAGGGCTTCAACAGCTCACACCCGACATTCCAATACTCAGTGAAGAAAACGCCGACATAAGCTGGGATGTACGCCAAACGTGGAAAAGCTACTGGTTAGTTGACCCAATCGACGGCACTAAAGAATTTATTAAAAAGAACGGTGAATTTACCGTAAACATCGCCCTAATTAAAAACGGCACTCCTATTTTAGCCGTAGTAGATGCACCTGCCCTTGGCGTATCGTACTTAGCCGCCGAAGCCATTGGCGCATTTAAAGATAAAGGCGATGAGCGAATTGAGCTTAAGGTAACTACCAAACCTAACAAAGGGTTAATTCGTGTTGTAGGCAGCCGCTCGCACCCATCTCCCGATTTAGCCGAGTTTGTAAAACGCTTTGACGAGGTTGAAATGGTGTCTAAAGGCAGCTCACTAAAACTGTGTTTAGTGGCTGAGGGCAGCGCCGATATTTACCCGCGCTTGGGCCCAACCTGCGAATGGGATACAGGCGCAGGCCATGCAATCGCCGAAATAGCCGGTGCTAAAGTGACCCAACTTGATGGCAGCCCGCTTATTTATAACACCAAAGACGAGTACTTGAATCCGTATTTTATTGTGAGTGCGATAGAAGAGTAAGGGTAGTTTTGAGTGGTTAGCTATCGGTTGTTAAAAAGACAAGTGATAGCTTTTACTCCTTGAGTCATCAAGCTGTGTTTAGCAAACGGTGAAAAAGAAACAAGCCTTATTAACTACTTACTAGTTTTTAAGTACATCATACTACCTTTAAATACATCAAATAACTCACAATGAAACTTTTGAAGATTATCAATTAGCTCCTCAATTTCCCTTAGATTACGAGTAAACTCGGGGTTTGATTCTTGCGTATCAGGTAATGAATTAATTCGCATTAAGTTTAGCCAAGCTGATGCATCAGAGTCTACTTGAAATAACCAATCGGTAACAATACCGTCAAAATAGAAATCAGCTAGGGCAAGTGCCTCTTGAAGCTCTTCGTATAACTTATCATCGACCACACGATTTATATCAACACTACGCAAAAACCTTTTTACAACTATATAAATATGCAGTTTATTTGAGTTACTTTCACGCTTCTCTTTATCAACATTAAGCTTCCACTGCTGGTATGCAATAAAGCCTACTGAGATGGCAATTACAGGGCTTAATAAAGCCGAAAAGATATCAATAACTTGCTTAGCTGTACTTAACGCTTCCAATTTAAATTCCTTTTAAGTTAACCCATTTAGATCTTTTTTAAGTTTTGTAAGTCAAAAAAGAAAGTCCTATCCCTATTTTATCTACAACCCTTAACGATTTTGCTGGGCGATAAAAGCAAGCGAGTGCTGATTGAATAAGTCTGGGCGCTCCACATTACAGACATGGCCGCAATGGTGAATAGTTTGCAGTACGCTGTTTTTATGACGCTTAACCATTTCTTTAACAGGGCCAAGGAACATATGATCTTCCTTACCCATAATATACAGAATGGGAATATCAATGTCTTTTTCTTTGAAGTATTGCATTAAAGGGTTTACGTCCATGGCTAATTTAAACCACTTTATAAACTCTTTTTGGCACAAGCGTTTTGCTTCACGAACAAACAAAAGTCGAGATTCTTTATGACGCTTTTTCGGCATCATAATAAAAGCAAATAAGCGATACAGCCACATATAAGGCAGGAAGTGTTTAAAAGTATTACCTAAATAAACCAATGTATTACTGCGAGTATTAAAACGAGTAACCGCTCCACCTAGCACCATGCTAGAAACATATTGCGGCGCAATTTCAGCAATATTTCGAATAATAATTGTGCCTAATGAAATACCAACAAAGTGTGCGCTGGTGATATTGTTATGATCTAACACATCGATAATGTCTTTAGAGACATTATTAAATGAATAATTATTATCAACAAAATTTTGTACTAAGTTATTCGATTTACCGTGACCACGAAGATCTAGCAACAACACATTATATTCTTTTTTATAGGCTTTAAGCTGACGAAACCAAATTGCCGAACTACCACCTGCTCCATGGACAAATACAACCCATGTTTTACTGGTTTCGTGCGCAAAAGTAGTATGGAAAAGAATTTCTTTGCTCATTGCAGTTAGTGGCCTATTTACTTCGTTTGGCATATTCAATTGCAGGAAGTATAACGGAGTTTAATAAAAATCTCTTATGAAGTTGAGATCAATGGCTTCTACTTAACAGCTTTTGAGAGCAGACTTTGATTTTTAAATGAAAACCAATAAAATGACCTTCCCCTATTTTACGTTATGAAAACCGCCTATCTCGGCTTTGCTGCTCGCGTGACACTATAGCGTGTTAGGTTTCGCTCCAACTAACCAACCTACCCGTACAGTAACTCTATAATATGGCTCGCCATTTAAGGCTTTTGCTCACTTTTACACCGCTGTTTCGTATTCATGACACTTACCCTCCAATTGAGTCTAATTAATTAGTCTACAAATCCTCTCAAAACATGAAATTTTTAGCTAAAAACTATATTCTTGCGCGCGATTATTATTTAAATAATGGATGAGCACACACACATGACAACATCTCAAGATGCAACGCTTTCAAATGCATCACCAAACACACACACAAATTCAAGCAAAAATTCAAATACAAAAACTAAATGGAACCTGCACGATACGCAGTGGACATTAAGTTTATTTGGTACCGCCGTTGGTGCGGGTATTTTATTTTTACCTATTAACATTGGTATTGGCGGTTTTTGGCCGTTAATTATTATGGCGTGTTTAGCGTTCCCAATGACCTTTTTTGCGCACCGTGGATTAGCGCGCTTTGTACTTTCATCAAAAAATAAAGATGCCGATTTTACCGACGTAGTTGAAGAGCACTTTGGTGTGACTGCGGGGCGGTTAATTTCCTTGTTGTACTTTTTATCTATATTCCCAATTTTGCTTATTTACGGTGTGGGTTTAACCAATACCGTTGATAGTTTTATGGTTAATCAAATGGAGATGGAATCACCTTCTCGCGTGCTACTTTCGGGCGTATTAGTTGCAGGTATGATTAGCTTAATGATGGGCGGCGAGCGCTTAATGCTACGTGCCTTTGCTATTTTAGTGTATCCGCTTGTGGGCATATTGTTCTTTTTATCACTTTATTTAATCCCTAGCTGGCAGATGCCAGATATGACTGTGCCTGAAATAGGCAGCTTTGGTAAAACGTTGTGGTTATCGATTCCTATAATTGTGTTTTCGTTTAGCCACGCAGCGGCTATCTCAAGCTTTGTGAATGTGCAACGCGGTCATTACGGCGAACAAGCTACACATAAGTCTGAGGCGATTTTAAAGCGCACTAGCTTGCTACTTATTACCTTTGTACTGTTGTTTGTGTTCTCTTGCGTGCTGTCGCTTACAGGCGAGCAAATGGCAGCAGCTAAAGCGGCTAATGTATCGGTTTTATCCTACCTTGCTAATATTACTGATAACTCGTTTATTGCCACACTTGGGCCACTTGTTGCCTTTATTGCTATTACATCGTCGTTTTTGGGTCATTTTTTAGGTGCACGCGAAAGCTTTACAGGATTAGTAACTAAACAAACAGGCTTAAGCGCTGGCGTTACCGATAAAATTGGTGTGTTAATCATGTTTTTAGCTATTTGGTTTTGTGCTGTTAAAAACCCAAGTATTTTAGACATGATGGATCAGTTATCGGGCCCTATCATTGCGATGATTTTATTCATTATGCCAATGATTGCAGTTTATAAAGTACCTGCACTTAATAAATACCGAAATCGCTTTAGCACGCTATTTATATTAGCGGTTGGCTCACTTGCTGTATTTGCACTTTTATACAGCATGCTTAAGTAATAAAGCTGTTTATACAAAAGCCCGGCTACTTTTTAGCTGGGCTTTTTTGTGTGCTGTTTATCTCAAATTGTTTTTTTATAGTCGCTCTTCAGGCATGTTATAAATTAACTAGCCTAAAAATAAAACAATTATGCACTTTACTAAACAACTCCTACTTTACGTAAGCTTGCTAACTACGCTTGTTTTAAGCCTCTTTGTTAAAGCTGATGACGCTCCCGCTATTTTATCGATGAAAGAGCGCGCTACGTTTATAGATAAAATAACTGAGCTTAGAGTTAATACCTTAATGCCCTTGTTAATGAAGCAGCACAACACTGATATGTGGCTACTTATAAGTCGAGAATATAACGAAGATCCAATATTAAAAACAATGCTGCCAGCAACATGGCTTTCAGCCAGACGCACCACTATTTTGCTATTTGCACTTAATAAACAAGGTGGTGTTGATGCTTACGCTATTGCGCCTTATAAAATAGGTAACGTATTTAAAAAAGGGTGGGATAAACAAACACAACCAAGCCAGTGGGAAGCACTCAATACACTTATTGAGCAATACAAACCTCGCAACATTGCGCTTAATACTTCTACCGACTGGGCACATGCCGATGGCCTTGTGCTAGGCGATTACAAAACCTTAATGGCTAACTTGCCCGCCGCTTATCACAATAAAATAATTTCTGCAGAGCCGCTTGCTGTTGCGTGGTTAGAGCAACGCATTCCTGAAGAAGTTAAAATGTATAAACATATTGTCGCTATTGCCCATCATATTATTGCAGAGGGGTTTTCGGGTAAAACAATTACGGTTGGTGAAACAACTAGCGATGACTTGGTATGGTGGTTTAGAGAGCGCGTAAAAGAGCTAAAACTACAAACATGGTTTCACCCAAGTATTGCTATTCAGCGCGCCGATGCGAAGTCGTTTAATCATGAAGAAAGCTTTACCAATGGCTACGATGATAACGTTATACAAGCCGGTGACTTACTTCATGTAGATTTTGGGATTACTTATTTACGCTTAAATACCGACACGCAGCAGCATGCGTATGTGCTCAAAGAAAACGAAACGAGTGCGCCTAGTTACTTAGTTGAAGCACTAAAAAGCGGTAATAAACTACAAGACATATTTACCAGTCAATTTGCGGTAGGTAAAACCGGTAATGAGGTTTTAGCTGCAGCACGAAAAGCCGCCATTGAGCAGGGATTAAAGCCCACTATTTATACCCATCCTCTTGGCTATCATGGCCACGCAGCTGGCACTACATTAGGTATGTGGGATTCTCAGCAAGGTGTACCGGGAGATGGTGACTATCCGCTGCATTTAAATACGGCTTACTCAATTGAGCTTAACAATGCTGTGTTTATAAAACAGTGGAATAAAGAAATAAGAATAATGCTAGAGGAAGATGCTATTTTTGATAAAAGCGGTGTCTGGTATTTAAATGGCCGACAAACACAGCTATTGCTTGTAAAATAAAGCAAAAAAAATGGCGCTCACTGAGCGCCATTTTTAATTTAATTCGTTGCTATTATTCTGTATCTGGCAGGTTACGGCCATAGAATATTTCTTGCATTTCACGGGTCAGCTTTGAGCGAATTTCGTCTTCTTCGCCCTCTGATAAATCTGCCGTAGAAAGGCCGAATAAATACGTGTTTAGATCGGTTTCTTTTAACATCATTTTGGTATGGAACAGGTTTTCTTGGTACACGTTCACGTCCATCATTTGGTACGCTTCTTTTGTATCTTCTGTCATGAAGTTTTGAATCGAGCTAATAGCATGATCAATGTAGTGCTTAACACCGTTTATGTCGCGGGTAAAACCACGAACGCGGTAGTCAATTGTTACTACGTCTGACTCAAGGCTATGAATTAAGAAGTTTAACGCTTTAAGTGGCGAAATAATGCCACAAGTAGACACTTCAATATCAGCACGGAATGTACAAATACCATCATCAGGGTGAGCTTCTGGGTATGTGTGTACACAAATGTGGCTTTTATCTAGGTGCGCAACAACTGAATCAGGTAATGGGCCTGGTGCTTCGTCAGCATCGTAATTTTGCTGCTCTTCTACTGGTTCTTCTGAAACCAAAATAGTTACACTTGCGCCTTGCGGTTCATAATCTTGGCGCGCTACATTTAAAATGTTAGCACCAATAATATCAACAACTTCACCTAAAATGTCGGTTAGTCTATCTGCACTGTACTGCTCATCGATATATTCAATATATTCTTTACGTTGTTGCTCGGTCTTTGCGTAACAAATATCATAAATACTAAAGCTTAAACTTTTGGTTAAATTGTTAAAGCCATGAAGTTTAAGTTTATCGAAGGGTTTGTTCATAATAAACCAACCTATAAATTAGTGGGTTCTGCACCTGCAGAATGAAAAGTTCGCGGATTTTATACGAATTTCCCTCGTGGAAAAAGCGTTATTTTGCTTGATCTTGCACAACTTCGTGGCTATGCGTAATTTCTACTGTTTTATCAAGCATTAATGCAACTGAGCAATACTTTTCAGCAGAGAGTGAAACCGCGCGTGCAAGGTGCTTTTCAGACACATTATTGCCTTTAACAACAAAGTGTAAGTTGATTTTGGTAAACACACGTGGGGCTGTTTCGGCGCGCTCTGCACTTAGTTGCACTTGTACGTCTGAAAAATCTTGTTTGGCTTTTTTTAAAATACTAACCACATCAACTGATGAACAACAGCCAACTGACATTAAAACCATTTCTATTGGGCTTGGTGCTGCACTATCGCTGCCGCCATCAAACACAACATTGTGGTTAGAATTAGAACGACCAATAAACGTATCGCCTTCAACCCATTTTACATTTGCTTGCATTGTTATATCTCAAAAAAATATTTTCTTGATTGTAAGCAAGTTAGCCGTAGTTGCAAATGAAAATGCAACGCAGGGCTATAAAATGGCTAAGATTGTTGTGTTAAAGCGCTATCAAAGAGGTTTTTTACTAAACCTGCAAATTCATCTATAAAGGCATGCTGTTCAACCGTGACAGGCTGTGAGGTGATGCTGCTGAGGACTTCTTCTAAATCGTAAACTATGCCATCAACTTCACGTACAATTTGACTACGCTGCTCTGTGTTGAGGTTTGTGTGCTGCTCGCAAATAAGCATCACATTTTGTGCAATAACGTCTTCGATTAATTCCATTACTGTTGGGGCACCTGGTTTTATTTCGCCTGGCTTCTCAAACAATGCTAAATTTTGAGTTAGATACATGATCAAATCATCGTACCCTTGCCTATCTAAAACCATTTTTGTACCACCTTTGTATAATTAATTATTTTTGATTTAAGCAGAAAGCGCTGTTGATTGCTAGCTTTGCGCGTTAGCAATACAAAAAAAGCAGCCGAAGCTGCTTTTATAATAATTAAGTAGTATTACTACTTAATCTATTTTTAAGCCTGGGCTTAGTGTTGCTGGCATAGCTACTTTTTCAAGCTCTACCGAAGCAACTGGGTATGCACAGTAATCGGCTGCGTAATACGCACTTGCTCTGTGGTTGCCCGATGCGCCAATACCACCAAACGGTGCTGCGCTTGATGCGCCAGTAATTGGGCGATTCCAGTTAACAATACCTGCACGAATACGACGTAAGAAATGGTCGTAATCTGCTGCACTATCACTTAATAAACCAGCCGATAAACCAAAGGTTGTATCGTTTGCTTTGTCAATGGCTTGGTCAAAGTCGTCAAAGCGGAATACTTTTAAAAGTGGTCCAAAATGCTCTTCATCTGGGAAGTCACTAATATTTGTACACTCAATAATACCTGGTGTTACAAAGCCAGTATTAGCTGTGTGCTCAAGTTCTACTAATACTTCACCACCAAGCTCAACAAGCTCGTTTTGCGCTTTAACCATGCCTGCAGCTGCAGCTGATGAGATCATAGAACCCATAAACGGCTGGTCTGCATCGTCATAGTTACCTACTTTAATCGCTTTAGTTGCTGTGATTAAACGCTCAAGTATCACATCACCTTTGCTACCTGTTGGTAAAAATAATTTACGTGCACACGTACAACGTTGACCACTTGAGATAAATGCAGATTGAATAATATCGTGTACAACGGCTTTAGTATCTTCAACGTCAGTAATAATAAGTGGGTTATTACCACCCATTTCTAACGCTAAAATTTTACCAGGCTGACCCGCAAACTGTTCATGTAAAATATGACCAGTACGAGAAGAACCCGTAAAGAACAAGCCATCAATACCTTTGTGAGCAGCAAGGGCTTTACCCGTTTCTACTTCACCTTGTACAAGGTTAATTACACCTGCTGGTAAACCTGCTTTTTCCCACAGTTTAAGCGTAAGCTCAGCCACTTTAGGAGTCAGTTCAGACGGTTTAAACACAACTGTGTTACCCGCTAAAAGCGCTGGAACAATATGCCCATTAGGTAAGTGACCCGGAAAGTTATACGGACCAAATACGGCTACAACACCATGTGGCTTATGACGAATCATCGCGCGCCCAAGTGGCATTGCGTTTTCTACGTCGCCAGTGCGCTCTAAAAATGCTTTTTCAGAAATGGCAATTTTACCAACCATAGCACCCGCTTCTGTGCGAGTTTCCCACAGTGGCTTACCTGTTTCTTGTGCGATAGTAATAGCTAGCTCTTCGCTGTTTTCTTTTAATTGCGCTGCGAATGCTTTAATTATTTCTAAACGCTCAGTAAAGCTTTTATCAGCCCATGCATAAAACGCTTCGCGCGCTGCATTTACGGCGGTGTCTACTTGCGCCGCAGTTGCCGATGAAGCCTGCCAAATAACGTCGTTATTTGCAGGGTTTACTGAGTTAAATTCTGTGCCTTGGCCTTGTGACCATTGACCATTTATAAATTGTGCAGGATGAGTCATATACTTTCTCCTAAATTAAACTGGGGTTGCGCTAACAATATCGCCAGCTTGCAAATGCAGTGCATCTGCTATTTCTTGCGATAAAATAAGGCTTTTAGCTCGATCGTCAAACGACATTGGCGCAACAGTCGCTCTAAAGTCATTAAGCTTTTCGTTAGCTAGTAACACCATGGTGTCGCCAGTCATTTGGCCTATTTCAACTTTAAAGTTATGCGCATTACGAATAGTCGCAATGTTATCTACTTTGGCTTCAACAGTTGGGCCCGCGTCAAAAATATCTACGTAGCCATTAAACGTAAAGCCTTCGCTTTTTAATAATTCAATTGCTGGGCGTGTATTGTCGTGTACCTTACCTATTACAGCTTGCGCATCTTTACTTAGCAAATTTACGTAAATTGGATATTTAGGCATTAGTTCAGCAATGAAAACCTTTTGGCCAATACCTGTTAGGTAATCGGCTGTTGGAAAATCCATTGAGAAAAAATGCTCTTCTAGCCACTGCCAAAAAGGGCTACTGCCGTTTTCGTCAGACACACCGCGCATTTCTGCAATCACTGTTTGTGCAAAACGCTCTTGATGCTGCTTTATAAACATAAAGCGCGCTTTGGAAAGTAGTTTACCGTTACAATTTTTACGATAACCATCTTTTAAAAACAATGTGCAAAGCTCTGTAGCACCTGTGTAGTCGTTACATAGCGTTAGAATATCAACCGCTTTGTATACGTCTAATGTGCGCGAAGAGTGAATCACTTTACTTAAGTGATAATGATAAAATGCATCATCAAGCCCTACTGCCGCTTCAATTGCAGACGTTCCTACAACTTCACCGGTTTCGCTATCTTCAAGAACAAACAGGTAGCCTTCGTCACCAGGTTGTGACGTTTGTTTAGCAAAAGAGCTTACTGAATGGTCGATCTTTTTTTGCAATAGTTCTTCGTTTAATGGCAAAGACGTAAAACCATGCCCTGATTCGTGGGCAATTTTCAGTAATGCTGAATAATCATTTTGCTGGATTGGGCGAAGGATCATCATGAGTCCGCTTGCTCCCTTATAAATAACGGTAAATAGGAATTGCAGGGCAAGCAGTGCTTGCCCTTAATTGGTTGGCTTAAGTCGCTTATGCGTTTACTACGCTTGCTACTGCTTTTTCAAAGCGTGCCATACCTTCGCGAATGTCCGCTTCAGGAATTACTAAAGATGGAGTGAAACGTATTACGTCTGCACCAGCAACTAATGACATAAGGCCTTGCTCAGTCCCTGCCACTAAAAACTCTTTTGCACGACCTTTATATTGCTCGTTCACTACTGCACCAATTAATAAACCTTGGCCACGGATTTCGCTAAATACGTTGTATTTTTCGTTAACCGCAGTAAGTAGTTCATTAAATAATGCTGCTTTAGCTTTTACGCCAGCAAGTACTTCTGGGGTATTTACTGTATCAAATGCAGCTTCTGCAACAGCACACGCAAGCGGGTTGCCGCCATAAGTAGAACCATGAGTACCTACTTTAAGATGCTGTGCAATTTCAGTTGTTGTGATCATAGCGCCAATAGGGAAACCGCCGCCAAGTGCTTTAGCTGAAGTTAAAATATCAGGTACTATGTTTAAGCCTTGGTATGCGTATAAATCGCCAGTACGGCCAACACCTGTTTGAACTTCATCAAAAATAAGCAGTGCGTTATGCTTAGTACATAAATCGCGAACGCCTTGAGCAAACTCGTCAGTTGGCGAAACAATACCGCCTTCACCTTGAAGAGGTTCCATCATTACGGCACATGTTTTGTCGCTGATAAGCGCTTCAAAAGCAGCTAGGTCGTTGTAATCACAATGTACAATGTCGCCAGGCTTAGGACCAAAACCATCTGAATATGCAGCTTGGCCACCAACAGTTACGGTAAAGAATGTACGACCGTGGAAACCTTTGTTGAACGCGATGATTTGTGATTTTTCTGCGCCAAACTTATCAAGTGCAAAACGACGCGCTAACTTAAGCGCTGCTTCGTTTGCTTCTGCGCCTGAGTTGGCAAAATAAACTTTTTCAGCAAATGTAGCATCAACCATTTTTTTAGCTAGGCGAAGTGCCGGCTCATTGGTCATTACATTTGATAGATGCCAGATTTTTTCGCCTTGCTCTTTTAATGCGCCTACTAATGCAGGGTGGCAATGGCCAAGACAGTTAACTGCAATACCACCAGCAAAGTCGATAAACTCTCGACCTTGTTGATCCCATACGCGAGAACCTTCGCCTCGAACAGGAATTACGCTTGAAGGTGCGTAGTTAGGAACCATTACGTGATCAAATAATTCGCGATTGACTGTCATTTTATTTCCTCTTAATTGTGAGCAACACAAAACATCAAAATAGGTGTTTGGTTAATATTTGTAACCAACTTTATAGGCAAGATCAGTAACCTGATAATTGCGCAAAATTGCTTTGTGGTTCAATTTTCAGACGCACATTATTTCAGAATTACTTATATCTGTCTCGTTAAAAACTTTCATGTATCCCTTGAAAATAAAGGGCTAAAGATATTATTTCATAGATAGTGAATAACTATTTGCATAGCTATTTATGCTTATTTTTAAACAACTAACCGCATGAGCACCAAGGCGCGCATGCTTTAATCGGCAAATATGCAATATAACAATAGAGTGAGAATGAATGGTTAGTCGCAAAAAAATTAACAAAAAATTCAGATTTTTAGTCAATTTGAATAGCTAAATTGGTAAAATTACTCGATTGGAGGGTTTTTAGTTCCGTTTTAGTGAACTTAAAGTACGAAAACCAGCTTAGAGTTTCATCAGGCTCAATAAGTTGATGCTCTTTTAAATTAAGATATTGAGAGTAGCAACGTGCCTTTAGCATTACTTCTGTTAATGGCAGTAATGTATCGCCTTTATCTACCCCATTTACTAGCTGCTGCATGACACCTTTAAACGGTAAATATTTAAAAGCCATTTTGTCTATTACTTTGGCGCTTACTTCTATCGACTTATTGCTAAGTAGAGTGGTTAAAAATAGCGGGTCGGGCTGTAGCTCTAATAATGCGGTGTGCAAATCTTTTTGGTTTTCATTTCGGGCTAACTGCACTTTGCGTTGCCATACTTTCTCAAACGTTTTTAAGTACAAGCGCACTAATGCAATTCGTCCTACATCTAAAAGCATTCCAAGGGTAAATGCATGTACGTCATTCACATTATTAATTTGTGCAATTTTTTGCGCTGCAATCGCGTTTGCCATCGCGCTGTCGCGTAGCCGGCGTTTTAATAATGAAAATGGTTCGGTGCTATGTGGCATCCAATGACGCGCAGCAAATGTAGGAATAACAAGCTGTAAGTTATCAAGGCCAATATAACGAAGGGCAAGCGATGGTTTATCTACTTTTACAGACGTGTTTTTACTACGTTGATTACGGTAGTAAGGTAAATTAACAAGCGTTACTAATTCTCTACCCAACCAGCTTATATCATTAACCAGTGGCTCTAAACGCCCTACCGATGCCGACTTTACAGCTAATATATCGAGTATATTGGCAATGCCATCTTCAATACCTATAGTACTGTGAATTACGCCATCTATATCTTCAAGCTGCTTATATATAGCTGTTTCAATTGTTTTGTGCAGTTGCTCACTCGCTTGAGCGCGATACTTATGATGTGCAGTACTGCTTTGCTGGCGTTTATTCTGTGCGGCCACTTCAACCTGAAGCAAAGTACGTTGCTTCATCGGTTCGCCGTAATCTATATCTAATGTATGAATGAAACCAATTTGCTGATGCGCAAAGCTGTGCCCAAGCAATAAGTCATGAGCCCGTTGGCTTAATATTTTGGCAGTACGCTGTTGCGCTTCAAGTTCAGTCATGACATCCATTAATAAAGTATTAAATGCTCTGTGTATTATAACATTAGAAGCGAGTTAAAAAGTTATCAAGCAGTTCTAAGCCTTGAACAGTTAGAATAGCTTCGGGGTGAAACTGCACACCTTCGATTGCTAATTCTTTATGAAGTAATCCCATAATTTCGTCAAACTCGCCTTGCTCAGTCTGAGTCCATGCTGTTACTTCAAGCTCTTTAGGTAGAGTTTGCGCTTTAACCACTAAAGAATGATAACGACATACTGTTAACGGGTTAGCTAAACCTTTAAACACACCTTTATTAGTGTGAACTATGGGTGATGTTTTACCGTGCATAACTTTTTTAGCACGAATTACATCTCCCCCCAAAGCTTGCGCGATAGTTTGATGCCCCAAGCAAATCCCTAGAATAGGATATTGTCCTTTTAGTTGCTCAACAACATTTAATGAAATACCCGCTTCATTAGGGGTACATGGCCCAGGCGATAACACGATGTGCTGCGGGTTTAACTGTTTTATTTGTGCAATGTTTAGCTCGTCATTACGTTTTACTAAAACGTCTTGATCTAAACGCTGAAAATATTGCACTAAGTTGTAAGTAAACGAATCGTAGTTATCGATCATTAACAGCATTACACAACAAACCTTATAAATTATTGACCACTTACTTCACGCAAGCGGTACTAAGCGCTGCATTCTACCACTATTAACTAGCCAACATAAATTAGCAAAAAGCGTTAAAAATTAACTGTTTTTGCTAAAAGTTCTTTAAAGTCTTTAGTGGGTACTGGTTCACTTAACCCGAACTCTGGTTAAGAGATTTATTAACGTATTAAATCATGGTGATATTTAAATTTATTCTCTCAAGCCAGAGATTCCTTGCACCTTGAGCAATAATATCGAGTTTTAAGCTTTTCGCGAGTAGTTAACACACCTTTTAGGCTGTATACCCCAACAATAAATTATTGACCCCTAAAGTACGTGCGTTTATTGATCGCTCTATTAAACACTTTAGTGAAATGCCTTACTGAGCAAAATAAACAGATTGTTTGAGCTGCATCAAATTAGCGGCTCAATGGTTGAATTATATCTATATAAGCCCCAGTGTATTATATGAAAGGCAGTAATTCACTCATACAACTCACTTACTTGTGAGCTCATTTATATCCTATTAAGGAGCGAATATGTTAGGCGAAGACCACTCATTAACTAATGACTTTCCAGAGTACTTAAGGACAATTGCCGAGTTAAATGAAAGCGATACTGAATTTGCAAAAAAAGCAGATAAGTACGACAAGCTAGATAAAGAAATTAGAGTGTTAGAGCTCAAAGATGCGCCCATAAGCGATGAGCAAATGCATCAGCTAAAACATGAACGTACAGAATTAAAAGATTGGCTATACGAGCGCTTGCAGCAAGAGCAGTAATCCAGCTAAAAAAAGAGCTCACTGACAAGTGAGCTCTTTAGATCAACCATAAGGATTTTTTCTAAAACTTTACAAAGCCACCCACAGATTTCATAAATACAGTACTTGGGTTAATAACATCTTTGCGTTTCTAGCAAGTGCTATCGGTAGCACCGGTAAGTAAAACTGTTTTATTTATGCTGCTTTCTCCTAACTTTGTTCTCGCTATATTAGCAGCACCCCTACCGCTGAAATTAGGTCAATAATCGAATCAGTTTATCTAATCAATTGATAAAGCTAAGTCTATGTTAGTTAAAATAAAAACATGCCACTTAAACACAAGCGAGTGTTCAATCTGAATATTTTTTATGCTTTTATTTGAATTATCCAGTAATCATAACTATTGTTTTTAAACCACCTTAATAGTAGTATTTATCATATAAATACACTTTTCGAGAATAAACATGAAAGTTTTAGTCACTGGCGGCATGGGTTACATAGGTAGTCACACATGTATTGCATTGCATGAAGCAGGTATTACACCTGTTATTTATGATAACTTGTCTAATGCAAGTGCGCGGGTACTTGACCAACTCGAAAAGATTACAGGTACTCGGTTTGAGTTTATATTGGGTGACATTCAAGACGAGCAACAATTTAAACTCGCCCTAAAACATACTAAAGCCGAAGCTGTTTTTCACTTTGCGGCTTTAAAAGCCGTTGGCGAATCAACTGAGCAACCACTGCGTTATTATCAAAATAATGTGTCGGGCACATTAAGCATGCTACAAAACATGCAAGAGGCAGACGTTAACCATATTATATTTAGCTCATCGGCTACTGTGTACGGCGAACCCGACTACCTCCCTATTGACGAAAAACACCCTATACGCGCAACTAACCCATATGGTTGGACTAAAGTTATGGTTGAACAAGCCATGCAAGATGTATGTAATGCCAACAGTAAATTTATGGGCATCGCACTGCGTTACTTCAATCCTGTAGGTGCACACCCAAGTGGTTTATTAGGTGAGAGTCCTAATGGCATTCCTAATAACTTAATGCCATTTATTGCTCAAACTGCGGTAGGTAAACGCGACGTGGTTAATATTTTTGGTGACGACTATGACACCGAAGATGGCACAGGCGTACGCGACTATATTCATGTTTTAGACTTAGCTAAAGGCCACGTTGCCGCTTTTATGCAGCATAAAACAGATACCGCCTTTCATGCTTATAACCTAGGCACCGGGCAAGGCTATTCAGTGCTCGATATGATCAAAGCATTTAGCGCATCAGCCAATAAAGATATTCCGTATAAAAGTGCACCGCGCCGAGCAGGCGATATTGCCTGTAATTACGCCGATGCTACAAAAGCGCAAAACACACTTAACTGGCACGCAGAACTAACACTTAGCGACATGACCAACGATACATGGCGCTGGCAAACTAATTACCCAAGTGGGTTGGAGAGTTAACATGGCTTTATTAGAAAGTACTCACAGACGTAAAAACCCGCTAACGGGTCGTTGGGTATTAGTTTCACCACATCGTAATAACCGCCCATGGTTAGGCGCAACAGAAGCCGTTAACGAAAACGTATTACCAAAACACGATGAAAGCTGCCCACTTTGCCCAAGTAATACCCGTGCAAATGGCGACAGTAACCCAGATTATAAATACACACACGTATTTAGAAATGACTTTGGTGCACTCACACCTAATGCCAGCGAGCAATTACAAAGCTTAGAATCAGACAGCGATTTATTTATTGCCGACGAAGCCAGTGGCGAATGCCGCGTAATTTGTTTTTCGCCAGAGCATAATAAAACACTACCAGAGCTTAGCCAAAACGCATTGCACGAAGTAGTAAAAACCTGGAAACAAAATTACACAGAGCTTGCACAGCAGTACGAATGCGTACAAGTTTTTGAAAATAAAGGCGAGATCATGGGTTGTTCGCAACCTCATCCTCACGGCCAAGTATGGGCTCACTCGCATTTATCAACCGAAATAGAAGCCGAAGATAACCAGCAGCTTAACTATTATAAAAAGCATGGCACAGCCATGCTTGCCGATTACGCGCAAAAAGAGCAAGCAGATCAAACACGTGTTGTATTTGAAAACGAACATTGGCTTGTTGTTGTGCCATTTTGGGCAGCGTGGCCGTTTGAAACAATGCTAGTAACTAAAGATAATATTCAAAACTTTAGCCAGCTAAACGATGCGCAAACCGATTCTTTGGCCCAGGCACTTAAAGTATTAACCACTAAGTACGACAACGTATTTAATTGTAGCTTCCCGTATTCTATGGGGTGGCACAATGCACCCGCTAACAGAGGCTCTGATGAGCAACATTGGCGTTTGCATGCCCATTTTTATCCGCCGCTACTTCGCTCTGCTACTGTTAAAAAACACATGGTAGGCTACGAAATGCTAGGCGAAAGCCAACGCGACTTAAGCGCAGAAACCGCTGCTTCTATTTTAAAAGCAGCCAGTACAACACACTATAAAGATACAGCAGGACACACAGATGAAGCTTAACGAATTCCAACAACAATTTTTGTCACTGTATGGCGCGCCTGCTCAAGGTATTGCAGCAGCACCGGGGCGTGTAAACCTTATTGGCGAATTTACCGACTACAACGACGGTTTTGTTTTACCGTGTTCGTTAGAGTTTCGAACCCAAGTAATGTTTAAAGAGCGCGACGACAATATTATTACTGTGCATTCTTTAAATTACCCAGGCGAAAAAGACAGCTTTAGCGTTGATGAAGAAATTACTGAAGGCCAGTCGCAGTGGGGTAACTACATTCGTGCTGTTACTTATGTTCTTAAAAGAGCGGGCTACACACTGCGTGGCGCCGACCTACTTATTGACAGCAACTTACCGCAAGGTAGTGGCTTGTCGTCATCGGCCGCACTAGAAGTTGCTGTAGGCGGTATGTTTAACCATATTGCACAGCTTGGTTTACCGCCAGAGCAAATTGCGCTATTTGGCCAAGAAGCCGAAAACGACTTTATGCATTGCCAATGCGGCATTATGGATCAGCTTATTTCAGCTAAAGGCGAGAACGGTCATGCACTATTAATCGACTGTGAAAACTTAGCAACCAAATCAGTTAAAGTTCCTGATGATTTAAATATTGTTATTGTTAACTCTAACTACCCGCGTAAGTTGGTTGATAGCGAGTACAACCAGCGCCGCATTGACTGCGAACAAGCTGCTGTAAAAATGGGTGTAGAAACACTTCGCCAAGCCACCATGACTGGCCTGCAAGCAGTAAAAGCAACATTAAGCGAAAACGAATATAAACGTGCACACCACGTAATTAGCGAAAACGACCGTGTAATTGCAGCAACAACTGCACTACAAAATAATGATATGGATGCACTTCGTACGCTAATGGCTGCATCGCATCAATCGCTTAAACACGATTTTGAAGTAACCGTACCTGCAACCGATGGCCTAGTAGAAATTTGTAAAGAAGCGATGGGCGATCGCGGCGCAGTGCGCATGACGGGTGGCGGCTTTGGTGGCGCAATTGTATGTTTGTGTCGCGATGCGGAAGTACCTCTTATTAAAGCAGCGGTAGAAAAGCATTACTTTGAGCGCTTTAACTTAAATGCTGATATTTACGTATGTTCAGCGGGTTCAGGATTACAAATTACGTCTTTTTAAATAAACTTAAGGAATAAGCATGGCAAAGGTTAATTGGGGAATTATTGGGTGTGGCAATATAGCTCACACCTTTGCTACAAGCATTGCGCATTGCAGTGATGCACAGCTTATTGGCGCGGCATCAACGAGCATGCAGCGCGCTAAAGAATTTGCCACACCGTACAATATTCAAGGCTATGAAAGCTATCAAGCTCTTATGCAATGCCCAAATATAGATGCTATTTATATTGCCAATACGCACGATCAACACTTTAAAACTATCGCCCAATGCTTAAAACACAATAAGCACGTGCTAAGCGAAAAACCAATTACCGTTAATGCTAAGCAGTTGCAAAGTCTCACTGAGCTTGCAGAGCAACAAAACTGCTTTTTAATGGAAGGCGTTTGGATGCGATTTTTACCAGCCATAGTAAAATTACAGCAGCTCCTAAATGAAGGTGTTATTGGTAATGTGCACAGTGTTAATGCCAACTTTAGTTTACCCGGCAGCTTTGCCGACAGCCACCGATTAATGAACCCTGTAACAGCGGGTGGCGCCCTACTCGATTTAGGTATTTATCCTATTTCGATTGCTGATGTGGTATTTAATAAAGCCCCTGAACACATCAAATCCTTTGTACATAAAAGCACAACCGGTGTTGATGAGCGAAGCACTGCTATAGTTGATTACGGTAACGGGCAATTTGCATCTCTTGCCAGCGCACTGCAGCAAAATGGCCCAACAGAAGCATGTATTAATGGTGAGCTTGGCTATATTCGAATACCTCAGTTTGTAGGTGCAAAAACGCTAGAGCTACACATAAACGACCAAGACCCGCAATACTTTGAATACGACTTTAGCGACGATGAAAATTTTAAGTTTGAAATTGCACATGTCACGCAGTGTATATTACAAAAACAAACCCAAAGCAGCGTGTTGCCCCTCGGTACTAGCTTACGAGTTATGAACATAATGGATACCTTACGAGCACAATGGCAGTTGCAATATAGCAATGCCGTCGAGTCGGCTGAACTGATTAATTAAAAAATAAAAATACACAACAAGGACACACAATGACACACACACTCAAGGCGCTTTCAAAAGCTATATTACTTGCTACGTGCAGTTTATCTGCCAGTGTAGCTGTTGCTGAATCTAATAAACCAGAGCAGCTATACCCGCCAATCACTAGCGAAGTACTCCCAGAGCTTGCAGCTAAAGGTAGCTACAATGTAGGTGTGCAAACACTTGATTTAGTTAACCCCGCGCAATTTAACCCCGCTACACAAGGCCAAAAAGATCGTCCTTTAAAAGTAGAAGTGTGGTATCCGGCTGCAAAGACAGCAAAAGCGCCACTTACCAGCTACAAAGATGAAACTCGCTCAGGTAAAGAGTTTACTTTGCAAGCCGATGCAATGCGTGATGTCGCCATTAATAATAAAGAACACTACCCTGTGATAGTGCTTTCGCACGGTTATACCGGTTACCGTACAATTATGTACTACCTTGGCGAGCATTTAGCGTCGCACGGTTACATTGTGGTAGCTATTGATCATACTGACTCAACCAACGCCGATGTTGATTTTAAAAACGCGCCATTCTCTGGCTTTTTTAGCACGCTTGTAAATCGCTCACGCGATCAGCAGTTTGTTATTAATTACTTTAATGAGCAAAACAACTTTGCAAGCAAGCAAGTAGACAACAAAAGCGCAGGCGTAATTGGTTACTCAATGGGTGGCTATGGCGCTGTAAATACGATAGGTGGTTGTTACGCTTTTAATGAGCAAACAACGGCTATGTTTACGGGTATGAAAGACCCTGTTCAAATTGAAAAAGTACAGCAATTACTAAACAGCTGCGCTGGTGGGCAATACCAAAACCCAAAAGTAGACCCACGTATAAAAGCGATGGTGGCCTTTGCACCATGGGGCGGACAGCACGCTATATTTGATGCCAAAGCAATGGAAAATATTAAAGTACCTTCGCTTTATGTAGCCGGTAACTTAGATGACATTTCTGGCTATGAAGGTATTAAAAACCTTTATAACCAAACAGGCAGCAAAGATAAGTACATGCTTACTTACAAAAATGCACGCCATAATATTGCACCACACCCAGCCCCTGCTATTGCACAAAGCAGCAGTGAGCTAGATATAGGCCATTACTACGAGCCTTCGTGGTCTATGCGTACACTAAACGAAATCAACAAACACTTTGTACTTGCCATGATGGATTGCCACGTAAAAGGCATAGCCAACGAGTGTAAATACTTAGATTTACCACAAAACGGCGACCAAGCTGTTGTTGATGGTAAGCCGCTGCCACAGTGGCGCGGGTTTGATAATCGCTTTTCTACCGGTATGGATTGGCAACAAGCTAAACCTCACACCAAGTAATAATAAGCTTTAAGCGGCTGTTTTAATCAATAGCCGCGTACGCCCTTAAAATAATGCAAAAATAAAACGCCTTTTATATAAAAGAGTTACCAACAAATATTAGCGTGTTTATTTTTTAATCTGCTATTTTAAGAAAAAACCATTGCCATTAACTTCGGTTAAAGGCAATCTAGTCATATATAAGATAAGATAAATAACACAAATATCATGTCCAAATACATACTCTCAATTGATCAAGGAACCACAAGCTCTCGGGCCATCTTGTTTACAAAAGATGCAGACGTTTTTGGTACAGCACAACAAGAATTTTCGCAGCATTTTCCACAAAATGGTTGGGTAGAACACGACCCTAACGATATTTGGCAAACAGTGCTTAGCACTAGCCGCGAAGTCTTAACTAAAAACGATGTAAAGCCTGAAGAAATTATTGCCATTGGTATCACCAACCAACGCGAAACCACGTTAGTGTGGAACAAAAAAACAGGCAAAACAATTTATAACGCAATTGTTTGGCAAGACCGTCGCACTAGTGACTATTGCGAAAGCCTAACAACTGATGAGCTTTGCCAAACAATAAGCGAAAAAACAGGCTTATTGCTCGACCCTTATTTTTCGGCCACTAAAATTCGTTGGATTTTAGATAACGTTGAAGGCGCACGCGAACAAGCTCTTGCAGGTGAGCTCGCTTTTGGTACGGTTGACACCTACCTGCTTTGGCAGCTAACGGGCGGCAAAGAGCACCGCACCGATGCAACCAATGCATCGCGCACCATGTTATTTAATATACATACCCAGCAATGGGATCAAGAGCTTTTAGAGTTATTCGATATTCCAGAATCTATGCTTCCAGAAGTAATGGATTCAGCTGACGAGTTTGGCTCAACCAGTGCTGACATTTTTGGTGCGCCAATTCGTGTTTGTGGTATTGCAGGCGATCAGCAAGCTGCACTTGTTGGCCACGCATGTTTTGAACAAGGCATGGCAAAAAGCACTTACGGTACAGGCTGTTTTTTAATGCTTAATACTGGCGAAAAAGCACTGACCTCAGAAAACCGCTTATTGACCACTGTTGCCTATAGATTAAACGGCAAGCCAACTTACGCCATTGAAGGCAGCATATTTATGGCTGGCGCAACGATGCAGTGGATTGTTGAAGGCTTAAAGCTACTTAGCCATGCTGGCGAAAGTGAATCGATGGTTAAAGATGTCCCCCTCGATCATGGTGTATTTTTAGTGCCTTCGTTTACGGGTTTAGGCGCTCCTTATTGGGACCCTAATGCACGTGGCGCTATTTTAGGTCTAACACGCGATTCAGGTATTAGCACAATTGTTGCGGCTGCTCTGCAATCAGTTGGTTACCAGACCAAAGATTTACAAAAAGCGATGGAGCGTGATGGTCTTCGCCCAAGTGTGCTTCGTGTAGATGGCGGTATGGTAAAAAATAACTGGGTTATGACCTTCTTATCAAATATTTTAGGCGCAACAGTTGAGCGCCCAACTGTGACCGAAACCACCTCTTTAGGCGTAGCATATTTAGCTGGCTTACAAACAGGTGTGTACGAGTCAACTGAGCAGTTATCTAAAATGTGGACATGCGACCGTCGTTTTGAGCCAACTATGAGCGCCGACGAACGTAACGATTTATATGCAAAATGGCAACACTGCGTTGCTCAAGTATGTTTAACGAATAAAAACTGTCCGGAGTAAGTACTAAGTGGCTAAGCCAATACTTTAGCCACTTCGCCTTTTTAACTTAGCCAATAGCTAGATTTAAAGGGATGCTTTACTGCTTTAAATTGAAAATGGATCAGCGTCAAAATTAACGAATAAAAAACTGGGTTTTCTATTGTCAAATGAAAACAGCAGCTTTATGATGCTTATGTCTTATTTATATTACAAATAAAAAGGTTAGCTCGGTGGAATTAGCAGATAACGAATATGACTTACTAGTCATCGGTGGCGGTGTAAACGGCACTGGAATAGCAGCTGATGCAGCAGGCAGAGGATTAAAAGTACTCTTGTGCGAACAATCAGACCTTGCCTGTGCAACATCTTCAAACAGTTCTAAGCTGATCCACGGTGGTCTGCGCTACCTTGAGCACTACGAATTTAGATTAGTAAAAGAAGCCTTAGCCGAGCGTGAAGTGCTACTTAAAAACGCACCTCACATTATGTGGCCACTAACCTTTAGATTGCCGCATCAAAAGCATCTACGCCCTGCATGGATGATTCGCATTGGTTTGTTTATGTATGACAACCTAGCGAAACGCGAAACACTAGCGGGTTCTCGAAGCATTAAATTTGGCGAAAATAGTGTTTTAGAACCCTCTATTACCAAAGGGTTTGAATACTCTGATGGCTGGGTTGACGATTCTCGCTTAGTCGTTTTAAACGCCCTTGCAGCGCAGGAAAAAGGCGCCGTTATTACCACACAAACTAAGTGTGTAAATGCTAAACGTGAGCAAGGTAAATGGCAGGTAACGCTTGAGCAGCAAAAGAGCAAAGCTAAATACACCATTTCTGCCAAAGGCATTGTTAATGCTGCAGGCCCGTGGGTAGCTAAATTATTTGATGAAGCCCTAACAGAAAAATCGCCACAAAATATTCGCCTTGTAAAAGGTAGCCACATTGTAGTGCCTCGCATTCACGATGAGAAACAAGCTTATATTTTACAAAATAAAGATCAGCGTATTGTGTTTGTTATTCCGTTTGAAGATGACTTCTCACTTATTGGCACAACCGATGTAGAGCACAAAGGTGCCCCACAAGACGTTAAAATTAGTGATGAAGAAATTGACTACTTAATTGATATTACTAATACCTACTTTAAACAACCGATTAAACGCGAAGACATAGTACATACCTTTTCAGGCGTACGCCCATTACTTGATGACGAATCAGTTAATGCACAAGCCGTTACTCGCGATTATAAATTAGAGCTTTCGAGTGATGCTAAGCAAGCACCTCTATTGAGTGTGTTTGGTGGAAAAATTACAACTTATCGCAAACTTGCCGAAGCTGCGGTTAATAAGCTTGAAGACTTTTACCCACAAATGAGCAAAGCGTGGACCAAGCATAGCTCGCTCCCTGGTGGTGATTTTAGCTCTGTAGAAGCACTTAAATCAGAGCTAAAAGCAAAATATGAATGGCTACCTGAAATAACACTTAAACGCTTTGTACGCACTTATGGTACTCGTGCTAAAAATATATTAGGTAGTGCAACTGGGTTGAGTGATTTAGGCCAAGATTTTGGCCATGGTTTATTTGCAGCAGAAGTAGATTACTTGCTAAATGAAGAGTGGGCAGAAAACGCATACAATATTTTATGGCGCCGCAGCAAATTAGGACTACGTTTTAATGAGGCACAAGTTGCTGCGCTCAATGATTACATTGAGCATAACCAAGCAGCTAAAAGCGCTTAACTATTAAGTTATAATAGCTTCCTGTTAACCCCTTTATAATTTAATTTTTATAGAGGGGTTTATTTTTTTGACTCTAAATTAAATAAGTAATTAAAGCCGCTTAGCGTGGCTGTTTTAATATCAAACTCAACACACTTCACACCTATTTGATTAAGCGCCGTAGTAAAACACTTATTCAGCTGCTTTGTGCCAATCACTACAACTTGTGTATCACTCAATAATTGCCATTCGCTAGCATGGCGAGCTGCTCGTACATCGCTGCCAATTAATACACCCGACAAATAGGCTTTGGCTTGTACTGGCGTTAACTCCTTTGAAAGCTGGCGTGTACGCACACTAAAAATACCATGTGCCAAGTTACCGCTATCACTACCTAAAGTTAGCTCACAGCCTTGCTCAAATGCTTTAAAGTCAAACTCACCTTCTGCGCAGTCATTAGGAATTAAAACACTTTGATGACATAACAAATCGTATAACTCGCCGGTCATGGCTGTTTTAAAGCAAATGATTTCGCCGTTGTTTATAAGCACCCATTTAGTATGTGTACCAGGCAAACATAATAATATTTTACCTTGTTGATACTCTGGATTTTGTTTTAAAAACCCTAAAATTTGCAGCTCTTCGCCGCGCATTACATCAAATAAGCTATTTTGCAGCGTACACTTTGTGCCGGGTAACGCTTTAATAGTATGCCCATTGCAATCAAAACTAACCGCAGCATTAAGTAACCCTTCGGGATTAATTGGGCACTCTAAATAAGGCGTTTCGTGCCAGCCAATACTTGAGGTAATTTGCCCGGCAATATAAACGGGTAAACTACCATATTCTTGCTTCCACACCGCAATGGTGTCAATTAAGGTTTGCTCAAAATTTTGATTCGCCTTAACAACTCCTGGGCCATCACGCTGTGCTAGTAATTTAAGTGTTGATTGCGCATGTACTTCGCACAAATAAGCACGTAAATGGCTCGTGCCCCAGTCAACAGCAATAAAAAGAGATGAATTAGCCAAGCTTTAAAGCCTCCCACCGTCGATTTTAATACTCTGCCCGGTGATCATACTGCTTTCATCGGCGGCTAAAAAGAGTGCCAAATTAGCAACATCTTCAGGGGTTACTAATTTTTTAAGCGCCATGGCTTCCATCCACTTAACTTGCTCTTCTTCGGTAAACCAACTTGCTAGTTGACGGTCGGTAGCAACCCATCCAGGTAAAATAGCGTTAACGCGAATACCAAACTCGCCGTAATCGCGAGCCAATGCCTTAGTCATGCCAATTAGCCCTGCTTTTGCGGTTACATAGCCTGCCATTTGTGGCTGGCCCATAATCGCGTTAATAGAGCTAAAGTTAATGATACTGCCGGCTCCATCGCCTTTCATAAAAGACATAGCAACTTGAGAAGCAAAAAATGCAGGGTTTAAGTTTATTTGTAAGCACTGATCCCAGTCTTGCACTGTAACGTCTTCGCTCGCTTGGCGGCGGTCGTTCGCTACATTATTAACTAGTACATTAATGGCACCAAAAGCGGCGCATGCATCCACAAGTGATTGCTGAAGTGCATGAGAGTCAGTGACATCAACTTGCCTATACCATAGTTTTGCATTGGGTAAATCACGAATAAGCGATTGCGCTGCCTTATCATCAATATCTATAAATGCTACTTTTGCATTTTGGTTTACAAAGGACTTAACCATTGCTCTGCCGATGCCTGATGCACCACCAGTAATAAAAATAACTTTACCAGAAAGACTATGATATTGAGCGAGGGTGTTCAAATTCAACTCTCCATACAGCGCATTTTCAATTTCATTTAAACTCTTTATAAACTTATACTTACACTATAAAGAGCCAAACTAAGCTGTTATTGCTGTGTTAAAATATTTAGCTAATTAAAAGTTTATATCATATCCTTGAGTACATTAATATGATATATGATATATAATAAAGCAATATATCAACTCGGAATCCTGCGCAATGAAAAGCCAACCCCGTCAAAATTTAACACAACAATTAACCCACGATTTGGGTTTTGCTATTGTGCGTGGTGTTTACCCTGTAAGCGAAGGCCTGCCTTCTGAAGCCGATTTATGTATAAAATATGATGTAAGTCGCAGCGCCACCCGCGAAGCGGTAAAAATGCTCTCAGCTAAAGGGTTAATTTCTTCTCGTCCTAAGCAAGGTATTCGTGTATTACCTGAAAGCAGCTGGAACATGTTTGATACCGACGTACTACGTTGGATTTTAAGCAGTAAGCCATCACTGTCATTATTAAAAGAGTTTACTCAAGTACGTGTCGCGCTTGAGCCACAAGCAGCCGCTCTTGCTGCACTAAATGCAACTGCAGAACAACTCGCTGAAATTGATAACGCTTTAGCCCGTATGGCTGAAGCAGACGAAGGCTTAGACGATCCACTAGAAGCTGACATTGCTTTTCATACCAGCATATTAGTTGCCAGTAACAATCGCTTTTTTGTGCAGTTAACTGAGTTTATTAGTACAGCCCTTAGAGTAAGTATTCGTTATACAAACCACATTAAAGGTGTACCGGGCGCAGACGTTGCTAAGCACGCTGATATTTTAGAGACCATAAAGTCACGCGACCCTGAACGCGCTAAAAAAGCAGTAGAAACAATTTTAGAAGAAGCACTGCAGTTAATTGAATCTAAATTAGTTTAATGTTAGTTCAACATATTGTATAAATATTGAGTCCATCGAATTTACTCTTTGCAGTATATTTTATGGACTTTTTTATTGCCTATAAGGCTTAATACCAATCCGCAATAATACTTAATCATTTTGCGGGGCTAAACGCGTCGCTACCTGCGTTAAAAAACTCTCATTTAAAACAACTAAATAGCGAATTTTTTGCCTAGCTAGCAACACGTTTTTCTGCCCTCAAAATAGATCATTTAATTAAGCGAATTGGTATAAATTACAGGCATTAAAAAATCCGATATCAGTCTCCTGATATCGGATTTTTAATTATTTAAATCAGATTAACAACTCTGGTTATTAACTGAGATAAAACGCCTTTTGCAGGCTAGAATTACAATCCTAATTTCTTCTCAAGATAGTGGATGTTAGTACCACCATTTTGGAAGTTTTCATCTGCAAGAATTCTCTTATGCAAAGGAGTATTAGTTTTAATTCCGTCAATTACTAGCTCGTTAAGTGCATTGCGCGCGCGGGCAATAGCTACGTCACGGTTTTCACCGTAAGTAATCAACTTACCAATCATTGAATCGTAATGTGGTGGAACCGTGTAGTCAGCGTAAATATGGCTGTCCCAACGAATACCTAAACCACCTGCTGGATGGAAACGTGTAATTTTACCCGGTGACGGGATAAACGTTTCAGGATCTTCAGCATTAATACGACACTCAATAGCATGACCACGAATAACAACGTCGTCTTGAGTGAATGATAACGGTTGACCCGCTGCAATTTTTAACTGCTCTTTCACTAAATCGATACCAGTAACCATTTCAGTTACAGGGTGTTCAACCTGAATACGTGTATTCATTTCGATGAAGTAAAACTCGCCGTTTTCGTATAAAAACTCAAACGTACCTGCACCGCGGTATCCAATTTCGATACATGCACGTGTACAGCGCTCGCCAATGAATTTACGCGTTTCAGCAGTAATTCCTGGTGCTGGAGCTTCTTCAACTACTTTTTGGTGACGACGTTGCATAGAACAATCACGTTCACCTAAATGTACTGCATTACCTTGGCCGTCTGCTAATACTTGAACTTCGATATGGCGTGGGTTTTCAAGGAATTTTTCCATGTAAACCATGCTATTACCAAAGAATTGCTTAGCTTCTTGCTGTGTTAATGCAATTGAATCAATAAGTTCAGATTCGCTGCGAACAACACGCATACCACGACCACCACCGCCACCAGCGGCTTTGATGATTACCGGGTAACCGATACGCTTAGCGATTTGCATGTTGCGTTCTTTATCATCTGATACCGGACCGTCAGAGCCTGGAACACATGGAACGCCGGCTTTACGCATTGCTGCGATAGCAGACACTTTATCACCCATAAGGCGAATAGTGTCGCCACGAGGACCGATAAATACAAAACCACTTTGCTCAACTTGGTCGGCAAAATCAGCATTTTCTGCAAGGAAACCGTAACCAGGATGAATCGCTACAGCGTCAGTTATTTCAGCCGCAGCAATAATGCGCGGAATATCTAAATAACTTTCAGTTGCTGATGGTCTACCAATACAGATGGTTTCATCTGCAAGCAATACATGCTTAAGATCGCGATCTGCCGTTGAATGCACAGCAACCGTTTTGATCCCAAGCTCTTTGCAGGCGCGCAATATACGAAGTGCAATTTCACCTCGGTTTGCAATGACTACTTTATCTAACATTAGAGTTGGCCTTTTAGGTTACGCTATTATTCAATGATGAATAGAGGTTGATCAAATTCTATTGGCTCGCCATTTTCAGCTAAGATAGCTCTTACTGTACCGGCTTTATCTGATTCAATTTGGTTCATCATTTTCATAGCTTCGATAATACAAAGTGTATCGCCAACTTTAACTTGCTGACCAACTTCTACATATGCTGGAGCTTCAGGAGACGCAGCAGAGTAAAAAGAACCAACCATTGGTGATTTAACTTGATGACCCGTTGGCTCAGCTGGTGCTGCTGCTTCAACAGCTACAGGAGCCGCTGCAACTGGTGCTGCTGGCGCTGGTGCATATTGCTGTGGAGCAAATTGTGGGTAACCTGGGCCTGCACTCATGTTGTTACGGTTAATACGTACTGATTCTTCACCTTCAGTGATTTCTAGCTCAGCAATACCTGATTCTTCTACTAATTCGATAAGCTTCTTTATCTTGCGAATATCCATTACACGACCCGCCTGTAAGTTGTTTGTGTGTTAATTTAAATTAAATTGCGCTTTGCAACCGGTTAACAGCGGCGTTTAATGCTGCGTGATAACCCATTGCACCTAATCCACATATTACGCCTTGTGCCACATCAGAAAAATACGAATGATGACGAAAGGCTTCACGTGCGTGCACATTACTTAAGTGCACCTCAAAAAACGGAATATCAACACTCAGCAGTGCATCACGTAATGCGACGCTAGTATGCGTAAATGCAGCTGGATTGATAATTATGTAATCAACCGCTTGCCAAGCATTGTGAATGCGTTCGATGAGTGCTTGCTCACTATTACTTTGAAAATGCGTTAACTCAACATCTAGACTATTAGCAGCACTGGTTAGCTCCTCCATAATCTCACTCAGCGTCTGAAAACCGTATTTATCCGGTTCACGTTTACCAAGCATGTTTAAATTTGGACCATTTATAACTAAAAGGTTAAATTTTGCAGCCATAATACGCGATATATCCTATAAGTAATGAGTTAAGCGGTTACTAACTAGTTTTTCACTTTTAAGTAAGCAGAAAAAGCAATGTAGCAACAATTTCTCACGTTAACCAACTATTATAGTGATTTCGACGTAAATAGCAGCAAAATACTGGTCTTATCAGTGTCGTGGGTACAAATATAAGAAGAATTAAGAAGGTGCCACTTAGTCAATTCAAGTGGCACTATTGCACTATTATTGTGCGCTGGCGCGCACAACTGCTAGGTGTTTAGCAAAGTCCTCAGCATTTAAAAAGCCCGTTACGCGCTGCGTACTAAGCTCTTGTCCTTGAGTATTAAAAAACAAAATACTAGGTAAACCAAACACCATGTACTCTTCCATTAGCTCAATTGTTTTATTATCACTCTCAGTTAAATCAATTTGAATAAGCTGATAGTGGCTAAACTCACTTTGCACTTTGGTATCAGGAAAGGTGTAATGTTCAAACTCTTTACACGCCACACACCAGTCGGCATATAAATCGACCATAACCATTCGACCTTCGTCGTTTGCTTGTGCAACTGCTTCTTTTAATTCTGCTAAATCAGCAACCTGTTTAAACTCATTATTTTGTGAGCTTACCTGTACTGTTTGTACTTGTACTGGCCAAAAGTAGTTTTTAGTCAACGTAAAGCCAGTAATAACTAATAGAGTTGCAGCAAACCATAATGCAGTTTTTAACTTGCTTTGTGTTTGGCTACTTTGCCAATGATGTAAGTACAGTGCTGTTGCTAATGCAAGCACACCTGCCATTAATAATATAATGTCGGCGCTGATTAGTCGCTCAAGTAATATAAGCGGCACAACGAGCATCACAAAACCAAACAAGGTTTTAACTTGCTCCATCCAACCACCGGCTTTAGGAAGCAATTTACCGCCAGATGTACCAAGTAATAAAAGTGGTAACCCCATACCTAAACTGAGCACGTACAGTGTTAAACCACCTACTAAGTAATCACCACTTTGCGCTACAAATAACAGTGCCGCCGACAGTGGCGCAGTAGTACAAGGTGATGCTATTAAGCCCGAAAGTACACCCATTAAAAATACGCCAACGTAGTTGCCGCCTTTTTGGTTGTTACTTACTTGGGTTAGCTTGCTCATCATACTGCTTGGCAGTTTAATTTCGTACCAACCAAACATCGACATAGCCAATAATACAAATAATAAACTAAAGCTGATTAACACAAATGGATGCTGTAAATACCCCTGCACTTGCCCACCAAGCGCAGCAACAACTAAGCCAAGCGCTGCATAGGTAACTGCCATACCTTGTATATATACAAACGACAACGCAAACGCTTTTTTAGTTGAAAGGTTTTGCTGACCCGCAATTAAGCTCGACAAAATAGGAAACATAGGAAATACACACGGCGTAAAAGCAAGGCCTACACCAACAGCAAAAAATATGAGTAAATTAGTTATTAAGCTCTGACTGGCTAATTGCTCAGTAAAAGTCAGTTCTTTTTCGGTGTCATCCGAATTTGTTGTAGGTTCAGCTGCTGGATCGTTAAGTGCTGCAAATGTACTTTGCGCTGTTGCCGCTTCATCGGTAGCGCTATTTTGATCTACATTTTTAATCTGTGCGCCACTAATTACACTAAGTGGAATGCTAATCACTTCTGGTGGATAACAAAGCCCTGCTTTTGCACAGCCCTGATAGCGAACTTTAACAACCGCTCCCTCAGTGATATTACTTAACTTACTAACAACGCTCGCGGTATTAAAAAAGACTTCTGTTTTACCAAAAAATTCATCTTCAATAATTTCGCCACTACCAGAGTCACCTACTTGGATGTTTGCACCCTTGGCAATGATTTCTATTTTCTTTTTATATAAATAATAGTCTGGTGCTATATCCCAACCTACAAACAAGGTGCTGCCTTGCTGATCAAAGTCAAATACAAACGCTTGGTCTACAGGTAAAAAAGTGTGTTGAGGAGGCCCAAGTAGATCACCAAGCACATTATTAGTCGCAGCCTTTACAGGTACGGTTAATAATGTAACCAACAATAAAAAGAAAAAACGCATTAATTCAGTACCTCGTCCATCCAATTAAAATACGCCAAATTTCCCGTAGAAACTTCTAAAACCTGAATCTCTGGCACTTCGTAGCTATGTAACTCTTTTATTGTTAGAAACACATCGTTCATTTTATCTGATTTCGTTTTTATAAGTAGCTTAGCCTCAGTTGCTTCTGCCACTTCGCCTTCCCACATATAAATAGAGCCCATGTTAGGTAAAATATTTACACAAGCAGCTAGTTTTTTTTCTACCAACGCCCTTGCAAGTGTGCGTGCTTCTGCTTCGTCTTTGCAGGTCGTAAAAATCATTTTAAAATGCGTAGTCATTATGAACCTATACTTATTGGACAGTGTCTATCATCATAGTATCTGATAGCCGATACAATGTGTAGACGCTAAAATATCAGTAAAATGACGATACCTATGCCCTAACCTTGAAAAGAGACCTCGTCACCCTCATTTATATTTCATCAACTCTTTTGAGTGTCATTATTTAGAGAGCGCTATGTTTAGATTTTTATTTGTGTTGTTTATTATCATCCCTATTATCGAAATCGCTTTGCTGATTCAAGTAAGCGACGTGATTGGCGGATTTGCAACAATTGCACTTGTTGTTATTACGGCGATTTTAGGTGCCAAAATGGTTAAAACACAAGGTATGGGGGCGCTGCAAAACGTACAAGCGCAAATGGCGCAAGGGCAAATGCCAGCCAAAGAATTATTTACCGGAATATGCGTTGTAATTGCAGGTGTATTACTCCTTACTCCTGGCATTATGACTGACGTATTTGGGCTACTATTATTAACCCCTGCAATTCGTAACAAATTGGCTGCAGGCCTTGCTAGCCAAGCAACTGTTAGAATGAGCACAGGCATGCAACAAGGGCCATCGCCGTTTGCTGGGCAGCAACATGCTGAACGAGAGCAAGGGCAAATGGAACGACCAACCACTATTGATGGTGAATATGAGCGAAAAGATTAAAAATTTATCGTTTTTTCTCTTGGAATTTTTCACTCTACCCCCATTAATGAATGCAAATTAGAAAAGCTTTTTTCTGTACTGTTCAGAAACTGTTAGGAGAACTAAAAAACATGAACATTCGTCCTTTACAAGATCGCGTAATCGTTAAACGTCTAGAAGAAGAAACAAAATCTGCTGGCGGTATTGTATTAACTGGCTCTGCAGCTGAAAAATCAACTCGCGGAGAAGTTGTAGCCGTAGGTAATGGTCGCGTTTTAGAAAACGGTGACGTGAGAGCGTTAGAAGTTAAAGCCGGTGACACTGTGTTATTTGGCTCATATGTTGAAAAAGTTGAAAAGATCGAAGGTCAAGAGTACCTGATCATGCGTGAAGATAATATTTTAGGCATTGTAGGCTAAACCTACTTTTCGTTTATAAACATTTAAGAATTTAGAGGAATTTAAAACATGGCAGCAAAAGAAGTACTTTTTGCAGGTGACGCACGCGCTAAAATGCTAACTGGCGTAAACATCCTGGCAAACGCAGTAAAAGTTACATTAGGTCCTAAAGGCCGTAACGTTGTACTAGATAAATCATTTGGCTCACCAGTTATCACTAAAGATGGTGTATCTGTAGCAAAAGAAATCGAACTTGAAGACAAGTTTGAGAACATGGGCGCACAAATGGTTAAAGAAGTTGCATCTAAAGCAAATGATGCAGCCGGCGATGGTACAACTACCGCTACAGTACTTGCACAGTCTATTGTTAATGAAGGCCTTAAAGCTGTTGCAGCGGGTATGAACCCAATGGATCTTAAGCGCGGCATCGACAAAGCAGTTATTGCTGCTGTTGCAGAGCTTAAAGCGTTATCTGTTCCTTGTTCTGATACTAAAGCAATTGCACAAGTAGGTACTATTTCAGCTAACTCTGATAAAGAGATTGGCGACATCATTGCACAAGCAATGGAAAAAGTAGGCCGTAACAGTGGTGTTATTACTGTAGAAGAAGGTCAATCACTTGAAAACGAACTAGATGTTGTTGAAGGCATGCAGTTTGACCGTGGTTACTTATCTCCTTACTTTATCAACAGCCCAGAAAAAGGTACTGTTGAACTAGATAACCCATTTATTCTACTTGTAGATAAAAAAATATCTAACATCCGCGAATTATTACCAACATTAGAAGCGGTTGCTAAAGCAAGCAAACCATTATTAATCATCGCAGAAGACCTTGAAGGCGAAGCACTAGCTACATTAGTAGTTAATAACATGCGCGGTATTGTTAAAGTATCAGCGGTTAAAGCACCTGGTTTTGGCGACCGTCGCAAAGCAATGCTACAAGATATCGCTGTATTAACTGGCGGTACTGTAATTTCTGAAGAAATCGGCTTAGAGCTTGAAAAAGCAACAGTTGAAGACCTAGGTACAGCTAAGCGCGTAATTATCACTAAAGATGATACAACAATCATTGATGGTGCTGGTGAAGAAGCGGGTATTAGCGGTCGTGTTTCACAAATTAAAGCACAAATCGAAGAAGCAACATCAGACTACGATAAAGAGAAACTTCAAGAGCGCATGGCTAAACTAGCTGGCGGTGTTGCAGTAATCAAAGTAGGTGCTGCTACTGAAATGGAAATGAAAGAGAAAAAAGACCGCGTTGAAGATGCATTAAATGCAACTCGTGCAGCGGTTGAAGAAGGCGTAGTACCTGGCGGCGGTGTTGCACTTGTACGTGCAGCTAGCAAGCTAGTTGATTTAGTTGGCGACAACGAAGATCAAAACCACGGTATTAAAGTTGCACTTCGTGCAATGGAAGCACCACTTCGTCAAATCGTAACTAACGCTGGCGAAGAAGCATCAGTTGTAATTAACGCAGTTAAAGGCGGCGACGGTAACTTTGGTTACAACGCAGCAACTGGCGAATACAACGACATGATTGAAATGGGTATCCTAGATCCAACTAAAGTAACACGCTCTGCATTACAATTTGCAGGGTCTATTGCGGGTCTAATGATCACTACTGAAGCAATGGTAGCTGAAATCCCAAAAGATGAAGCTGGTGGCGCTGATATGGGTGGCATGGGCGGAATGGGTGGTATGGGCGGAATGATGTAATCATCCCCTAAACACCTAGCTCAAATAAAAACCCAGCTTCGGCTGGGTTTTTAGCTATTGGGCACAAATAAAGTAAAAGCCACAGGTGTGGCTAATTAATAAAATGACTTCGCGTATCCCTTTGCTTCTTAAATGCATGCCAAGCCATACTCAGAGTTAATTTTATTTATTAAAAATTATTAAGGATATTAAGATGAATAAAAAACCTGAACTAATCATCTCATCACTCGATGCAGATAGATTGTATGACTTAATGGAATCATTGCCTGCAGGTAGCTTTGCTAATAAAGAAGAATTGGAAGCTGAACTGGCACGAGCTACAATAGTCGAACCTAAAGATATGCCATCGTCAGTTGTAACGATGAACTCAACTGTAAACTTTATTGTTGAGTCTTCTAAAGAAGAATTTACGTTAACCTTGGTGTACCCAAAGAACAGTGACTCTAGCGGCGATAAAATATCGATATTATCACCTGTAGGTAGCGCATTACTTGGGCTAAACCAAGGCGACGAAATTGAGTGGCCTAAACCGAGTGGCGGCTTAATAAAGGTAAAAATAAAAGAAGTAACCTATCAACCAGAACGTGCTGGTGAATTACACAGATAAACACTTTATGCACTTAGTACTAAAAAATCGATTTAAAGTAGACCCAGCCTCTCGGCTGGGTTTTGCTTTTTATTATAAAGCAGATTGATATTGTTTAATTTATACCCACATCTAAGTTACGTATAACTAAGATTTATATTAAATGGATTTATTAAGTAATAACGGAATATTCATCTTCTTTGTTTTTATTGCCCTTGTGACTGGGTTATTTTCATTCGTAGTTTGGGCTATGCTCAAAATGGTCACGTGGGGTAAAAGTATGTCTAAGGGGGCTTATTTATTTTTAGCATTCTTTCCGCTTATTTCACTGATGCCTATTCCGCCACCTACCTACGAAAATGTACAAAAAGCAAAACAAGAACAAAGAAAACGCAAAGAAGACTCAGGTGATCCACCCGATGATGAAGACGAACTCGCAAGTTAATTCACATTACATACTGCGGGCATATACGCTGCGAAGTCGCTAACTAATATAATAAAAAGTACATTTATTTAATAGTACGGAGTAAACCAAACATGACTAACGCTCAACAGCATATAGGCAGCATTGCATTAGTTGTTAAAGACTACGACGATGCCATTGAGTTTTATACTCAAAAGCTAAATTTTGAATTAGTTGAGGATACTGATTTAGGAGAGGGTAAACGCTGGGTGTTAATTTCACCACCAAATTCAAACGGGCTTGTTCAAACGAGACTAATTCGAGCAGGACTAATCCACTGCTTGCTAAAGCCACAACACCCGAACAGATGAGTGCTATTGGTAATCAAACGGGTGGTCGCGTGTTTTTATTTTTGCATACCAATGACTTTTGGCGAGATTATAATTTAATGCTTTCTAAAGGCGTTACATTTAACGAAAAGCCTCGAGTAGAACCCTATGGCACCGTAGTGGTTTTTGAAGACTTATATGGTACAAAATGGGATTTACTGCAGCTTAATAATTAGTACGATAAAGTGACGCTTAAACTCGCGTCACTTTATTAACTAACTCTCTGACAATTGGGAATAAATCACTGGGTAGCATTCCCCTTTGCCCGTCTCGCTCACTTGCAATATCACCGGCTTTAGCGTGCAGTGTTACACCATAGCGTGCTGCTTCATCAATATTTAAACCTTGAGCAAGTAAGGCACCAATAATACCAGTGAGTACATCGCCACTGCCTCCAACGGCCAATGCCGGGTTGCCATCTTCACATACCCACGTGTGCTGGGCATTATCTATTAATGTTCCCGCGCCTTTTAATACACAAGTCGCGGTATAGCGCTTGGCGCAAAGACGAGCATAGTTAAAGCGGTCTGATTCTATGTCGCTGGTGCTAACACTTAGCAGTCGCGAAGCTTCGCCGGGATGTGGAGTAAGTACGCATTGCTCTAACGTGTATGATGAAGCTTTCTTAGCCAGTAAATTAAGGGCATCTGCATCTATAACTAATGGCATTTTATTGTTTTGGCAATATTGCATTACTTCATCGAATGTTTGTTGTGCCCACTCGTCTTGCCCAAGCCCTGGGCCAATAACAACGCAGCTTGCCCACTCTAGCGCTTGATGTAAGTTATTACTGCTTACCATAAGTTCTGGTCTGCCAATACTAATAGGCGTTATTGAGCTTTCGTGTGTATACACTCTTACCATGCCAGCACCCGTTCTAAGAGCGGCTTCACTACTTAACCTAATTGCACCTGCAGTACCTTGATTGCCACCAACACATAAAAGTTTACCGTGGCTTCCTTTGTGACTATTGATTGCCCGCGTGGCTATCCCTTTAAAGCTATTGATATTAACAAGTGTTCCTGAAGATTGAGCGATACAAGTAAACGCATCGCCAATTGCTAAATCATCAAATACTAACTTACCGCTATATTGTTTACCTGCCGTCGTTGTGAGCCCTTGCTTAATACCCACAAAAGTAACGGTTGAAGTCGCTTGTACTGCGCTCCCTAAAGGCTGCCCTGTATTTGCTTCAATACCTGACGGTATATCAATGCTTATTACGGGCTTACCACTGTTATTTACAGCGTTAATTATATTCGCAAAACTATCACGCACTGCGTTTTTAAGGCCAGTACCAAAGAGCGCATCAATAACTATATCGCACTTACTAAGCGTGTCTTTTGTAAAATGAGAAACTACCCCACCCGCTTCTATCCATAGCTGCTGCGCTTTTGCAGCATCACCTTTTAATGTTTTTTCGGGTTCAGCAGCACATACTGTTACCTTTTTACCTGATTGCATAATAAGCCTAGCTACAACGTAACCATCTCCAGCATTGTTACCATGGCCAACAATGACTAATGTATGCTGTGCATCAAATAACTGCCATTGCTTATATACAGCCTCGCCTGCACGCTGCATTAGGGTAAATAAATCACAATGACTATTTTTAGCCGCTAAAGCTTCGTTGTCTCTTACTTGTTGTGCGGTAAATAAGGTTTTATTAAGCATAAAGGCTCCTTTAATAGGTGATACTTCACCTTATCAAATACTTATATCTAGCGGCTAGCTCCGTTGATAATTTTAAACTGCAATTTTATTTAAAATCTAGGGCGTGTTGAACTTTGGTGGGTGAATTTGCAGCAGTATGTTTGGTTTTTAGGCAAGGCGGAGCCTATGTAGTGTGGTTATTCCCCATGAATAGGCGATAACGCAGCATAAATACCAAACATGCGCTGCCCTTTGGGTTCTTTCTAGGGACGATCAACTCTTTGTTGATCGGTTTTTACTTAGCCCACTAGGTTACAAACCTCGCGCCGCGATTTAGTCGCCCCTAGATTGAACAAATTTCAATCCACAAAAATCAACACGCCCTAACTTAGCAAAATACTCCCAAGCCAATTTGGACATGACCAACATGAGCACGACTAACTTGAGCAAGGTGAACTAATTAAAGTACAATACAGTTAATTAAAGGCTTGGCTTACTTGTAACCCAAGCCTGTTTATTTTTAGGTAGAGAAAAACATGGCACAAACTCGCGGTAACTTATTTATTTTGTCAGCCCCTTCTGGTGCTGGTAAATCAAGCTTAATCAATGCGTTATTAAAAAAACACGCTGACATGAAAGTATCTGTATCACATACAACTCGCGCCCCTCGCCCAGGTGAAGAAAATGGCGTGCATTATCACTTTGTATCTACAGACGAATTTAAAGCGCTTATTGCCAAAGATGACTTTTTTGAATGGGCTCAAGTATTCGATAATTACTACGGCACATCAAAGCAGGCTATTGAGTCGCAACTTGATGCGGGTATTGATGTGTTTTTAGATATTGATTGGCAAGGCGCTCAGCAAGTGCGCAAAATTATGCCAAGCGTACAAACTATTTTTATTCTACCGCCTTCAAAAGAAGAATTAGAACAACGCTTAAATAACCGTGGCCAAGATTCGGCTGAAGTTATTGCCTCTCGTATGGCAAAAGCACAATCTGAAACATCACATTATAACGAATACGACTTTGTAATTGTTAATGATGACTTTGAGAGCGCACTTGCCGACATAGAAATGATTGTAATGGCTCATCGCTTAACACTAAAAGCGCAAGAAGATCGTCACCAAGTTTTACTAAATAGTCTGCTTAAATAATTTAAGCTTACTTAAATTAGGCTTAGGCAAGTAAAACTGATAAAAATTGAACACTGGCTATTGGCGAAAGTGGCTCCTTGGAGTAAACTACGTCTTTGCTTTTAAATTATTTTTGGAGTGCTGTGATGGCCCGCGTAACAGTTGAAGATGCAGTAGATGCAGTTGGTAATCGTTTTGACTTAATTTTAGTTGCGGCTCGTCGTGCCCGCCAAATTGCTGTTGGTGGTAAAACTCCACTAGTAGACCCTGAAAACGATAAGCCAACGGTAGTTGCTTTACGTGAAATTGAATTAGGTTTAGTTGATAGCGCTTCAATGGACTTAATTGACCGTGAAGAACAACAACACCAAGAAGCAGCAGAATTAGCTGCTGTTGCTGCCATTGTTGGTGGCAACCAATAATCGACCTCCCGGTCTGATTTAGCCAACGGCGCAGTATTTCTACTATAGCCGTTGGCAATCCTTTCATTTCATCGTATATTCGTAGCTTACCTAATTTGCTTCACTAGGGCCTTTTTATCTTTCGAGGTTAAATTTGCAGCAGTATGCTTGGTATTTAGGCAAGGCAGAGCCTATGTAGTGTGGTTATTTCCCATAAGTAGGCGATAACGCAGCATAAATGCAAAACATGCGCTGCCCAAAGGGTTCTGCCTAGGGGCAATTTACTCTTTGTTGCTCGATTTTTACTTAGCCCGCTAGGCTAAAAACCTCGCGCCGCGATTAAATCGCCCCTAGATTGAACAAATTTTAATCCTGAAAGGTCAACAGGCCCTAGAACATTGGAGTGTGAATGTATCTTTTTGAAGGTCTTAAAAAGAAAATTTCAGAATACTTGCCCGCTGCTGATGTAGAGCTGGTTCAAAAATCTTACGTGGTAGCCCGAGAGGCCCATGAAGGACAAACTCGCTCAAGTGGCGAACCTTACATAACTCATCCAGTCGAAGTAACCCAAATTCTTGCAGGCATGCATCTTGATCATGAAACGCTCATGGCCGCGCTAATGCATGATGTAATTGAAGATACTGATTTTAGCCAACAAGATTTAGCCGAAATTTTTGGCGAAACTGTGGCAGAACTCGTTGAAGGTGTAAGTAAGCTCGATAAGCTCAGCTTTAAAGATAAAAAAGAATTCCAAGCTGAAAACTACCGCAAAATGATTATGGCAATGACTCAGGATATTCGAGTTATTTTAATCAAGCTTGCTGATAGAACGCACAATATGCGTACTTTAGGGGCACTGCGCCCAGATAAGCGCCGCAGAATAGCACGTGAAACGCTTGAGATTTACGCGCCAATAGCAAACCGCTTAGGTATTCACGATATTAAAAATGAGCTTGAAGACTTAGGTTTTCAAGCTTTATATCCTATGCGTCATCGCGCACTTAAATCTGAAGTAGCTAAAGCACGTGGTAATCGCAAAGAAGTTATCACTAATATCCAACATGAAATAGAAGCACGTCTTGAAGAGTCAGGCATTAAAGCGACTGTGTCAGGCCGTGAGAAACATTTATATAGTATTTATAAAAAAATGCTTAATAAAGAACTGCTATTTAACGAAGTTATGGATATTTACGCGTTTAGAATTGCAGTTGATTCTATGGATACGTGTTATCGCGTATTAGGTGTGGCTCATAGTCTTTATAAGCCTATAGAAACACGCTTTAAAGATTATATTGCTGTACCAAAAACTAATGGTTACCAATCGCTTCATACTTCATTAGTTGGCCCACACGGAATACCTGTTGAGATTCAAATTCGTACTCACGATATGGATCAGATGGCCGACAAAGGTGTAGCGGCGCACTGGATGTATAAAAAATCAGGTGATGGTGCCGGTAATACTTCGCAGCAACGTGCTCGCCAATGGATGCAAAGCTTATTAGAGCTTCAGCAAAGTGCGGGTTCATCGTTTGAATTTATTGAAAACGTAAAAACTGAGCTATTCCCAGAAGAAATTTACGTATTTACACCTGATGGTCGTATTGTTGAGCTACCAATGGGCGCTACCGCAGTCGATTTTGCGTATGCTGTTCATACTGATGTAGGCAACACTTGTGTAGGCGCTCGCGTTAATCGCAAGCCACATCCTTTAAGTAGGCCATTAGATACAGGGCAAACCATAGAGATAATAACAAGCTCAGGTGCCCACCCTAATGCAACATGGCTAAACTTTATTGTTACTGGTAAAGCACGCTTGGGTGTTCGTAATTACCTTAGAAGCCAGCATCATGAAGAGGCTATGCTTTTAGGGCGTCGTTTACTTGATTCGGCATTAGGCGAAAACAAACTAGATAGCATTGCTGATGAAAATATAGCGAGAGTACTTGAAGAGCACGAACTAACTACGCTTCTTGAATTACTTGTAGAAATTGGCTCTGGTAACTTAATGAGTATGTTAATTGCCAAGCGCTTATTGCAAAATGACAATGACGATTTAACTGATATAACAAGCCAAGCTAAAGCGACCATTATTGGTACTGAAGGCATGTTAGTGAATTACTCTAAGTGTTGCCGACCTGTACCAGGCGATGCCATTACGGCTCATATAAGCCAAGGTAAGGGCCTGACCGTTCACCGCCAAGAATGTAAAAATATTCGTGGTTGGGAAAATGAGCGTTCTAAATACTTAGTTGTAAAATGGGACGATAACCCAGAAAAAGAATATATTGCAGCTCTGAGAGTTGAAATTATTAACCATCAAGGCGCGTTAGCTAAGCTAACCAATGTTGTCGCTACAACCCAAGCCAATATTGTCGAAATTGCCACCGATGAAAAAGAAAGTAATTTATACGTGATAGATTTAGGGGTTACCGTTAAAAACCGTATCCACGTTGCTAACATTATGCGCCGCATTCGCGTTATGCCTGATGTACAAAAAGTCTATCGTAAAAAATAAAATAGGAAACACATGAATAAAGCATTTATCTCTACCGACAAAGCACCTGCAGCTATTGGCACTTACAGCCAAGCAGTTAAAGTAGGTACCGCTGTTTATTTATCTGGTCAAATTCCATTAGTTCCAGAAACGATGGAAATGATTTCAGAAGATTTTAGCGAGCAAACGCATCAAGTATTTAAAAATATTGCTGCGGTATGTGAAGAAGCAGGCGGAAAAATTCATGATTTAGTTAAAATCAATATTTACCTAACTGATCTATCTAACTTCGCCACTGTAAATGAAGTGATGAGCCAATACTTTAAACAACCTTACCCAGCTAGAGCTGCATTAGGTGTTCGTGCACTACCAAAAGGTGCACAAGTTGAAATAGACGGAATAATGGAATTACCTTCTACCAATTAAGTATTACAGGCTATAGAGCTTCTCTATAGCCTTTATTTTTCGCTCCACACTTCGTTTTATCTGACTTCTTGACTCATAAGTAAATTTCTAGCAATCTGTAGTTGTGTTTTAAAAAACAAACTTAACTTAAGTAGTAAAAAAGGATTAACTCGTGTTTAAGCTTGCCAACAATGGAAATGTTTTACTTGATGTAAAAGAGCATATTCCTCCCAGCGCTGCATTTATTTTAGAGGCTCTCGAAAAGTCAGCTTTTTGCGACTGTAAAATAGATCATGACGCTATTAATGATTTTTTTAAAAACGAAAACACACAACAAACTCTCGTTGTAGCAACAAAACACAATGCCACTTTAAATGTAACAATTAGCGACGATAAAATGCTGGCCATTGGCGAGCTAACGCTTGCCCAAGGTGGAAAGTTATTAAGCTTAGAAGATGCAAAAAAACAACTCGTTAAAGCAGGTATTGTGCGTGGGTATAAACAAGCTTTTTTAGAACAGCTGCTACAAAAACAATCTGAACACTCTGCAGGATCTGTCGTTAAGGGGATATTAGCTAAAGGTAGGCTCCCAAGCGATGGTTTAGCCACTAAACTAATAACAACCGTAGAGACTTTAAAAGACCGTTTAAAAGCGCCCAAGCTCAAAGAAGATGGCAGTGTGGATATGCGCGACTTTGGCAAGCTTGCAAGCGTAGAACCTGGCTCTGTGCTTATTCGCCAGCAACCTGCAACTCCCGGTAAAGAAGGCTTTACCGTAATAGGTGACATACTGCCCGCAAAACCCGGAGAAAATAAACAATTAGTCGCCGGCGAAGGCACTGAAATATCAAAAATGAATCCGCTTGAGTTAGTCTCTACTATTGCTGGTGTTCCGGTTGAAATTAATAATGGTATGCGTGTCGACGATATTTTTACCATTTCAGATGTAAATGTAAAAAGCGGCCATATTGACTTTCAAGGCAGTGTTATTGTTACTCGCAATATAGACCCAGGGATGAAAGTAACTGCCAAAGGCGATATTACTATATTTGGCACGGTTGAATCTGGCGAGCTTACTGCAGGCGGAAACATCACGGTTAAACAAGGCATTATTGGCCATCAAAAAATGGATAGTAAGTCACTTTCTTGCAAGCTAATTGCGCTAGGTGATATTCATGTATCTCACTCACAGTATTGTTACCTCGATGCAAATAATATTTTTATTGATCGCCAAACAAGCCATTGTGTAATAAAAGCTAAACGCTTACTGCAAGTAGGCCAATCCGACTTACCTAAGGGTAAAATATTTGGTGGTGAAATACTTGATGCAACAACTCTCATTGCTGGCGAAATAGGGAATGAATCAGGCGCTAAAATGATTATTAACCTAGCGGCTTCTGGCGCTGAAATAACAGCGGATACTGATAATTGCTTTAAAGACTTAGCTAAAACAGATGCACAATTAGATACGCTGCAAGCAGCGCTAGAAAAAACTGATTTAGTGAAGGATGCCGAAAAGAAGAAAATATTAATTACTAAAATTGGAGCTACTCAAAAACATTACTGTGAGCAAGCAGAGCTATTAGAAAAACGTCTTTCAAACTTAGATCACGACTTACACGATTTACTTAGCGACGCTAATTTAACGGTGAATTCTGTTTTGCATTCAGGTGTAGAGATCCATATTTTTGATAAAGTACTTAAAACAATCCGCAATTACCCTCCGTGCAACGTTAAACTTTTAAATAATAAAATTGAAATAGAGTTTAAAACACACTAAAAAATTGAGTGCTCTATTGAGCACTCAAATTAACTCACTTTTTTACAATTTAAAGTAAGCCACTTACCGTATCATAAGTTTGACTTGGCCATACACCCACTTGTACTTGGCCAATATGCTGCTTTTGTAGCAATAGCATAGCCAAGCGAGACTGCCCTATTCCACCGCCAATCGTTTGCGGAAATTTACTTTGTAGTAGCGCTTTATGCCAATCAAACTCTAAGCGGTCTTCATCTCCAGTTGTACTTAACTGCGCTTTTAAAACCTCAGGGCTTACACGTATACCCATTGATGATATTTCAAATGCATCTTCAAGTACTGGGTTCCATACTAAAATATCACCATTTAAACCCATATATTGATCGCATGTTGGCGTAGACCAATCATCGTAATCTGGGGCTCTTACATCATGAATTTTGCCATCTCCAAGCGCGCCACCAATTCCAATCAAAAATACAGCACCATATTCTTGTGCAATGGCTTTTTCGCGTTGCTTAGCACTAAAGTCAGGATACATTTTACGTAGCTCTTCACTGTGCACAAACTTAATATCGTCCGGTAAAAAAGGCGTTAAGCCATAAGACTCTCTTACAAAAGCTTCCGTCTCTTTTATCCCTTTATAAATAGATTGAACAGTTTGCTTTAGTGTTGCCAGCGAACGTTCTGTCGTTTCGTTAATTACTTTTTCCCAATCCCATTGATCAACATATACAGAATGAATAGGACTTAATGAATCTTCATCTGGGCGCAAAGCCTTCATTTGAGTGTAAATACCCTCACCAACACTAAAGCCATAAGTTGCCAGTGTTTTACGTTTCCACTTAGCCAGTGAATGCACCACTTCGTAGCGGCTATCTGTAATCGCTTTCACATTTACAGCAACTGCGTTTTCATGGCCGCTTAAGTTATCTTGCGTACCGTCGCCAACCTTAGCCAAAATTGGGGCTTGAACCTCAACCAGCCCAAGTTGGGTTTCTAGTTGTTGTGAAAAAAATTGCTTAACTTTACTTATTTGCTGCTGTTGCTGCACATAGTGTGAACTCATAATAATTGGCCTCATTCCCAGTTATTGTTACTTGCTTAATTGATAAAAAGCGATCTAATTAACGCCCTTAATGAAGTTAATGTAACGATTTAAAGGATTAATTCAATATCCCATAACAAAAATAGCTTTAATATATAAAAACCATTAATTAAATGGTATAAAAACCATATATTCGATAATTTTATGAGAAAAATATAATGGAAAATTATTTAATCGATAATCTCGATAATCTCGATAAACAGATACTTCATGCGTTAATGGCAAATGCCCGTACTGCGTACGCCGAATTAGCAAAAAGATTTAATGTAAGCGCAGGGACAATTCACGTAAGAATTGAAAAAATGAAGCAAGCAGGGATCATTACAGGCACCCAATTAACGATTAATACTAAACAGCTAGGCTACGATGTGTGCTGCTTTATAGGCATTAATTTAAATAACGCACGAGATTACCCGCAAACGCTTATAAAGCTAGAAGCATTGGAGGAAGTGGTAGAGGCTTATTACACAACAGGTAACTACAGTATATTTATAAAGGTAATGACAAAGTCCATTGATCACTTACAAGATGTGCTGATTAATAAAATACAGGCAATAGAAGCCATTCAATCAACAGAAACACTTATTTCTCTACAAAATCCAATTAGCCGTACGGTAATGCCTTAACTGCAAAAATCTCGTATAATTGCCGAAAAAAGAGGATAACCATGCAGCAAACTCGCTATCAAAGAATCGAAGACGTACTTTCGCGCCGTCAAACAGACCTAACCGTGTGTTTAGAAGACGTGCACAAACACCATAACTTATCTGCAATAGTACGAAGTGCTGATGCGGTTGGTTGCCATCACGTACATGCTGTATGGCCTGAAAAGCAAAAATGGCTAACAAATAATACCTCAGGTGGCAGTAAAAACTGGCTAGAGACGCACTTACATAGAAATATTGATGATGCCGTTACTGCAATGCGTGAACGCAATCCAGAAATACAAATATTAGCGACTCATCTATCAGAAGATGCCGTTGATTTTAGAGAAGTAGATTACACCAAGCCAACGGCTATTATTGTTGGACAAGAAAAAACGGGGATATCAGAAAAAGCTCTAGAATATGCCGATCAAAATATTATTATTCCAATGCAAGGCATGGTGCAATCACTAAATGTTTCGGTTGCTGCTGCGCTAATATTGTTTGAAGCACAGCGCCAACGCGAGCTGGCTGGTTTATATAATAGAGATATGCTGAGCGCCGAAGTTAAACATCCACTTTACTTTGAAGGCTGCCACCCTATTATTGCAAGGCAGTGTAAACAAAAAAAATTACCTTATCCTGCACTTGATGAAAACGGCGAAATAGTCGCTGACGAGCAATTTTGGCAAGCTTTAAAACATACTTGATGGACTAAAGCTCTGTAAGTACACTTAGCCTACTCACAAATAATAAGATTGATATAATTTGTCTAAACCTAGCTTAAATCAATACCCAATTACAGAGCTCAAAGGGGTCGGCCCAAAAATGGCTGAGCGTTTGTTAAAGCTAGGTATTTTAACTGTGCAAGATATGCTTTTTCATTTGCCACTTCGCTATGAAGATCGCACTCGCTTATACGCGATTAGCGAGTTGTCACTTCATAGCCACGTAAGTGTTGAAGCAACAATTGAAACAAGCCAAATTACGTTTGGTAAAAGGCGCATGCTTGTTTGCCAAATCAATGATGGTACTGGCAGGCTAACACTACGATTTTTTAATTTTACCGCCGCACAAAAAAACGCATTTAGTGCTGGTAAAATAATACGTTGTTTTGGTGAAGTGCGCCGTGGCCGTGTTGGTTTTGAAATGAGTCATCCTGAATACAGCATCAGCGATACTTCCAACGAGCAGCCGGTAGCGACCACATTAACACCCGTTTATTCAACAACCGAAGGTTTAAAGCAACTATCGATTAGAGCTTTAAGCGAACAGGCTATTGATTTACTGCATAAATACTCAGTAGAAGAACTACTGCCTTCACAGTGGCAGCCATCAAATATGCCACTAAGTGACGCCTTATTATTACTGCACCGCCCAGCAAATGATGTTGATGTAACTGCATTAGAGCAAGGTACTCACCCTGCTCAACAGCGCCTTGTATTTGAGGAGTTACTTGCTCAAAACCTCAGCTTATTGAAAGTAAGAGAGCAAGGGCAACAAGTTAAAGCCGTGGCATTAAATCCGGTAAACACATTAGAAAGCCAATTTTTAGAGCAACTTCCTTTTGCCCCCACAAATGCGCAAAGCCGCGTAGTTGCTGAAATTAAAGGTGACATGCAACACGCGTATCCCATGATGCGTTTAGTACAAGGCGATGTAGGCTCAGGTAAAACCCTAGTAGCAGCACTTAGTGCACTAACAGCCATTGCGCAGGGCTTTCAAGTAGCTTTAATGGCTCCTACTGAAATTTTATCAGAGCAACATGGCGTTAATTTTACAACGTGGTTTAATCAACTAGGTATAACAGTTGCTTGGCTTGGCGGTAAAACAAAAGGCAAAGAGCGCGTTGCAACACTTGAAAAAATAGCCTCTGGTGAAGCCCAAATGATTGTAGGTACTCACGCTTTATTTCAAGATGAAGTTAAGTTTAATAACTTAGTGCTTATCGTTATTGATGAACAACACCGCTTTGGTGTCCACCAGCGTTTATCACTACGCGAAAAAGGTAAGTTTGGTGATTGTTACCCTCATCAACTAGTTATGACCGCAACACCTATCCCACGTACGCTCGCTATGACAGCCTATGCCGACTTAGAAACCTCTGTGATTGACGAGTTACCACCTGGGCGTACGCCAATCACAACAGTAGCACTTCCAGATACTCGCAGAGACGATATTATTGCCCGCGTTAAATTAGCGTGTAACGAGCAAGGCCGCCAAGTTTATTGGGTATGTACACTTATAGATGAATCTGAAGTACTGCAATGCCAAGCAGCGGAGGACAGTGCACTACAGTTAAAAGAAGCATTACCAGAGCTAAACGTAGGTTTAGTACATGGGCGAATGAAATCAGCTGAAAAACAAGCCATTATGAGCGAGTTTAAAGCAGGCAATATACATGTTTTAGTTGCCACTACGGTTATTGAAGTTGGTGTAGATGTCCCTAATGCGAGCTTAATCATTATAGAAAACCCTGAGCGCTTAGGCTTAGCACAGCTGCATCAGTTACGTGGGCGCGTTGGCCGTGGCGCTACTGCATCGCATTGTGTGCTTTTATATCATGCGCCGCTGTCTTATACCGCTCAAAAGCGATTAGGTGTACTACGCGATAGTAACGATGGTTTTGTGATAGCAGAGCGCGATTTAGAAATTCGTGGCCCTGGTGAAGTACTCGGTACAAAACAAACAGGGTTAGCCGAGTTTAAAATTGCCGATCTTACCCGTGATAAGCACATACTTAATCAAGTAAGACCGATTGCACAGCAAATGCTTAAGCAACACCCAGAGGTTGTTGACCCACTAATTCAACGTTGGTTGGGTAACAAGCAAAATTACGCGCAAGCGTAACCACTCTATTTTCGATACTTTTGAGTTTACTAAGTTAATTTACTAAATTAGCTTACAAAGGATATAAAAAAGCCAGCCCTAAACAATATAGAGCTGACTACTGATATCTAAACTGAGCTAAGCTAAGCTAAGCTAAGCAGTATAAAAGCGATTAGCGCCTTTTACTGCTCTTAGTTAAATTTAAGCTTTATTAAGCTCAAATATAAGCGATGTTTGCGGGAATGATATTGGCATTTGTAAGCCAAACTGCATTAGCGCTTCACCGGTAAATGTTTGTCCATTTACCGCTGCAATAGAAGATGGACGATACTCTTCAAATTTTACCGGCCACACTAAATTAAGTGTGTACTGCGCATCGGCATCTAGACCAACAAAACGAAGCTTATTAGGCGCTGTACGCGGTGTTTCGCGAACGCTGTTATAGGCAAATAACGCTTTTGTTTTTTGCTCATCAATTAAACCAAAGTTAATTGATAAATCGTCGCTATCAAGGCGGTATAAATCGGCGCTATGAATAAACTCACGATGCTTTTTGTGAAGTGCTATTGCCGCTTTAAGGGCATTGTATTCGTGATCGGTCAGTTCACGTGGGTCCATTTCGATTCCCATGTGGCCAAACATTGATACCGCAGCACGCATTTCAATACTTACATTACGCCCTGTGATATGACAATCGCGTGGGCCTACGTGTGCCCCCATAACCGACGATGGGAAAAAGAACGAACATCCACGCTGTATTTCAAGGCGATCAAGCGCATCGTTTGAATCTGACGTCCATACACGGTCTGTGTGTGCAAGTACGCCGTAATCTACACGTGCACCACCTGACGAACAGCTTTCTATTTCAAGCCCTGGATGCGCCTCTTTAATACGGTCAATTAAACGATAAAGTGCTAATGTTTGCTGATGCACTGCTGGCTTACCATCAAAATTACCCGCATGGTTAATATCGCGGTTCATATCCCATTTAATGTACTTAATAGTTGGGTATTCAACTAAAATATCGTCAATCGCTTTGTATAGGTACTCAACAACCTCAGAGCGCGTTAAATCAAGTACTAGCTGATTTCTAAAGCTTAACTGTTCGTTGTTTTGGGAGCCTAAAACCCAATCAGGATGCGCGCGGTATAAATCACTATCTGGGTTGACCATTTCTGGTTCAAACCAAATACCAAACTCCATACCTAAGCTATTCACATGATCTATAACTGGTGATAAACCATCGGGGTAAATTTTGTAATCTACTGTCCAATCACCTAAGCCTGCATTGTCGCCACGGCGGCCTTTAAACCAACCATCATCAAGTACAAAACGTTCAATACCTAGCGGGGCCACTTTGTCGGCTAGTTGCTTAAGCGTATCTACGTCGTGATCAAAGTAAATGCCTTCCCATGTGTTGTAATGCACAGGACGCGTTTTTTCACGCTGTGCTTGGCTAAGTAAATTAGCTTTAACAAAACGATGAAAATTACGAGAAAGCGCACTAAAACCTTCACTCGAAAACGAGCCATAAATGCTCGGGCTTTGATACGTTTGACCTTTAGCAAGCGTAAGCTCACCAGGAAGTAATAGCTCACCCATTTGTACATAACGACGACCTTCAGCTAAAAGCTCTGCGCGTAGTTTATTATTACCACTCCAACCTAAATGAAAGCCGTAACATTCGCCGTGCTGCTCGCCTGCATTTTCGTTATGCACTAATAAACCAGGGAATACATCGTGTGATGTTTTGCCTTTACGGTTTTCACGAACAAAACTGCCTAAGACTAAATCAACCGATTGACGTTGAAATTCATTTGACCAACGACCTTCAAAGCTCACTATTTTGCTTACGCTATCTGGCAATTGAAATGTTGGCGCGGCGCAAAAATTAACGCCCAGTGGTGAGTCACCTAAATTAGTTAATACAGTATGTGCACTTAGTACGTCACTGTTGTTGTCAAGCGTAATGCTGTGCACGACTTCAATACCACGGAGCTTATCTACACTTACAAACTCAACAGTCGCACTTGAAGGTTGACGCACTTCTTGAAGCTCTGGCCCAACTGACCATGCGATTGAATCATTTACTAGCTCAAGGCCTGGCGCGCCAGTAAAGCCTTCGCCTAATAAAGGAGATAGAGAAATAGGCGCTTCTTCAACCACGGCACATTTTACTTCTTGACGGGTAGCAAGCTGAGTAAGCATTGTTTCTGTTGTTTGCTCAGATAGGCGTTTACCAAAGTACAGTAACGCCGGTGTTTTGCTCTGGCAGTCGAAAATAACGGTGCTGTTTACACTGTCTAATCGATAAAATGATTTAGTGTCGGCCATGATTTTCCTATCCTCTTGTTCATTGTGTGAGTTATAAATATAACGAAAATTAGTAAGCTACACTATGTACTAAATGTATCTCTTTGCTTGAGCCACAATCTATCAGACAGTGACATTCAACAATAATAGTATATATCATATAAATTGGGTTTTGATAGTCTTTACATCGCAAATAGTCAGATAAACTCACTGGAAGTACCACTGTAGCAAAAAGCTATAAACTAACCTTAACTTTAAAGTGATGTTACTAATTTCTTATACATATAAAAAAATCGGCCAGAGTTGCCCCATGACCGACTTTGTCAGCTTAAACTATTTATACGTTATTTTTGTACTTGTGCTTGGCCTGCGTCATCAAGTGCCGGTGTTTTACCTGCCCACTGCGCATTTAAACCAAATACCACTTTATTTACTATCAATGCAAAGGCTACACATACAATCAGTGTAATTGGCATTAAGTGAATGTAATGAATGTCAGTATGTAGTGGTGAGTTTGCAAATGTAAGCATGCCGTACATTACAACACCTAAAATTACTGCTGCAATACCCGCTCGTGCATCAACATTTTTAAATAATAAGCCCACTACAAAAATAGAGAATATAGGCATACTTAATAAGCCATTTAATTGCTGTAGTAAGTTAATAATACTGTCTGCTTGCTGGTAAATTGGTACAAGTACCAGTGTTAAGCTTGTTAGTAGCAATGTTACGTAACCACTTAGCTTTACAACACTTGGCTCTTTATTAAAGTACGCTTCGTGAATGTCACACACATATAGTGCTGTAGCTGAATTTAATAAGCTGTTGTAAGTAGAAAGTACAGCTGCTGCCATTGCCGCTGCGAATACACCGGTTAACCATGCTGGCATTACATCACCCACAATTCGACCATAAGCCGCGTCGCCAATATCGCCATAAAGTTTAAACGAAATAATACCCGGTAATACCACAATTGCAGGGACGATTAAAAAACGAATACCCGCAGCTGCAAATATACCTTTTTGCGCTTCTTTAACATTAGGTGCTGCCATTGCTCGCTGTGTGATTGTTTGGTTAGTACCCCAGTAATACATTTGAATAAAGATCATACCGGTTAAAAGTGTTGGCCACGGAATAGGTGAGTCAGCATCGCCTATGAGTGTTAAGCGCTCCTCAGGAATACCCGTAAAGTCATAATCAATCGCATTAAGTGCTAAAAACACGACTAAAACAGCCATGCCTAGTACAAGTATGCCATTGTAGGTATCCGATACAGCAACTGCTCGCAGACCGCCAAAAAACGCATAAACAGCACCAATAATGGCAAATGCGGTGGCGATATACATTAGCGGAATATCAACCTTAAACATGGTTTGCATAAATAGCGCGCCAGAATAAATAACCGCTGGCATATAAATAAGTGCATTACCTAAAAAGAATAAACCACCAATCACAGCGCGAATATGTTTGTTGTTATAGCGCTTTTCTAAAAGCTCTGTGGTCGTTGTACAGTTGTATTTGTAATAAACAGGAATGAACACTTTGGCTAAAATAATCAAACCTATAATTGCTGCAAGCTCCCACCAAACCAGTAAAGCCATTTGGTTACCATTCATACCTACAAGCTGATCAGTACTTAAATTAGTTAATGTGATTGAACCTGCAACAAACATCCAAGTAAGGCCACCGCCCGCTAAAAAATACTCTTTGGTTTGGCTTTGTCCGTTATTGCGATTTTGGCCTCGGCATTTCCAATAAGTAAGGCCACCAATTAAAGCGGTGACAAAAACAAAAACCACCAGCTGTAAAATGTTATCTGACATGTGTGTGTCTCCTGCGCGTTATGCGCAATGTCTGTGTAATAAAAAAGTGCACGCTACAGCGCGTGCGCATCTCGACTTAGTTCTAACTTAATCTGCTTTAAAGGCATAAGTTCGGGACGTTGGTTATGCAGCTTTACCAATGCATTTAACTGAAACAGAGAAATAAGCATACTGTTAAGCACACTTAAGTAACCCTGCTTTTGTAGTTCTGCAATGGTATTGCTATCTAATGTTTGCAGTTTGTCTTCATCAACGGTGCTCAAACCTTGAATAGTTTGGGTTTCGCCTTGTTCAAACTGCAATACAATATCTATGTTTTTAATGAGCCCTAACCGAGCAATTTCTTGGGTAAATTGATACGTTTGATAGTCATTTTTTAAGTCGCTTTCTAACAGTTTTTGCTGTGCACTTAAAAATAAACTCGGGTTACCTTTAGCATCAAATAGTGCCTCACCTTGCTGCGTGTTTACGGCTGAGCTTTGATCATCAATCGCGATAAAATAATCGCTACTATTTGCTTCTCGGGTCATTAAATAAAGAGGCTGGGTTTGCATACATACCGGTGTGTAAAGTGCCTGCCATTGGTTGTTATTAACCAATAAACTTTGACCTGCACTAAAGCTGGTTAACGCTGATACTGTATAACTGCCATTTTGTGTATTACGTGCTAAAAAAATAGGTAAGTCGCAGGCTGCTTTTGCTATTTCATTTGCTCTTAAATTAACTAAATGCTGCGTTTTTGCGTATTCAACGGCTGCATTGGGGTTAATTTTTAATGTTTGGTGTTTGGTGTTTACTAGTTCACTAATAGCCATAGTTACACATCCTTAAACTGGGTTAGCTGCTAACCACTGCTCTATAAAAGCACGGTGAGGCGGCAAAGTTTGCAACATCTGCTGTGTAAGCTGGCTGTTACGTTCAATTATTTGTTTGGCTTGCACATGTTGTGAATACAAATATGCTTGTTTAGTAAAGTCAGGCTTAAAGCCCATACCGTACAAAACATACTGATAACTGGCAGCAGGGAATAACTCTAATGCGCCATGAAAATCTTGAATAAGCGGGCCACGGCTTCCCCAAAGAAGTAAATCTTCTTGCAGGGTTTGTGGAATAGTATTGGGCTGCACATGTGCTTGCCAGTAAGGTTCTGGGCGCTTGGTTAGCATGTAATGCAGCTTTAAAAAGTCGATAATACGCTGCCAGCGGTAGTCCATTTGCTCGTTAAAGCGTTTAGCTACAATAGACATTACTTGTGTATCTGCTGGCATATGCTCGGCTACAAAGCGTGCTGAAATTTCAACAAGCATAATAGCGGTTGCTTCAAGCGGCTCTACAAACCCTGCCGACATACCAATGGCAACACAGTTTTTATGCCAAAACTTCTCACGGTATCCTGATTCAAAACTAATTTTACGGGCAGTTAAACCGTTTGCTGCATCGCCTAAATAGTCTCTTAGGTTTTGCTCTGCTTCATCGTCTGATAAAAATTTGCTTGAATAGACATGCCCTACACCACGGCGATGCGTTAAACCTATATCCCAAATCCATCCTGCGTTTTGCGCTGTTGCTATGGTATGGCTGGCTAAGGAGTTATCGTTTTCATCGTAAGGGACTTGCATCGCCAGTGCGCTGTCGTTAAATAGCACGTGGTCCATTTTTTTAAACGGTACGTTGAGCGCTTGGCCTAATAACAATGATGAAAAACCAGTACAGTCTATAAATAAATCGGCGTTTATAGTGCGGGTTTGATCTTTTAGAGTAAGCTCATTTATTGCACCACCGTCATCAAGCTTTACCTGATCAACAGTACCAATAATATGCTCTACGCCAAGCTTACTTTTACAATGCTGTTTAAGCATTTCTGCAAAAGCGCCGGCATCTAAGTGATAAGCGTAATTACAATTACCTTGATATTCACCTTGCGCTATACCTCTTGGGGCTAAGCTTGCTTCGCAAATATCATGTTGAAAATTAGTTTGCTGTGCAAAGTCTTCAACATTATCTAAATATGGGGCTAAATCTATACGGCCGTAGCCTAGCGGTACAGTAAATGGATGGTAGTAAAAGTCATTATTGCCATGAGTCCAATTTACAAACTTCCCGCCTTGTTTGAAGGTAGCATTACAGGCTTTAAACACATCAACTTCACGCAAGCCTATTTGCTGAAGTGTGTTTTTCATCGTGGGCCAGGTACCTTCACCTACGCCAATAGTTGGAATGTCTGATGATTCAACCAACATCACTTTTAAGCCGTCACCATTTTGACCTTGGTGATACGAAGCTATAATTGCAGCGCTCAGCCATCCTGCTGTACCACCGCCAACTACTGCTACTGTTTTTATTGCTTTATTCATAATGGACTACTCTTTGAGTATTTTTGATAACGTTTTATACAACAAATACCCGTTAGGGCATTTTGATTTAATGTGTATTCATTTTAGCCAATTAGGTTAACTAATATACATTACTGCTAAATTAACCTAATTGGTATTAGCACCTTGGTGCTGTAATGAAAACTAAGAGGCGAAAAATACGCCTCCATCATTAATTAAAACGATCCGCGAATACCAAACGCGTAACGTGAGCCATTATCTTCTACTGAATAGATTTGGTTAGCAAAACGACCTGTTTGTACTAGCTCTTCTTCAGTAATATTGATGCCTTCCGCAAAAATAGTGAAGTTTTCGTTAATATCGTAGCTTGCACTAATATCCCACTGACCGTAAGTTTCTACGTTCACTGGTTCACCGTTAAAGCCGTTATCAACTAAGCGTAAAAAGCCTTCACGGTTGTTAAATGCAACACGTGCTTGCCAGTTATCTTGCTCATAGAAAAATATTAAGTTTTGTGAATCGCCTAAACCTTCAAGTGCAAATGTTTGTGTAGTGTCTGCGCCCACGCTAATGTCGCTGTTTACTACTGTTGCATTGGCAATAAAACCAAAGCCATTTTCAAACATATGAGTTACACCAACTTCGTAACCCGTTACTTTAGCTGATTCGCCATTTTGAGGACGAGTCACTGTGTAAACTTCTGAGCTACCAATAAGTTCGTCATCTGCTTGGTCTGTACATGTAGTACACGCAAAATCAGGACCTGAGCGGTCAGTCATATCGTATGTTTCTGCACCTGTTAGGGTAACAATAAAGTCATCTACTTCTTTGCTAAATACTGCAAAGCTAAATAAGTTAGCATCGTTGTAGTACCACTCGTAAGAGATATCCCAGTTTTCTGATTGGAATGGTTTAAGTGCAGGGTTACCGCCACTTGCGGTTAAGTTTTGACGACGTGGCTCGTTAAAGTTTGTCGCAGGAGATAACTGAGACATCGTTGGACGAGTAATACTGTCGTACGCTGCAAAGCGTAAAATCATGTTATCTTGCAGCTCTAACTTAACATTTAAAGAAGGGAGTAAGTTTGAGTAGCTAGTACCTTGCTCAATGCTTGTAGCCGGGCCAAATACGTTAGCAAACAATGTCGCATCTGACGTTGGTATTACATCGCTAATAAAGCTTTGTATTGCAGCAACTTCAATATCAGTTTCTGAGTAACGCGCGCCAAAGTTAACTGTTACAGGCATATCTGAAAGGTCAAAACCAAGCGTAAAGTCCATGTATAAGCTAGTGATGTCTTCGTTAATTGTGTAACGGTTATTTTGTAGTGTTGGTTCTACTGGGAAACCTTGATCGGCTAAGTAATCAAGCATTTTATCGCCATCGTAGCTATAAAATGTATCGATTAAACCAGGGAAGTAGTTACTCGCTGTATAAGCTTCAAAATCAATTGCATCAAGTGGCGCTTCTGTCCCGTAACCACAAAATTGACATTGGCTACCAAATACTTGGAAGCTTGATTTTTCACGTTCTTGGCGATAAGCACCAAAGTTAATACGCTCTACAGGGCCTTTATCTGGCACATATTCAAAATCAGCTTTTACTTCAGTAATTTCATCTTCATCTGTAAATTGAAGACCAATTTCGTTGTAGTGAAGACGCGCTAGGCTTGGATCAGGCAACGAACCATTTTCAAAACCATCATGCTGTACAGTAGGAATACTGCCAGTACCGTCAAAAGTATAGCTATTAATAATACCTACAACGTTAAAACGGTCAGTACCTGCTCGGTCATTTTCGGCTGTTGAGCGAGATACATCAAATTTTGCTTTTAATGACTCGTTTACTTGCCAGTCAACGTTAATACCGAATGCTTTATTAGTTACATCACGTGAGTTACGTGTATGCGATACAAAGTCACTTGCAGGGTCGCCACTTGGCGCGCCTAAGCCAACTTCTTGAGAGAAAGTTAAAAGAGTACCTGTTTCTGGATCAATCGTTGCACTACCTACGCGGTCTGGTTCAAACCAAGATGCTAAATCGCGTACTGTTGAATCAACTTCAAATTTTGAAATCATGCCATCAACAGTAATCGTAACATCGTCAGACGGTGCATATTGTAGTACTAAACTTGCATTTGTACGCTCGCGGTCTTGCTCATCAACAACTTGATCCCAGTTACGTGGAATGTAGGCATTTTCAAACAATACACCATCCGTTGGATTAGAGATTGTTTGGCCACCGCGCCAACCAGCCGTTAAAATTTGGTTATTCTGAAGTTTACGTTGTTGATTAGTGATGGCAAAAAGCACACCTAGCTTGTCATCGTTAAACGTATTACTTATTAAGAATGATGTTGATGGAGATACTTCTTCAGAAAGGCTTTCGTACATACCTTTAACTGAACCTAAAATATGTAAACCACCAAAATCAAAAGGACGTGCTGTAGTTACGTTAACCGTACCACCAATGCCGCCTTCTTGAAGAGTTGCTGTATTACTTTTATAAATATCAGCACCGGTGATTTGATCCGCCGCCAATACATCAAAATTAAATTCACGACCTGCACTGTCTGTCGCAATTTGACGACCATTAACAAGTACAGTATTAAATTGTGGACCAAAACCACGAATAGTTACCGCTTGGCCTTCACCACCACTACGGTCAATTGCTACACCTGTAATACGTTGCAGAGATTCTGCTACGTTTAAATCAGGAAATTTACCAAGATCTTCTGCTTTAATCCCGTCTGTAACAACATTAGATGCTTTTTTATCTAACATTGATGAACGTAAGCTGCTGCGGATACCCGTTACTGCGATAACTTCAACATCTTCATTTACTACTGTAGGCGTATTGCCTTCAGCGCCTTGAGCTGCAACGTTTCCGCTTGCCAATATGCCTGTGATAGCAATACTGATCGCGGTTTTCTTGTTGAACGATAACTTATTGTTAATTATCATTTTTTAAAAACTCCTGATTGTGTGTAGTCGTTGTGTCGTTGTGGTAGTGCATATAGTTTCAAATACTATTTATATTATAAATACTTTAAACCAGCAAAAAGTGCAACCTTTTCCTGAATTATGGATAGCATTTAATCACTGTATTTTTGCTTTTAATTTTCTTTAAATTAACATTAGAATGCTGTATTCACTCAGAAAAAGAGTAAATAATAACCTGTTCGTAATCCTCTCCCGGTAATAAATTAGCTTTTGGAAAATTTTCACGATTTGGCGCATCTGGCCAATTTTGCGCTTCAAAACACAAAGCTTGTCGTGCTTTAAAAGGCGCACCTACAAAGTTAGCGGTGTATAACTGCATGCCTGGCTGCGTACTTTTAAGGGTTAAACTAACGTTCGTGTGTGGCGAAGTTAATGTAGCCATCGTCTTTAAACTGCTGTCATCATTAAAAATATAGCAGTGATCAAAGCCATTTCCAGCTTCTAGTTGAGGATGAACGGCGCTTAAGGCCTCACCAACTTGAGCTGGCTTAGTAAAGTCAAAGCAGGTACCGGTGACTGATGCAGATTCATTAAGTGGAATACTAGTTGTATCAATAGGAAGATAGTAATTGGCATTAACTTGAACAAGGTGTTCATTAATTGATTCGCTGCCATCAAGATTAAAATAGCAATGGTTGGTAAAGTTAACGAGCGTTTCTTTATTGGTTAGCGCTTTAAAGTGCAGAGTAAGCTCGCCGTTTTTAGCGCTAATCGTTTGCCAAACCTGCAACTCACCGGGGAAACCTTGTTCGCCGTCGGGCGAGCAATAATAAAGTTCAACTTCACTTTCAGTTTGTTTGGTTACTTGCCAAAGTACTTTATTAAAGCCTTTAACGCCGCCGTGCAGGCTATTAGGGCCGTTATTTGCTTCTAGTTGATACTGCGTACCAGATAAGTTAAAACGCCCCTTTGCAATGCGATTAGCGTATCGACCTACTGTAGCGCCAAGATAAAATGGGTTTTCAAGATAGTATTGAGGATCATCGACGCTAAGCGTCATTTCTTGTTTTTTAAATTTAATGCTTTTTATTATTGCGCCAAATGGCAAAATTTCAGCTGTTAAATTTTGACCATCACTGAGCTGAATAACTTGTAAAGGTTGGTTATTGGCAATAGATGTCACACGCATTCTCCAATCAAATTACCGAATTAACATTTCCTGTTATAACGGCGCAACAATATATAATATAAATAGTATATAATTGAAGCCTGTAACTCAATCTAAATACGTTGAAATTTCTCGACAAATATTTACAGCTGCCATCATATATTTACAATAATTCAGCTCAGTATGGGCTTATGTAAAATATAAGCCTCGTAAGGTTAACTGCTTTGGTAAATATGCTCGTTAAGCGCTGCTTTTTCGTCAATGCTAAGCGCTTGTTTTGATTTAGCAATAAAATCATACCTCACCATAACGGCCTTACCTATTGCGCAGCATTTATCGTGTTGCCATGCTTCTTGCCTAAGCGTAAAAGAGCTAGTGCCTATATGCTCTACAGAGGTTTTTACGGTCACTTCGTGGCCATAAAATAATTCGCCTACAAACGACACTTCAACTTTGGCGATAATCAATTTCCAATCATGTGGATTTAAGTCCGGTGTAAAAAACTTAAAAATAGGTCCACGTGCGACTTCAAACCATACAGGTAGTACGGTATTGTTAATGTGTCCGAGTGCATCTGTTTCGCTAAAGCGCGGCATCACTTTTTCAATAAACATAAAAATCCAATAATAATTATATAAAGGTAAACCATGACGGACTTTATACGCGTTGTTGATAACGCATTAAGCGATGAGTTTTGCGATGAATTTATTTCCACATTCGCGCAAAGCCCGCATGTAAAACAAGGGGTAACATCGGGCGGTGTCGACTTAAAGAAAAAAGACAGTCACGACCTACACTTAAATAATCACCCCGAATATGCACAACAATTAAAACATATACAACAAACGACTGCACAGCATGTTTTTAAGTATGTTGAAGAGCATATTTTTATGATGATTGGGGCATTTGGCTTAAAGGTCTATCACCCAAAAACAGGGGAAGTAGTCGATTTAACCCAAGAAAATTTTGAAGAAGTGGGTAAACCGCAATTACCTTTGCTAGTTCAGCAAATTTTTAGACTTGGTAATATTCAAGCGCAAAAATATGAAGTAAACAAAGGTGGCTACCCTTACTGGCATAGTGAAGTTTACCCGCAGCTACAGCACAATGAAGCACTACATCGCGTGTTGTTATTTATGTTTTATTTAAACGATGTTGATGAAGGCGGTGAAACGGAGTTTTACTATCAAAATCGTAAAATAGCACCTAAAAAAGGCACTATGGTAATAGCTCCTGGCTACTTTACACATACCCACAGAGGTAATAAGCCAGTATCAAACGATAAGTATATTTTAACATCGTGGGTATTGTTTAACCGTGCAGAACAAATATATGGTGCGCCAAAGAGTTAGCGCACCAAAATCAGTATTATTTAACCGAGCAGTTCATCAAATAAATTAAACAACTGATCTAGCTCTTCAATGGTGTTGTAGTGCATACAACCAATGCGCACTACACCGCCTTTATCAAGCACATCTAATTGCTTGCACAAACCTTGCGCGTAAAAATTACCATCCCACACACAAATATGCTGCTTACCTAAAAATTCTGAAACGGCGCGTGGCTCAAGCCCTTCAAAAATTAAAGCAAAAGTAGGTGTACGCTCATTTAAGCGATCAAAGTCATCAATACCAAACAACTTAATGCGTGGGTAGTTTACCAAGCGCGTTAAAAAGTGCTCACTAAGCGCCATTTCGTGTTGTTTAGTTTTAGCAAAAGCTATGCTTAACTTTTCGCGGCGTGAATGGCTATCGTCAAGTTCGCTAATTGCTGCAATGTAATCAACAGCAGCAATAAAGCCCGCCATAGCTTCAAAGCTTTGTGTGCCGGTTTCCCAACGACCTGGTGCTACGTCTTTAGCGGGTTCTACTTTATAAGGCGTAAACCCATCTAAATGTTCTTTTTTACCGTAAACCATGCCTAAATGCGGGCCAAAAAACTTATATGCAGAGCAGGCTAAAAAGTCGCAATCAAGCGCTTGCACGTCAACAAGTTCATGCGGTGCGTAATGTACGGCATCAACATAAACAAGTGCGCCTACAGCGTGAGCAAGCTCTACAATACGTTTAATATTATTAATTGAACCTGTGGTATTTGAAGCATACGTTACCGCTACAAGCTTAGTGTTGCTGTTTAATAAGCTTTCAAACTGCGCCATATCTAAGCTGCAATCTGCTTCGTTAATAAGCGCTGTATTTACCTTTACGCCTTTATCTTCTGCAGCTTGTTGCCACGACGATACATTTGAGAAGTGATCAGCATTGGTTACAATTATTTCATCACCAGCCTGCCAGCCACGTGAAATTGCACGGCTAAAGCTAAATGTTAGGCTGGTCATGTTTGGACCAAACACAATTTGTTGTGAGCTAGGTGCATTAAGTAAATCAGCGGCGGCTTGACGCGCATTCGCCATCAACTCAACCGTTTTATCACTTGAAAAAAACGCGCCACCTAAGTTTGAATTATAATGACCTAAATAAGCTGTCATCGCATTAAGCACCGATGTTGGTACCTGCGAGCCACCTGGTCCGTCTAAAAATATTGGCGATTTACCATCAACGTTTTGCATTAATGCAGGAAACTGCTCACGTAATTGCGTTATGTTCATGCTTATTCCTTAAGACGTTAATACAAAACAATCCAGGTAACCTGGTTTGCTAGCATCAATTTTGTTCATAGGTGTTGCGTTATGCCACACTTGACGGTCGTTTATTAATGCAAACATGCCGTCTTTTATTTCCATTTTAAAACAAGGCTCAGCTTGCTTGTTTTCGTATACAAGTAGCTCGCCGCCTTCTAAGTTTTCATGAGAAACGCCGCATATACATACATGGTCAAAACCATCTTGATGCACGCCTTCTGGCGCTGCAGGTGTATCACTGTTAATTGCAAGCATACGGAACTGATGAATTTCAATATCACGCTGTTCATCAATACCGGTAAGTTGGCGAAACTCATTTACAATGCTTTTCATGCCTTCTGACTCAAGTAAACTTTGCTCTAGGTTTTCGTAAGTACGCTCTACATTACCTTGAAAAGTATTAATTGAATCGTCTTGAACAAATGCTTTGGTTTGTTGTAACTTTATTTCACCATTTTGCATTTTAACTACTGAGTAACGACGTTTACGAAAGGCACCATCTGCATATGGATTTGCAGGCAGGTTATCAAAAGAAGGCTTAACCAAATCAATATTTGCTTGGTTAACAAAACGTAGTTGAAGTAAATTCTGGTTGTTTAATGCTGTCATAAAATCTCGCCTAAAATAATGAGAATATTGATGAGGATTTTAATGCATTTTGATAGGAATTTTTGCGCGATTAATTACTTTAAAAGTAACTTAAGACTAGATTTAATACAATAATATAAAAAAAGAAGCATGAACTATCTAATATTTATTTTAGCCAATAAAAAACCCGCCTAAGCGGGTTTTTAAACAAACTCTAAAAATTATACAGCTTGTTGAATAATCACGTTGTCTGCTTTTTTAGTGTAAGCAGGCATACGGTGGAAGTTCAAGTAACGGTATGTATCTGACGCCGTTGCATTGATCTTCGCAGCATATTCTTGGTACTCAGCAACTGTTGGTAATTTACCAATGATTGCAGCAATTGCAGCAAGCTCAGATGATGCTAAGAATACGTTTGCGCCATTACCTAAACGGTTAGGGAAGTTACGTGTAGAGGTAGACACAACCGTTGCTTTATCTGCAACACGTGCTTGGTTACCCATACATAGTGAACAACCTGGAGTTTCGATACGTGCGCCAACACGACCAAAAATACCGTAGTAACCTTCTTCTGTAAGTTGGTCTTTGTCCATCTTAGTAGGTGGAGCAACCCAAAGCTGAGTCGGAAGTTGACCTTTAAAGCCATCAAGCAACTTACCAGCAGCACGGAAGTGACCAATGTTAGTCATACAAGAACCGATGAATACTTCATCAATTTTCTCGCCAGCAACATCAGAAAGAAGACGCGCATCATCTGGGTCATTTGGAGCACAAAGAACAGGTTCTTTAATCTCAGCTAAATCAATTTCAACGATATGCTTGTACTCTGCATCAGCGTCAGCTTCCATTAGTTCTGGGTTAGCTAACCAATCTTGCATTGCAGTAATACGACGTTCAATCGTACGTACATCGCCGTAACCTTCAGAAATCATCCACTTAAGCATAACAATGTTTGATTCAAGGTATTCAGAGATAGACTCTTTAGATAACTTAACAGTACAACCTGCTGCCGAACGCTCTGCAGATGCATCTGATAATTCAAACGCTTGCTCAACAGTTAGGTGCTCAACGCCTTCAATTTCTAGTACGCGACCAGAGAATTCGTTAATTTTACCTTTTTTCTCAACTGTTAATAAACCTTGTTTGATACCGTAGTAAGGGATTGCATGAACAAGGTCACGTAAAGTGATACCTGGTTGCATTTCGCCTTTAAAACGAACCAAAATAGATTCAGGCATATCAAGTGGCATAACACCGGTTGCTGCTGCGAATGCTACTGCACCCGAACCTGCTGGGAATGAAATACCTAATGGGAAACGTGTATGTGAATCACCACCAGTACCTACGGTATCTGGTAATAACATACGGTTTAACCACGAGTGAATAATACCATCACCTGGACGAAGTGAAACACCGCCACGGTTCATGATGAAATCAGGAAGCGTATGGTGAGTGCTTACATCGATAGGCTTAGGATAAGCTGATGTATGACAGAAAGACTGCATTGTTAAATCTGCAGAGAAACCTAAACATGCTAGATCTTTAAGTTCATCACGTGTCATAGGACCTGTTGTATCTTGCGAACCAACAGTTGTCATTTTAGGCTCACAGTACTGACCTGGGCGAATACCTGCAACGTTACATGCTTTACCAACCATTTTTTGCGCTAGTGTGAAGCCTTTATCAGAAACTTCTGTTGCTGTTGGTACTTTAAATGTATCAGTTGCGCCTAAGCCAAGAGATGTACGCGCTTTATCAGTTAAACCACGACCGATGATTAGTGGAATACGACCACCAGCACGAACTTCATCTAAAATCACATCAGATTTAAGCTCAAAAGTAGAAATCACTTTATCAGTACCATGTTGCTTAACAACACCTTCGTACGGATAAATATCGATTTGCTCGCCCATGTTGAGTTCATCAACATTTAATTCGATTGGTAATGCGCCTGAATCTTCCATTGTGTTGAAGAAGATTGGAGCAATTTTATTACCTAGACATACACCGCCAACACGCTTGTTTGGTACAAACGGGATATCATCGCCCATAAACCAAAGTACAGAGTTAGTTGCAGACTTACGAGAAGAACCCGTACCAACAACATCACCTACGTAAGCAAGTGGTAAACCTTTAGTTTTTAATTCTTCAATCTGAGTAATTGGACCAACTTCGCCCGCTTTATCAGGTGTAATACCATCGCGTTCAATTTTTAGCATTGCTAAAGCATGAAGTGGGATATCTGGACGAGACCATGCATCTGGTGCAGGAGACAAGTCATCAGTATTTGTTTCGCCAGTTACTTTAAATACAGTAACTGAAATCTTTTCAGCAACAGCTGGTTTATTAGTAAACCATTCTGCATTTGCCCAAGACTCAATAATTTGCTTAGCGAATGTATTACCTGCTTTTGCTTTTTCTTCTACATCGTAAAACGCATCAAACATAAGTAATGTATTTGAAAGGCCTTTAACTACGATTGGTGCAAGTGTTTCGTCATCAAGTAGGTCAATCATTGGTGCGATATTGTAACCGCCCAACATTGTACCTAATAATTCTGCCGCTTTTTCTTTAGAAACAAGTGGAGAATTAGTTTCACCTTTAGCTACAGCTGCTAAGAAGCCCGCTTTAATATAAGCAGCATCATCAACACCTGCTGGTATACGCTGAATGAACAAATCTAAAATGAATTCTTCTTCACCTGCAGGTGGAGTTTTGATTAATTCAATAAGATCAGCAGTTTGCTGAGCATCTAATGGCGCTGGTACGATACCTAACGCGGCACGTTCTTCTACGTGTTTACGATATTCTTGTAGCACAATATTGCCCTCTTGGTGACGTGAAAGTATCCGGTAGCGCTTCAAGCGCAAATAAGTTACCCAATACTTATAGTATTCTAACGCGTAATTATAAAGCTTTTATGGATAGATGAAAATCCATCCAGTTACGCAACTGATTATACCGATTATAAATACTATGAATAGTGGTTGTAGTAAAAACTATTTTCATGAATACTTGTTAAGTAAGAATCATTACCATTAACCAATATTAATTTATTACAGGCATAAAAAAACCCAGCACTTGGCTGGGTTTTTATTACAAACTATTTAATTAACGTAAAACTTTAACGTTTTTGATAGTTTTGATATGCGCTTCTACACGGCGGTTTTCTGCGTTTGCAGCTTTAGTGTTTGCATCATTTTTAAGACGCTCTTCACCTAAACCAACTGTAGTAATACGGTCTTTAGCAATGCCATCAGAAACTAATTGCTTAGCTACTGCATCAGCACGTTTTTTAGATAACCATTTGTTGTAAGTTGCTTTACCTACAGAAGAAGTGTGACCTTCTAAAAGTACTGTTGTATCTGGGTACTCTTTTAAGAATGCAGATACTTTTTCAATATCGTTTAAGTACTGAGTAGATACTGCTGAAGCATTGTTAGGGAAAGTCACTAATAAGCTTACAGTTACTTCTTTATCTTCATATAAAGTACAACCAGTGCCATCAACTGCATCAGTCATAGGTGTGTTAGCACACTTATCATCTGCATCAGCAATGTTGTCGTTGTCGCTATCTGTAGGAGCTACAGCTACTTCAACAATTTCTGGAGCTGGTTTAACTGGCTCTACAGGAGCTGAATTTTGGCCGAATAAGTAGTTAATACCAATTTTAGCGCCTACATCTGTGTAGCCACGGTCAAGACCTTGGTATACAGCTGTTTCAGCATTTACAAATAAGCCATCTGTAATGAAATGTTGGTAACCAACACCTGCATTTAAGAATGTGTTGTCATCTACTACGTCCATTTCTTTAATACCGAAAAGACCGTAGAAAGGACCACCATTTAAATGGTAAAGAGCATCAATACCGTAACGCTCGCCATCAATACTGTTGCGGTTGCCAGCAACTTTATCAAAAGCATTAAAATCCATATCTGCATATTCAAGACGTGCGCTCCAGTAATCACTGAAACGGTAACCGGCTTCAACACCCCAGCCAGTTGATTCATTTACGTCAAGACCAGCTTGAGCACGCATGTTTTTCCAAGATGCGTCATAGTAGTCGCCAAATGCGCCAATGTAGAAACCTTCTTCTTTATCAGCAGCGAATGTAGATGCGCTAGTTGCAGCCAACGCGATTGCAATTGTAAGTGATTTTAATTTCATTGTTTTCTTCCCATTTGAACAATTTTAAATTGTAGCTAATCGATACTAGCTCAATCAGTTTTATATAGACTAACTGAGCCTTTGTTAATCAATACTTAACGAAAAATAAAGTTTATAACTTTTTTCTATGCCCAGTCACAACACACATCCACTTACTATAGGCGAAATTAAAACTTTATTGAAAAATAAATATAGTAGTTTTTTGTAAATTAGTACTTAGCAAGGAATGTAAGAGCAATTAAATTAAATGCACTTATAAATGTAAATGCAAAGAAACATTGCTTGGCTTTAATTCGGCGCATAATACCACCAGAATTAACATTCCCCTAGATATATGCGCATGTTTGATTAAAAAATGACTCTTTTTAATCATGTGGTTATATTTAAAGTTAAGAGTTAAGTACCACAAAAAGTCTGGTAATCATTCTCATTTATCGGCGTAGCTTGAAATTCTGATAATTTTTCACTGTCAGAATACGGGTTACTGGCTATTTTTATAAAGCGCTGTAGCAACTCACTAGACCCAGTAGCGTTATATTGTGCAATTATTTCTTCGATCACATGATTACGCGGTATTACACGAGGATTTGCAGTTCTCATTACTTCATAACTATTATCGTCGGTTAAGCTTACCCACTTAGCTCTCCATTCAATTAGCGACTCTGGTATTATTACTACTTCTTCTTTTAAGGATTCAGTAAGCGCATCAAAAGTATTGGTGTAATCGAGCTGGTTATCTTTTAATAGTGTTAACAACTCTGCGATTAACTCGCCACTACTATTGCAAGATTCATTTAAACCCAGTTTTTGTGCCCACATAGCCGTAAACTCAGTATTAAATTGCTCAGCAAAGCTATTAATGTATGGCGTCATTAACGAAACAGCTTGTTCGTCATCATCGCTGATAAGCGGTATTAAACTCTCAGCTAAACGAGCACAGTTCCAGTTAGCTATATTAGGTTGATTACCAAATGCATACCGACCTTGTTTGTCGATAGAGCTAAATACAGTATCAAAGTCAAAGCTATTCATCATGGCACACGGGCCGTAATCAATGGTTTCTCCGCTTACTAGCGTATTATCGGTATTCATTACTCCGTGAATAAAGCCAACACGCATCCAGCTCACAACTAGCTTAACTTGGTTTTTAATCACAGCGCCTAAAAATGCTAAATAGCGCTGCGATCCTGTATCTGTTATTTCTGGGTAGTGTCGCTCTATAGCTAAATCGGCTAAATTTTTAAGTCCTTCAACATCGCCTTGCGTCGCTAAATATTGAAACGAGCCAACACGAATATGGCTCGTTGCTAAACGAGTCACTATGGCGCCCGCTTGTGGCGGATTACGATAAACCGTTTCACCACTACCAACAACCGCTAAGCAGCGTGTGGTTTTAATGCCTAGTGCATGCATTGCCTCGCTCATTACGTATTCACGAATAGCAGGACCAAGTGCACAACGCCCATCTCCCCCTCTTGAGTAAGGAGTAGCACCAGAGCCTTTTAATTGAATATCCCACAACTGGTTTTTATCATCATTAATAGCGCCCAGTAAATGCGCTCGCCCATCGCCTAAACGTGGTGAAAAATGTCCAAATTGGTGCCCAGAGTAACCAAGTGCTACTGCAGGAATCGCCTGTTTTTCGTTACCGCTAAAAGTGCTAGCACGCAAATCAGCTGCAACGTTAATATTAAACTCTTTTGCTAAGCTCTCGTTCCACAGTAATAACTGAGGAAAGGCAACACTTGCAGGGAAATCTTCTATCGCAAAGTTTTCCGTAATGTCTGTGTATCTTGGCACTAATTTCATGGTAATTCCTATTATTGCTGACTTATACCAACACGGTTGTCACCAACGCCATAAGCAACAATTAAACTTAACTCTTGCATACTTAAGCCGCTTTGCTTTTGCATTTCATTAAAAAAAGCTTGGGCAGCACTCAGTGATTTTTTAGTTTGTAAGCCGCCGTCTATAATTTTATGAGCACGTAAGTAATTCTCTACATCGCGTGATAGTAAAAAAGTATCTTTACCAAGTGCTCGTAGCGCATAAGGTCCTGTATTTCCGCCTAAACGCGAACCATGTTTTTTTAAATACGCCCATAAACCAATAATATCGTCTGCTGGCCAATTAGCGACAAACTGGCTAAAACTGCCATGTTCCCCTGCTATTTCGTGGATCATGTAAGCATTTTCGGTAATTGTTTTTACTTTTTTATAGTTACGAACGATTCGCTCATCCGTTGCTTTTTGTTCCAGCATATCAGGTGGCATCATTAATAACTTATCAACGCTAAAATCCCAAAAAACCTCTCTAAAGCCTGGCCACTTATTATTAATGACTGACCAATAAAAGCCGCTTTGAAATACTTTTCGAGTAAATTCCTCAAGCCAATCGTCGTCACTTAACGTGCTTAGTTGTTTTTTAGATAGCGGTTTTGCAAGTAATAACTTAAGCATTTTTTCGGAGCCTTTTCGCTCTACCGCTCGCTTATAAATATCGCTAAATTTTTCCATACTAATTAAATACCTCACTACTTATATTGCTAGTGTACGAGAAAAGCACCCAATACGTAACCACTCCCATTATGGATGAATGAATATGCATTTAGTCGCTTGACACCTAGACGGCTAAAATGCTTTAATCGCCGTAATTACCCTATTTAAATTGCACAGGTTTGTAAGTTTTTACTCTACAAACAGGTGTAAAGGGCTAGAAGAGGTGCGTTATTCAGGTAGCGTATGTTAGGAGCGCAAACTCCAGTGAGCATACGTGAGGGGAATTAACGCCGAGAAGTAACCACTTTTGCGAGGTGTTTATTTCGGGCGACTAGGTTGAACCCTAGCGACTGTCACCAATAGCTGCTTATAAAAGCAGCTTATTAGTTTGGTGGAGAGCTTCTGGTCTTAAATATTAAGGCCGTGCGCCCTATTATTTTAAGCCCATTCGCTCTTCGAATTATTAGTTCGAACGACGTTAATGCGGCTCCTTCCATAAAGCTTTTTAACTCTTCGAATAATACCAATTGCATTAAATTAGTTATCGCTAAAATGATCACGCTTTTAATAAAGTTGGTACAAATTATAAGTTCGTGAGAGATGATCAACAACTTCAATTTAAACGACTACTCATTGTGGACCGCGCTCGTAACGCCATTTGATCAACACGGCGATGTTGACTACAACACGTTAACTAAACTGGTTAGCAATCAAGAAGCAGCGCATAACGGTATTTTACTACTTGGCAGCACGGGCGAAGGTTTAGCACTAACGCTAAAAGAGCAACAAGCCATTGTTGAACACGTATGCCAGCTAAAACCAGCAGTACCACTCATGGTTGCTGTGGGCGGTAGTAACTTAAAGCAACAAATTGAGTGGGTTAACTACTGTAATACACTCCCAATTCATAGCTTTTTACTTGGCTCACCGCTTTATGCAAAGCCTGGCGCTATAGGTCAAACTCATTGGTTTGAAAGCCTACTTAATGCAAGTGTTCACCCGTGTATGCTTTATAACGTACCGGGTCGAAGTGCTGTTAGCATTCCAACGGCAACAATTCAAAACTTACAAAATAATAAAAATTTATGGGCGTTAAAAGAAGCGAGCGGCAGCATTGCTCAGTTTGAAGCTTATCGCCAAGCTGCACCTAATTTAGCTATTTTTAGTGGCGACGATGCGCTAATGCCTTATTTTGCTCAAGCTGGCGCAAAAGGGTTAGTGTCGGTAGCTGCAAATGCATGGCCCGCACAAACTCACGAGTTTGTTAAACGCAGCTTAAGTGGTCAACACCCTAATTTATTTGCCCAGTGGTCAAGCGCTATTAATAGCCTATTTGCTGTTGCAAACCCTATTCCCGTAAAGGTATTGATGCATTTGCAAGGTCGCTTAAGCAGCCCGCAACTTCGTCCACCTTTAACACACCTTGAGTTAACTCAAACCGATTGCATCACAACTGCAAACAACACCATTTTATCTTGGCATTAAATACAGGTTTTTATAATGAGCTGGTTAGAACTATTAAATAATTTAGAATCGGGCGCAGTACGCGCAGCATCACAAAACGAAAGCGGCCAATGGCAAGCTAACGTAGAAGTAAAACAAGGCATTTTGGATGCCTTTAAAAATGGCACTAATACTGAGTTTGCCGGTGGTTTTGTTGATAAGCATAACTTAGCTCCGCAAGAATTTAGTACTGACGATGGCGTACGTATGGTGCCGGGTGGCTCTAGTGTTCGCCGTGGTGCTTATGTTGCTAAAGGCACGATTATTATGCCACCAGCGTATGTAAACATTGGTGCATATATCGACGAAGGCACAATGGTAGATAGCCACGCATTAGTTGGCTCGTGTGCACAAGTAGGTAAAAACGTACATTTAAGTGCTGCAGTGCAGCTTGGTGGTGTACTTGAGCCAATTGGTGCAAGCCCAGTAGTTGTAGAAGACGACGCCTTTATTGGCGCTGGCTGTATTATTGTTGAAGGTGTAGTTATTAAAAAAGGCGCAGTACTTGCCCCAGGCGTGCGTTTATCAGCAACTATTCCGGTATACGACTGCGTAAACGAGCGCCAACTTGATAAAGGCGAGCCAATCCCAGAATATGCCATTGTAATACCGGGCTCTCGCCCTGCTTCAAACGAGTGGGCGCGCGAGCAAGGCCTAAGCATGTCGTGTGCGTTAATAGTTAAATACCGCGACGAAAAAAGCGATGCATCATTATTGCTTGAAGAGGTTTTACGATAATGAGCTTTTTGAGCACGCCTATCAAAACCGCTGTAAATACAATTACACAACAACTTGATACACCTTTTTTTGTTTACGACCTAGATCAACTAAACGCGCATCTTGCACGTTTAGTTGCGCAAACCGATGTAAAACTGTGGTACGCGGTAAAAGCAAATCCACTGTCTAAAATTATTCAAAGCTTAGACAGCGCTGGCTTTAATTTTGACGTAGCAAGTAAAGGTGAGCTTGAGCAAGTGCTAGCACAAGGTATTAGCTCACAGCGCGTGCTCAACACAGGGCCTGCAAAAAGCCCTAAACAAATTAAACACTTTATTGAGCGCGGAGTACGTATATTCGTAGCCGAAAGCCTCAATCAAGTACGTTGGTTAAACCAACAAGCGCAACTACAAAATACGCAGTTACAAGTATTACTGCGAGTGCAATTACGCTGGCCTGAAGATGAAAAAAACCCACTGGGCGGCGACAGCCTTACGCCGTTTGGTTTGGGTTGTGATGAGTGGCAAGCACTCAATGTAACCGACTACCCTACACTTAAGTTTGACGGCTTACATATTTTTCAGTGGGGCAACATGCTTAGCACGCAAAAGCTAAGCGAATTGTGGTCACAAATGATTGCACCACTTAGCCAACTTGCCAGCGATTTAAACATCAATCTTAAAGTTTTAGATTTAGGTGGCGGTTTAGGTATTCCTTATACACAAAATGAAGCAACGCTTGATTGGGATGATTTAATAGCTGCGCTCGCTAAAATTAAAAGTGATGCGGGTGTAGAAGAGTTGTGGATGGAGCTTGGTCGCTATGCCGTTGGCGAATGCGGTCATTACGCCAACCCAGTAGTCGAACGCAAACAAAACTACAATCAAGAACAAGTCATTTTAACCGGCGGTATAAATCACCTATTGCGCCCCGCTGTTACCAGTCAAGATTTCCCTGCTGCGTTACTGCGCGAGTCCAATGCAAAAACTCAAGCGGTCACTTTATACGGGCCGCTTTGTACCGCGCTTGATTGCTTGGGTGAGCATAACCTACCAAGCGATTTAAATGAGCACGACTGGCTAGTGTTTAGCCAATGCGGTGCTTACGGCTTTACCGAAAGTATGCCGTATTTTTTATGCCACGAGCTAGCTGCCGAGTATACCCTGCAAAACGGTGAGCTTACCTGTGTTCGCCAAGCTGAAAATGCCAGTCATTATTTAAGGTAATAACTATGAGTAATACAACCCACATCAGCCAAGAGAACATTGTAGTAGGGGAAGTTGCAAACGGCTTACCACTTACAATTCCTGTTTATCGCTTAAAAGGCGATGGCACAGGACCTAGTGTTTATATTCAGGCCAATATGCATGGCGCTGAAGTGCAAGGTAACGCGGTTATTTTTCAGCTACTTGAGCAATTAAAACACCTTAATCTTAATGGCGATATTACATTAGTACCCTATGCCAACCCAATTGGTTGCAATCAAAAATCTGGCGAGTTTACCCTTGGTAGGTTCGACCCGATTACGGGTACTAATTGGAATCGCATGTACCACTACAATAAAAATTTAGTGACGCAGTTTGCAAAAAATCATACTCAGTATGATGACGCTACATTAAAAAGTAACTTTAAACAGGCGCTTATTGACGAAGTAGACAGCAAACTCAACGGCCCTGCTTATTTACTTAATACGGGTAAACGCATTGCGCTTAACTTACAAAAGCTCGCTCATCAGGCTGATATAGTACTCGATTTACACACAGGCCCTATTTCAAGCAAACACTTGTACTGCCCAACTTATGCAACCGACAGCGCGCGCTATTTTAATATTGAACATGTACTGCTTATTCCTAGTGATTTTGACGGCGCTATGGACGAAGCTAACTTTTGCCCATGGTGGCATTTAAGTGATGCACTTAGCGGGCAAGGTCGCGAATTATCAATACCTGTAGAAGCATTTACTGTAGAGCTAGGCAGCCAAGAAAAAATAGACTTAAAAGAAGCACTAAACGATGCTAACAGCATTTTAAGTTACTTAAATCACAAAGGCGTACTGCAAAACGCAACGAATACCCCTGCTGATATTACTCGTTATGCGTGTAATTTAGATGACTATTTTGCTTACTACGCCCCCATTGGCGGTATGGTTGAATACATAGCACCACTTGGCGGGCACATTAAAGCTGGTGAGCCTATTGCTAATATTTTACGGATGGAACGCTACTTAAGCGAGCAACCACTGCAGACACTTACTCTAGATTGCGATGCAATTGCCATTTTGCACTTTGCCTCAGCGAGTGTTAACCAAGGCACCGAGCTTTATAAGTTTTTTACTAACATATTTGAGCTTTAGCTCACCCTTCTCATTGCGTGAGAGCAGATTAGCTAAAATAACTAATCTGCATTAAAAAAGCGGCCTAGGTCGCTTTTTTTCTGATCTATATTTACTTTATATACGTATAATGATTGCTGTGAATACAAATTCAGTAAAAGTTCACCGTTACATATGTAAAAAGACGTTATAATTAAATTAACGCATACAACAACCCGAACTCACAAGGAATTACAATGAGCTGGCGCCACTGGATCACACTTTCTGCCTTAATAAGTACAGCGACCTTCGCACAAGAAGAAGTTTCTACAAACGAGCAAGATAACGACATCGAACTTGTAAAGCAGTGTATTTTAAATGAAGTAATTGGCGGAGACGGTAAACAGACATTAGACGATCTTCGTAAAAAGTGTTCAGCTCTTGAAGAAAACAAACAACTTACCGCGCTTGATAAACGCCAAGCTCGAGAAGAAGTCGGTAAAAAAAATAGAAACGTAATTACGCCACATAAGCGTAACTATATTTTACCGCTTTCGTACGTATCACACCCAAACGATCGCCCTTTTGATGGTTTTGACGAATTAACAGATGATAACGATGGTGAGCCACTAGACAACCTAGAAGCAAAATACCAGCTTTCAATCAAAGTGCCTCTATATGATGATTTTTCTGATGAAGACCAAGCCATATTTTTTGGCTTTACTCTGCAATCTTACTGGCAGCTTTATAACTCAGAAATCTCTTCTCCATTTCGTGAAACCAACTACGAACCAGAAATATTTTGGATAAACTACCTCGACCCAGAAAACGTATTATGGGGCGACGAAATGGCAATTTCACTAGGTATTTCGCATCAATCAAATGGTCGCAGCCAGCCAAACTCGCGTTCGTGGAACCGTATTTATGCAGACTTTATTTGGGAAAACAGAGGCTTTGTTTTTAGTTTTAAACCTTGGTACCGCATAGCTGAGGACGAAAAAGACAACGTTTTAGAAGCTAAAGGCGACGACAACCCAGACATATACAAATACATGGGCTATTTTGAATTTAGTGGTGCATACCGTCTTAACGATCATGAATTTAGCTTCATGACGCGTAACAACTTAAATTCAGAAAACCGTGGTGCAATTCAACTCGACTGGTCATTTCCGTTATGGGGTCGCGTTCGTGGTTATGCACAATATTTTAACGGTTATGGCGAAAGCTTAATTGATTACAACGCGGATGTAGAACGTATTGGTGTAGGTATATTATTAACTGACTTGTTATAAAACGAGCTCACAAAAAAGCCAAGCATTGCTTGGCTTTTTGTTTTTCGACATTAAACAATTATTTTTTAACCGCAAACACACCTTCAAACTCTGCAACTACATTGTCACCATCATAAATAGTAACAGGCACAATATAGGTTGCTTTACCGTCGGTTTCTAAATCGCTTAACTTGCCCTTACATGTTTGTATATCAACACAACCACGTGGGTCTGTAGTAAGCGGTTTTAAGTACTTAATGTTAGCATCGGCCAATACAATATTACCTTCAAGCCCAGCTTCTTTAAGTGCTAAGTACGTAGCGCCCCAACCTGTTAGCGTGGCCAAGCTATAAATAGACCCTGCAAACATCGTGTTATGTAGGTTTAAGTTAGCGTCAAGGTCGGCACTGGTTGTAAATTGCCAATCGGTATAGCTTTCTACCTTAATGCCCATCGCGTCACTAATTGGAATAGACTCACGCCATATATTTTGTAGTACTTGCGTCCAATTAGGGTGGCGGAACCAACCTGGTTCACATGGCTTTTGCTTTACCATTTTAAAGTGTTGAACATCACCATACGCTAAATGCGCTTTTTCTTTTAATTCATAACCGTGGCGCTTATAAAACTCAAGTGCTCGTTCGCGTGCAAACAATACAAGTTCACCGGCATTTTGAACCCATGCAATTTTTTCAAGCTCGTGCAGTAAGCGACTACCAATATGCTGGTTACGATTACCCTCAGCAACTGCCATATAACGCACTTGTGCTTGCTCATGATTGTTAAAGTGCAAACGTGCTACGCCTAGCACTTCACCTTCTTTATTTTTTATAAAGCGATGCTCAGAATCTTGTTCCATATCGTCTTGTTCAGAGCCACGAGGCTCGCCCCAAGGCGCGCGTAATACCTGCCAACGCAATTGATAATACGCTTGCCAATCTTCGCTACTTTGTGGGGTGCTTACCTGAAACATACATACTCCTGTTGTTATATAAGCCGCAAATAAAAGTCAAAAAAGGCTACGGCGTTATACTAATCGTATTGGTTATCTACCAAGCTAAAAAAATAAAATAATTAAATTGATTGGTATTATTATGGCAAATACCATACTCCATCCTAAAAAAACTGCAAATACGACTTTGGTGATGCCTGCAAAATAACGTAAAAAATAATAGCAAAGGGCATTGCGCTTTAACGTTGCTAGTTTATGCTGAGAATATGACTGAAAAAATCAATTATATAAATTCACTGACGGGTTTGCTAAGCGATCAATTTATTGAAAATAGCCACAGCATTGGTCAGTTAATATATTGGCATAAATGCAGTGGTGATCACATTCAAGTACGTGAGCACGAGCAGTTACGCTGGTTACTTATTAACGACACCCTTCAATCTGTTATTGATTTAAATAATCCGAGCTTATTACTTTTTCCGCATTTATTGTACTTAGATAAGCATTGGCAAACTCTTAAGCCGCCACAAAATGTGTTAGAACTTGGCCTTGGCGGTGGAGCAATTCGTAATTATTTACAGTATAAATACCCTAAAGCACAAATAACATCGGTTGAAAAAAACGCCGATATTATTGATTGCTATACCCAGTTTTTTTCGTCAAATAAAAATGAGCAACTGCTTTGCGCCGATGCGCAACAGGTTTTAAAAAGTGCGCTAAATGTTGATTGGGTTATTCTAGATTTATTTAGCCAAATAGATGCACCTCGATTTTTATTTGAAGAGGCATTTTATAAAAAAATCTACTCGGCTTTAAATAACAACGGCGTGCTATTTATTAACTTTTTATCGCAGCATGAATCGCAATTAAAGCAACTTCAGCAGCTATTACTCGATGTATTTGGTTGTAATGTTAGCCCGCAAAAAATTACGGGCTATGTAAATCATATTGTCGTGGTAACCAAAAACTTAAACAGATAAGTTAAACGTAACGGGCCCATCGTTACACAAGCTTACTTGCATATCGGCACCAAACTCACCTGTGGCTATTGTAAGCCCCAACTCTTTAGCTTGAGCTACAAAGTATTCGTAAAGCTCGTTAGCTTGGCTTGGCGTTGCCGCAGATGAAAAACTAGGGCGCATACCCTTTTTAGTGTCAGCCGCTAGCGTAAATTGCGAAACCACAAGTAACTCACCTTTAATATCTTTAAGGCTTAAGTTCATTTTGTCGTTTTCGTCAGTAAAAATACGATAATTACTTACTTTGTGTAAAAGTTTGTCAGATGTTTGCTTGTCGTCGTGTTTTTCGACACCTAATAGCAACAATATACCATTGCCAATCTCGCCTACTACTTGGTTATTAATTTCTACTTTGGCATACTTTACACGCTGTATTAAACCTTGCATTTAAACTGTATCCTTTAGTGCTGGTTCATCATCTTCTAGTTCAAGCTCAGGTGTTTCTGGAATATCATTTGGGCTAATGCACGCTGTAAATTCAGCGCCAAGCAAAACAACTACCCACGACAAATACACCCATACAAACAAAATAGGAATGGTAGCTACTGCGCCGTAAATAACTTCGTACGACGGAAAATGGCTAATATAAAGTGCAAATCCTTTTTTAGTCAGCTCAAATAAAAGTGCCGCAAAAAAAGCGCCAGGTATTGCCGCTCTAAACGACACGCGCGTATTAGGCACTAAGGTGTAGAGCATAATAAAGCCCACCATCGAAATCCCGTACGGCAATAACTTTAACAAAAATCCGCTAAACCCAGGAATACCCTGATCAGCAAACGATACCAACGATACAATGTAAGAGGTAACACCAATACTGGCACCGAGCAGCATAGGCCCTAAGCTCAAAACCATCCAGTACACAGCAAATGAGATCATCATTGGGCGTTTTTTCTTAATTCGCCAAATTCGGTTTAATGTGGCGTCTACATTGCGTATTAACAGTAAGGCTATTGCAGCTAAAAAACCAATACCTACTGCCGTCATTTGGTTGGCATTGCCCGCAAAGGAGCTAATGTGCTCTCTAATAACATCGGTAGAAGTAGGGACAAAGTTGGTAAACAAAAAGCTCTCAATTTCCATGCGAGTAGATTCAAAGCCCGGAAAAGCCGAAAATATAGCAACACCCACCGCAATTAATGGCACTAACGACAGAAGTGTCACGTAAGCAAGGTAACCTGCATTAACCGTTATTTGATCGTCTATACAACGATTGAAATACTGCATCCACCAACCAGGTTGCTGGCGTATAAAGGACTTAACTTGCTGTTTGTAATGTGAGAGCTTATCATTCATACAATTGACTTGTGCTTATATAGTTTTGATTATAATAACAATCAGCGCCATAATTTACAGCACTAACGCACGTAAACAGGAATTCAAATGAAAAAACAAACATTACTCAGTGTTTCAATGCTTGTAGTAACACTTACTTTAACTGGCTGCCAATCAGCTTATTACTCTGCAATGGAAAAAGTGGGTGTTCATAAACGCGATATTCTTATTGACCGCGTAGAAGAAACCAAAGACTCTCAAGAAGAGTCACAAGAAGAATTTAAATCGGCACTAGAGCGCTTAACGACTCTAATCGATTTTAATGGTGGCGAATTACAAGACACTTATAATCAGTTAAACGACGATTACGAGTCGAGCTTAAATGCCGCTAACGAAGTCTCAACTAACATCAATAAGGTAGAAGACGTGGCAGAAGCGCTATTTGATGAATGGGGCGATGAGTTGGAGCAATACAAAAGCGCATCACTTAAGCGTGAAAGCAGCAAAAAGCTAGCCGCGACTAAGCGTCAATTTGATCAGCTATTACGCTCAATGCGCAGCGCAGAGAGTAAAATGGAGCCAGTATTAACTTCGCTTCATGATAACGTTTTATACTTAAAGCATAACTTAAATGCACAAGCGGTATCGGCTATTAAAGGTGAATTCACTAACCTTAAGCGCGATATTCAATTGTTGATGAACGACATGAACAAATCGATTGCTGATTCAAACAAATTTATTGAACAAATGAACAGCGCTGGCTAATTATTTGTTACTTAAACAAGCCTGCTCAATTGCAGGCTTTTTTATGTTAAAGGGAATGCTAAAAGGGATTTACAATGAAACGCTTTTTAATCGCAACAACGCTCTTATGTATATTAACGGCCTGCGGTGCACCTAATAATATTAATCATATATCCAGCCCCGACTCAGTTGTTGTTATTAATGATAAGAATGGTCGTTATAAAAATTTATACACAGGTGAAAAAACATATCCCACTACCTGTACTGAAAACTGCTACCCAGCCCACCCAGACTTACTATGCAAAACCGGCAGCGAAAACTGCCAGTACCAAGGCCAGCAAACTAAACCACAGCTTAGCACTGGCTATACCGTACGCTGGCTTGGTCACGCTAGTTTTGTAATTAACACCCCAAATGGTCAAAGTGTGCTGTTTGATCCGGTAAAAAATCAGTTTGATTCTCCAGTCGCACTTGGCTTTAAACTCGGCGGTGGTATTTATCGTAAAGCAGGCGCTTGGCCTAGTGAGCAAGAACTGGAAAATATTGATGCTGTAATGTATTCGCATATTCATTACGATCACTTTAATAAGGCCGACATACAAAGCATTGGCAATAAACCTCGCTATTTAACACCACTCGGTATGGCCGACAACTTTCCTACCGGTGGTTTTAATATTAGCGAAATGCCGTGGTATTCAACAACCAACATTGACGACTTAGTTATTAATGCCGTGCCAGCTCATCATTTTAGCGCTCGTGTATTGGTGCCCTTTATTTACGAAGATAACAATAAAGACTTATGGAATGGCTGGCTGCTTGAACAAAACGGCAGTACCTTATTTTTTGCAGGCGATACGGGCTACTCAAAACACTTTAAAGACATACAGCAAAAATATGGCGATATAGATGTGTGCTTAATACCAATCGCATCTTACTACAGTAAAGAAAGTGGTAAATTTTATCGTTACGTTCACACCACACCAGAGGATGCGCTCAACGCAGCACAAGAGCTTAACTGCAAAGTAATGATACCGTGGGGATACGGTAACTCAAGTTGGAAAATGGGTGACCACAGCAGTCATTCAGCCTTACTGCGCTTATTGCATATGTACACTAAAATGGATTCAAAAGTACCGCTGTATATTTTAAACGAAGGCGAAAGTATTTCACTATAACTATTTACTTAGCTGTTTTAAGATTGTTATTACATTAAGACAAATCCACAATAAAATTGAGAAATTAATGAAAAAATTAGCACTCGCCTTAAGCTTTTTATTAAGCACGCCAACAATGGCTATTGATGTTGAACATACATCAACTCCAATTACTATTGATGGCGTATCAGAAAGTGCGTGGGATAAAGCCGCTTGGCACGATATGCCTTATTTAATGGATGGCACACTGCCATCAAACGATGCCGACTTTAAAGGGCGTTATCGCTTACTGTGGGATCAAAACTATTTATACCTACAAGCCGATATTGTGGATGACGTTTTAATAGATACACACGCCGATCCAACGTATAAATATTGGGATGACGATGCGCTTGAAGTATTTATTGATAGCGATGCATCAGGTGGTAATCATCAATTTAATCACACCGCTTTGGCATACCATATTGGCCTTGATAACCAAGCCGCCGATTACGGACCTGATAAAAAAGCCCATTTGTATACCGACCACCTAGTTAGTAATTGGAAGCGCAATACCACCACGCCTTTTAACATTACCTGGGAAGTAGCGATAAAACTCTACCCGAATGATTATAAAGAAGGTGCTAAAAATACCCCAATTACACTTAGCGAAAAGCAGGTAATCGGATTTATGCTAGCGTATTGCGATAACGATGGCAGTGACGTGCGCGAGCACTTTATGGGCTCACACGAAGTACAACCAGTAAATGGCGACAGAAACCGTGGCTTTATAGATGCAGATGTATTTGGCAAAATCACCCTACTCCCTAAAAAGTAAGTTACTCCCACCAATAAAATAATTAAGTAGGTTGGGTTGAGCGCAGCGAAACCCAACGAAAAAAATCCCCTACCAACAAACATGGGGGTTTTGCATTATCGATTGCTTAAATAAAGATCAAAGTAAAAATATTACCTACTTGACCTGTAACAATATTAATTTTGAGTTTTTTCTAGATCCACTATCCAATGATTATTTTCAAAGTCTTTTTTTTCCGACTCATCAAACTCAAATACTCTTTTAAAAATACTGTTCAAGTCAAATAGGAATTGTCCTTTATCTAAAACTTCTAACCTTGCTTGAATATTTTTTTCCCAGCCGTTGTCGTTTGTATTTAGAAGCACTTTCTCAGCATTAGAGTGAGCAAGAGTATTCCTCAAGTTAATTATTTTACTTATTTTTTCATTAGTCTCTTTATCAAGATCTATATCCAATTTTAACTTTATATAATCTCTCCATTTATCTCTAACCCTCAAATTTTTAAGTCGATTGCTTAACTTCAAATACCTTGCGCCATAATAATTAATATATGCTTCTAATGTGAGCGCAGCATATAAAACGAAAGAATTTGAATAAAATATGAAAGAGTGAATATGCAATCTATCTTCTTTACTTAACTGACCTGACCTCTCCCTAGCTTCTTTATATTTAGGATACGCTGCTTGTATTGAAAAAAAACAGTCTACCGTGAAATTGTAATACAGTTCATATTGCTTCTCTAAAATATATTTTTCACCATCATCGTTTTTAAGTAATATTCCAGTATGCATAGTTAATTCCTTTTTACATTTTCCAATTTATTTAATATTCAAAATAGCACTCATTTAAATTTAAATAAATGAATCTCACCCACAAAAAAGCCGCTGTATTTTTCAATACAGCGGCTTTTAAAATCATAATTCTAAATTAATAGATTATGCTTTAGGTCCACGACCTGCACGTTTACGTTCGTTTTCTGTAAGGTAACGCTTACGAATACGAATGTTTAGTGGAGTTACTTCAACTAGCTCGTCATCATCGATGAACTCAAGCGCTTGCTCAAGTGAGTAGTTAAGGTGTGGAGAAAGCGTTTGCGCTTCATCAGTACCAGATGCACGTACGTTAGTTAACTGCTTGCCTTTAAGGGCGTTAACTGTAAGGTCGTTATCACGGTTATGAATACCGATAACCATACCTTCGTATACTTCAACACCGTGACCGATGAATAAACGGCCGCGTTCTTGTAAGTTGAATAATGCGTTAGTAAGTGCTTTACCAGTTGCATTTGCAATCATTACGCCGTTCTTACGAACACCGATGTCGCCACCTTTGTGAGGACCGTAATGATCGAACGTATGGTACATAAGACCAGAACCCGAAGTAAGCGTCATGAAATCAGTTTGGAAACCAATTAAACCACGGCTAGGGATCATGAAATCTAAACGCATACGGCCTTTGCCATCTGGAGTCATGTTAGTAAGCTCACCTTTACGTAGGCCAACTTGTTCCATAACAGAACCCTGATGCTCGTCTTGACAGTCAATAGTAACTGTTTCAAACGGTTCTTCTAGAACGCCATCTACAGTACGTAAGATAACTTCCGGACGAGAAACTGAAAGCTCGTAACCTTCACGACGCATGTTCTCGATTAAGATACCTAGGTGTAATTCACCACGACCAGAAACACGGAAGCTATCTGGGCTACCAGTATCTTCAACGCGAAGTGCTACGTTGTGTACTAATTCTTTGTCTAAACGTTCACGGATATTACGTGACGTTACAAACTTACCTTCTTTACCACAGAAAGGTGAGTTATTTACAGAGAATGTCATTGTTACAGTTGGCTCATCAACACTTAGTGGTGGTAATGCTTCAACGTTTCCTGGGAAACAAACTGTATCAGAAATCTTAAGCTCACCAATACCTGTTACAGTTACGATGTTACCAGCGTAAGCTCTGTCAGTTTCGATACGTTCAAGACCTAGGTAGCTTTGTACTGCGCCAATTTTACCATTACGTGTAGTGCCATCAGCACTGATAATAGTAACTTGTTGGTTAGGAGCAACAGAACCACGTTTAATACGACCAATACCAACTACACCAACATAAGAGTTGTAATCTAGTTGAGAAATTTGCATTTGGAAGTCACCTTCAGGATCTGCATCCGGTGGTGATACTTCGTCAACGATCATCTTGAACATAGGTTCCATGTTGTCTGATGGCTCGTCTAAATCTAGTGTTGCCCAGCCGTTGATAGCTGAAGCGTAGATTACTTTAAAGTCTAACTGTTCGTCAGTTGCGCCAAGGTTGTCGAATAAATCAAAGATTTGATCCATAACCCAATCAGGACGTGAACCTGGCTTATCAATTTTATTGATAACTACGATTGGCTTTAAGCCTTGCGCGAATGCTTTTTGCGTAACGAAACGCGTTTGTGGCATTGGACCTTCTTGAGCATCAACAAGTAATAATACTGAGTCAGCCATCGAAAGTACGCGTTCAACTTCACCACCGAAATCGGCGTGTCCCGGAGTATCTACGATATTGATATGGTAGTCGTTCCAAGAGATGGCTGTGTTTTTAGCCAAAATGGTAATACCACGTTCTTTCTCAATGTCGTTTGAGTCCATCACGCGCTCTTCGTTACCGCCGCGTGTTTCTAATGTACCTGATTGCTCAAGTAGTTTGTCAACCAGAGTTGTTTTACCGTGGTCAACGTGCGCGATAATCGCTATATTTCTTAACTTTTCGATGCTCATATATTTACTCAGAGAAATTAAATTCTCAATGATCCTGCAAGATCTACGCACTCATCCACGCTTTCGCGAGATGTCCCAGCATAGGATTTAAAAGGGCGCATATTATCCCTCATTAATGACATGGATGAAAGTTTATCCAATACATATTTTAAAACTTTCTCAATACTTTTACTAAGTATCTGTTTTATATATGACAATTATATGAATTAAATTTCAATATTTTTTTGAAAAACAGTCTTTTTGGCTATTTTTCCGATCTTTTTGTTACTCTTTTACATTTAGGTTATGCTAATTTCAGCTGATTAAATTAACAACAAATTACGCTCTGTAAATTTTGCACTAAAATGGAATATTTACGCACCAACATGGTGCGTTTATATATTCCATTTTGATGCAATGATATTTTTTTAATTTATAAACAGCCAGTTACAATAATGGCACAAAATCAGCTTAGTAAATACCAAAGCAATTATGCAGCAATAACAAAACCCAATAGTTGGAGGACACATGTCACAATCGGTTTTAGATTTTATTAAAGAAAATGACGTCAAGTTCATTGATTTACGCTTTACTGACACTAAGGGTAAAGAGCAACATGTATCGATTCCTCATCACCAAGTTGATGAAGATTTTTTCGAAGACGGTAAAATGTTCGACGGTTCTTCAATTGCAGGCTGGAAAGGCATAAACGAATCAGACATGGTATTAATGCCAGTTCCTGAGTCAATCAAACTAGACCCTTTCACTGAAGAAGCGACATTAATTTTACGTTGTGACGTAGTAGAGCCTTCTACACTACAAGGCTATGAGCGCGACCCGCGTTCTGTTGCTAAGCGTGCTGAAGATTACATGCGTTCTACAGGCATTGCAGACACTGTTTTATTTGGCCCTGAGCCAGAATTTTTCGTATTTGACGATGTTAAATACAAATCAGATATGTCTGGTTCTATGTACAAAATTGATTCTAAGCAAGCTGCTTGGAACTCAGATAAAGAATATGCAGATGGCAACACTGGTCACCGTCCAGGTGTTAAAGGCGGTTACTTCCCAGTTGCTCCAGTTGATGACTTCCAAGATTGGCGTTCAGCTACGTGTCTAGTTCTAGAAGAAATGGGCCAAGTAGTAGAAGCACATCACCACGAAGTAGCAACAGCAGGTCAAAACGAAATCGCTACTCGCTTTAATACAATGGTATTAAAAGCGGATGAAATTCAAGAAATGAAATATGTTATCCATAACATGGCTCACTTATACGGTAAAACAGCAACGTTTATGCCTAAGCCAGTTGTTGGTGATAACGGTTCTGGTATGCATTGTCACCAGTCACTTGCTAAAGATGGTGTAAACCTTTTTGCTGGTGATAAGTACGGCGGCCTTTCTGAAGATGCACTTTACTACATTGGCGGCATCATCAAGCATGCTAAAGCAATTAACGCTTTTGCAAATGCGTCTACTAACTCGTACAAACGTTTAGTACCAGGTTTTGAAGCACCAGTTATGCTTGCATACTCTGCACGTAACCGTTCTGCATCAATCCGTATCCCAGTGGTTCCATCTGAAAAAGGTCGTCGTATTGAAGTACGCTTCCCGGATCCAACTGCTAACCCATACCTTGCTTTCTCAGCAATGCTTATGGCTGGCCTTGATGGTATCAAAAACAAGATCCATCCTGGCGATGCTATGGATAAAGATTTATACGACTTACCAGCTGAAGAAGCAGCAGAAATTCCAACTGTTGCAGCATCACTTGACGAAGCACTATCTGCACTTAGCGCAGACCGTGAATTCTTAACTCAAGGTGGCGTATTCACTGATGACTTAATCGATGCTTACATCGAACTTAAGTCTAAAGAAGTTGAAAAGCTTAACATGACAACTCACCCAGTTGAGTTTGAAATGTACTACAGCTGTTAATTAAGCTGTAAAAAATATGTGTGTTCTCAAGCCCGCTTTGCGGGCTTTTTTAATGGTAAAATTAGTCAATCTCCACTAAAGTTAAGTTACCGATAAAAATGCAGGGCTGCAGAGTGAATAACAAGATTTTATTACTATTAATTACTTTAGGATTAAGTAATTATGGTTATGCCGGTGAAACAAAAATATACGCTTGGAAAGATAAAAATGGCGTATTAGTGTTCTCAGACACCCCTCATAAAGGGGCCCAAGAAGTAAAGCTCACCAGCCAAGATCTTAATATGCCTGCAACAAATACTGACATTTTTGACGAGCAGCCTCAACAAGCGGCCTTTAGTATTGCTATTTCCTCACCTGATCATAACCAGACTATTCGTGAAAATACCGGCACTGTTTATGTAACTAGCCGAATAAAACCACGCTTTGAAACTGGTTTTACTATACAACTTTTTATTGATGGTAAAGCACACGGCCCAGCCAGTGACAGCTCAACCTTTGCAATTAGAGATGTAGAACGTGGTCAGCACACACTACAATTAAAGCTTTTTAATAGTAAAAACCAAGTTATTGCTACAAGCGAACCCTGCATATTTTTTATGCACCGAAAAGGGCTAAACCTAGGTAACTAAATTGGGGCATTACTAAACGTGCAGCAGTGTATTTAACCATATAACTTGCTTGCAAACATCCACGCACTAAAATGGTGCAGCTATGATTAATAATAAAAACTTTAGCCCTGAGCTACTCGATGCCATTTGGCAAAATCAAACAACCGCTATCATGCTACTTGATAAAAACTTCACCGTTGTATATGCCAATACCAGTACCAGCGAGCTGCTTGGCCTTGGTAATAAGCGCTTGTTAGAACAACCGTTTGATAGCCTTTTTAACTACCATTCAATCGATTTACAGCGTATAGAACAATACTCATTAGTTGAAGGCGTAGATTGCCAGCAGCATAGAGCTGACGTGGTTTTTAGCGATTCTCGCCATGCAAAAGTAGCCGTAAGTACACGACAAATTAAGTTTAATGGCTCGCTTTATATTTTATTTGAGTGGCGCCAAACCGATGACGAAATTAAGCACGACCAAGCGTCTAATCAAATGCATCAATATCAAGCTGCCCGAAACCTAATTAGAGGCTTAGCTCACGAAATTAAAAATCCTTTAGGTGGAATTCGCGGAGCGGCGCAGTTATTGCAGTATGAGGTTGATCAACAAGAAAGAGATCAATGTGCTGAGCTCATCATTGAGCAAGCCGACCGATTACGCGAACTAGTAGATAGGCTTTTGGGGCCCAATCAACTTCCGCAAAAATCGTATGGCAATATACATCAATCACTTGAATCAGTTGCAAGGCTAAGTACGTTAGATAATTGTTCTAACATTAGCTTAGTTAAAGATTACGACCCGAGTATTCCTGATGTATACATTGATCAAGGCAAAATTCAGCAAGTGGTATTAAACATTGTTCGAAATGCCCAACAGGCGCTTGTAGATGGCGGTGAAATAACAATAAAAACCCGCATTAATCATCAACATCGTCGCCCAGGTAAAGCACCTAAAAAAGCCTTGTTGATCCAAATATCTGATAACGGACCAGGTATTGATCCCAGTGTACGCGAAACACTGTTCTACCCTATGATCACCAATAAAGAAGGTGGCTCTGGGTTAGGACTCTCAATAGCGCAAACACTGATAGATCAACATGATGGCTATATAGAATGTGATAGCTGGCCTGGACATACTGAATTTAATATCTATCTGCCCTTTGCAGATTAATGTTTGGAGTTTGCATGAAAACAGTTTGGCTTGTAGATGATGATGCTTCTATTCGATTTGTACTTGAAAAAGCACTAACCCGTGCAGGGTTTAACACAGAGAGCTTTGCTAATGCGCAAGATGTACTAAGCGCACTAAAGTTTAGCCAACCTACTGTTTTAGTTTCTGACGTACGAATGCCTGGTATGGATGGTATGGCGTTGCTTGAACTTATTGCAGAGCAAAACCCTGGGCTGCCGGTTATTATAATGACTGCGCACTCAGATTTAGACTCAGCTGTAAATGCATTCCAAAAAGGTGCTTTTGAATACCTTGCTAAGCCGTTTGATTTAAACGAAGCAGTGGCGCTAGTCGAAAGCGCATGCAGAGCAAACTCCACTAAAAAAACTAAGCGAAAGCAAGCTCCACCAAAAAGTGCCCACATAATTGGTGAAGCGCCCGCAATGCAAGAAGTGTTTAGAGCGATAGGTAAACTATCGGCCTCTAGCATGAGCGTATTAATAAATGGCGAATCTGGAACAGGTAAAGAACTTGTCGCCAGTGCGCTGCACAATCATAGCCCACGTAAAGAAAATCAATTTATTGCACTTAACATGGCAGCCATTCCAAAAGAGCTTGTTGAGTCAGAGTTATTTGGCCACGAAAAAGGCGCATTTACGGGCGCCGACAGCGTGCGTAAAGGCCGCTTTGAGCAAGCCAATGGCGGCACACTATTTTTAGATGAAATTGGTGATATGCCACTTGATGTACAAACACGTTTATTACGCGTTCTTGCCGATGGTGAGTTTTATCGCGTTGGTGGCCATCAAAGTATAAAAGTAGATGTGCGTATTATTGCGGCTACGCACCAAAACCTTGAAGATTTAGTTAAACAGGGCAAGTTTAGGGATGATTTATTTCATCGTCTTAATGTTGTGCGCCTACGTTTACCTGCTCTTCGAGAGCGTACTGAAGATATAGAAAGCTTATCGCAACACTTTTTACATAAAAGCGCTAAAGAGCTACAAGTAGAAAGCAAAGTGCTGAGCCCTAAGGCAACTGAGCAATTACGCTTATTTAATTGGCCAGGCAATGTACGCCAATTAGAAAACACCTGTCGCTGGCTTACTGTAATGGCACCGGGTGAGCTTGTAAGCGAGCAAGACTTACCGCCGGAGATTCTGGATGCTTCGCCAACCCAGGAAGAAGGTGATTGGCTAGATGCGTTTCAGCAATGGCTTAATCAAGAGCTTAAACAAGGCAAAGAAAATATTTGGCCTGACATTCAAGCCCAGCTAGAAACTCGCTTAATTAAAACCGCACTGGCTAATTGTTCTGGTCATAAGCAAGATGCGGCTATAAAAATTGGTTGGGGACGCAACACGTTGACCCGAAAATTAAAAGAGCGCAATATTAGCTGATTAAACGCTTTTAACACATTTGGTTATTGATGAAGCTAATCGAACATATTCCATTATTCAAACAAATGGAAATTATAAACAGGCTGCACTTTTTTAAAGAATTCACGCTCAGCGAGCGCCAAGTCTTATTAGAGTCGTTCGGCCTGTTATATTTAGTAAGCCAGCATCAATTTTTATTTAAGCAATACGATAACGACAAACGTTTGTACATTGTACTTAGCGGCGCGTTATTAGTATTTAAGCATAACCATTTGCTAGAACTTGGCACTATTGAGCCCGGTGAATTTATAGGTGAAGGTGCCTTCATAAATAACCGAGAGCGTAGTACCAGTGCTCGCGCTAAAACCGACAGTATAGTCCTCGCTATTACCCCTGAAGCACTCACCCGCTTACCTAATGTTATCCGCGAAAAAATTAAAGACCGAATTATAGAAGGTATGAGTCTGCGCATTGCCAAACTAAGCGAGCATATAGAAACTCACGGTTAACTCTATCACTCAGTCCATATAAACAATTTGTAGTGAACAGTTAAGCCAATCTGGTTTGTTTAAATATGCATTGTAAATAAAAGTATCTGACGGCTTTTGACCAAAGGGTGTGCTTATTTTAGGCGTAGTATGCGTGTACGATTGCGATGTGTTTTGATAATGAATAACCAAGTAGGGTTCAAAAAGCTCCCAATCCAACATCACTTTAACACCCGTTGGTAATGTAAATTGCGTCTTTTTTTCGTCAAATGAAACGCGCATATTATTATATTTATCGTTTAAGCAGCCCGTTGTAAGCATAATACTTGGCATACTTAGCTCGGTACTTTGTGAAGCTGAACGTAAATAAAAACCTATATTGCCATTAGTATAATGATGATTCTCTGCTTTACTGTAAATAATGTCAGGTTCAAACCCCATACTTTGCATTATTAGCGTTAACTGTTCTAACTGCCCGCTATTAAAGTCTTTATAAGAGACAACTAACGTCGCATTTTTATATGCTTTTGGTACTACGATATTTTGGTATTGATAAGGTAGAGTTTGAGCAGCCAGTTTAGTTTCTAGCTGCTGCTTTTGATTTGTACTCAGTGCTTGCGTGTAAACATACACAGTGGGTTGCTGGCACGCACTTAATAAAATGACTAAGCACGCTAAAAGTATATTTTTCATCATCAACCTCAAATAGATTACACTTGTAGTCTATTTGATTTTTGATAAATAGCAAATCAGTTAGTTTGGCTATCTAACCAAGCATCAACACTTTTGCGAGTATATAAAACTTCTTTAAATAAACGATGACGTTCAAATTCAAGTTTTGTTTTTCTCGTGGCATCACCACTAACTAAACGGCTATGGGTATCATTGAATTTTGAAATTACAGAAAAACCGCGCTCATCTTGATCAGCTTGCTTTTTTACAGAATTAGCAAGGTGCTCTCTAACATCGTCAGCAGTTAACATACCTGAATTGTCTAATCCCATTAGCTCTTTTTTCATTGCTAATCTTACGCCCATTTCCTACTCCATTTAATGAAAACTATTTAATCCGCCAAAGTTTTAGCAATTAGCAGGCCATACGTAAAATTAACTGCTGCAAAGGTTACTCTTCAATTGCTTCAGTTTTTTTAAAGACAGATAAAATACATAAAAAATTTCATAGCTATTTAAGTATTACAATTAGCGAAAGTCACTTGCTTTGGTGCAAAAGTAGCTGCAAGCCTTTATACTACAGCTTGTGCGTTACCCCACCGAGAGCAAATATGAACGAAGAATACATAGAAATAGAATTAGAAGAAGAGCCAATTGAGCTTTGTAAATTATTAAAAGTACTAAACTTAGTTGAAGGTGGCGGCCAAGCTAAAAACCTAATTACCGAAGGCTATGTGGGTGTTAACCATGAAATTTGTACAATAAAGCGGAAAAAATTATACAGTGGCGATGTATTAGAATTTGATGGTGAATTTTTTAAACTTGTGCTAAGTGAAGATGCAACCCCTGCAGAAAAACCTGCGGTACAAACTCAAGCAGAGTCAAAGCAAGCTGCACCACAACCAACAAATCAGCCAGCTAAAAGTAAGCGCAAGCGAACTAAAAAACCAAAAGTAGATGATAAAACAGGTCGTCGTCCTATTTCATTTGGTTAAGCATTTAAAAGCCCTCTTTTTATATAAAAAGGTCAACTTGTATAGTTGGCCTTTTTACTCTTTAATAACCTAGTTAATAATAATAAAAACAAGGTTATAAAATGTCTGTTAAAACACCTAAAAATTGGTTTAAGCCAGTTGTATGGGCGGCACTAATATGGAACTTACTTGGCGTTATTGCATTTGCTATGCACATGATGATGACACCCGAAATGATAGGTAAACTTCCGCTAGATCAACAAGCTGCCTACTCTAACGTTCCTATTTGGTCAACCATTGCATTTGCTATAGCTGTATTTGGAAGCACTTTTGGTTGTCTGTTTTTACTTGCTAAAAACGCGCTGGCAACACCTACTTTTGCGCTATCGCTCGGCGCTATTTTAATTCAGCAATATTATAATTTTGTGGTCATAAACAGTATTGAGCTACTTGGCGCAAGTGCTGTATTTATGCCTATTTTTGTAATCATTATTGCCATTGCTTTACTTTGTTTGAGTATTAAAGGTAAGCAACAAGGTTGGTTACAATAATTAATAAGGGTCGAAATAACTTTTGACCCTACCTCTTTCAAATCATCTCTTGAAATTAAACTTTTCAGCATCATCTCTACTATATTAACTGTACAAAATTCATTCTCTAAACACGATTTTTTACACTGGTATGTACTTTGCAACTCGAACACTACAGAGGTCACTCTTCAAAATATTTTTCTAATTCATAAAGGGGCAAATAATGAATAATAGTTTCGATACCCAACATCAGCTCACAATAAATGGTGAGCAATATCATATTCATTCTCTAAAAGGACTTGGCGACAAAGCGAAACGATTGCCCTTTTCCTTAAAAGTATTACTTGAAAACCTTCTTCGTAACGAAGATGGCGCAAATATAAAAGAACAAGATATTCAAGCCCTTCTTAATTGGGATCCTCAAGCAAAACCTGCATCTGAAGTTGCCTTTACACCTGCCCGTGTAGTTATGCAAGACTTTACCGGCGTACCTGCTATTGTTGATTTAGCCGCGATGCGTGACGCAATGGAGAAGCTAGGTGGCGATCCTGCAAAAATAAACCCGTTATCACCTGCTGAACTTGTTATTGACCATTCGGTACAAGTAGATGGCTACGGAAATGATGGTGCATTTGATTTAAATGCAAAACTTGAATACGACCGAAATAAAGAACGTTACGAATTTTTACGTTGGGGACAAACCGCTTTTGATAATTTAAAAGTAGTGCCACCAGCAACCGGCATTGTTCACCAAGTAAACCTAGAATACTTAGCGCGCGTTGTTTTTAATGAAGAGCGCGACGGCAAAAAATTCGCTTACCCAGATACGCTTGTAGGGACTGACTCTCACACCACCATGATTAATGGCTTAGGTGTGCTTGGTTGGGGTGTCGGCGGCATTGAAGCCGAAGCAGCCATGCTTGGTCAGCCAATTAGCTTACTCATTCCACAAGTAGTCGGTATGAAGCTAAGCGGCCGCTTACCTGAAGGTACGACCGCAACCGATTTAGTGTTAACTGTAACCGAAATACTGCGTAACCATGGTGTAGTGGGTAAATTTGTAGAGTTTTATGGTGATGGCCTTGCCGACTTACCACTTGCCGATAGAGCAACCATAGCGAATATGGCACCAGAATACGGCGCTACGTGTGGTATTTTCCCAATTGATGATGAAACCATTAACTACCTTCGCTTAACAAACCGCGACGAAAGTCACCTAAAGGTAATTGAGGATTACGCAAAACACCAAGGTTTATGGCGTAACGATGGTGACGAAGCTAGCTATACCGATACACTCGAGCTTAAACTAGGTGATGTTGTACCAAGCCTTGCAGGCCCTAAACGACCACAGGATAGAATTTCCCTAGACAAGGCTGGTGAAGTGATTAGCCAGCATTTAAAAAACTTTCAAGATGAACGTATGGCTCGTCGTGATAATAGCGACGAAGAACAAGCTCGTATTGAAAGTGAAGGGCCAACAACAAATCCAGATGAACCAGTTAACGAAGCGCAGTTTATGGGCGCCGCTAAGGTTAAATTTAAAGGCCAAGAGTTTGAACTAAACGATGGCGCTTGTGTTATTGCCGCAATTACCAGCTGTACTAATACTTCTAACCCAAGTGTTATTTTAGCTGCTGGTTTGGTTGCCAAAAAAGCAAAACAGTTAGGCATTAATGTAAAACCTTGGGTTAAAACATCACTTGCACCAGGCTCTAAAGTAGTTACCGACTACCTAGAAAAAGCAGGCCTGATGGATGACCTAGAAAGCCTAGGCTTTAACTTAGTTGGCTACGGCTGTACTACGTGTATTGGTAACTCAGGGCCGCTTGCAACTGAAATATCAGACGCAATTCAAAAACATAAATTGGTAGTGAGCTCTATTTTATCGGGTAACCGTAACTTTGAAGGGCGTATTCACCAAGATGTTAAAATGAACTTTTTAGCGTCGCCTCCGCTTGTTGTTGCTTACGCCATTGCGGGCAGAACCGATATTGACGTATACAACGAACCCCTGGCTCAAGATGCTAACGGTAACGATATTTACCTTAAAAATATTTGGCCGAGCGTTAAAGAAGTAAGTGACCTAGTTAAAGAAACAGTAACTAAAGAAATGTTCGAAAAAAGCTACGCTAACGTTTACGAAGGCGATAGCCGTTGGCAGCAAATTAAAATACCAGATGGCAAACTTTACGATTGGGATGACGCATCTACCTACATTAAAAAAGCACCATTTTTTGATGGTATGAAAGTAGAACCACCGGGCATTCCTACTATAGAAGGTGCACGTTGTTTAGCTAAGCTTGGGGATTCAGTAACCACTGACCATATTTCTCCAGCAGGTGCTATCAAAGCAGATGCACCAGCAGGTTTATACTTGCAAGAAAATGGCGTAGATAAAGCGCAGTTTAACTCGTACGGTTCACGCCGTGGTAATCACGAAGTAATGATGCGTGGTACGTTTGCTAATGTGCGTCTTAAAAACTTACTAGCACCAGGTACTGAAGGTGGCGTAACACGTACTCAGCCTGGCGATACGCTAGAGAGTATTTATGATGCAGCAATGGAGTATCAAAAAAATAATACGCCACTCATTATTTTAGCGGGTAAGGAATACGGTACGGGTTCATCTCGTGACTGGGCTGCTAAAGGCTCACTTTTATTAGGCGTTAAAGCCGTTGTAGCACAAAGCTATGAACGTATTCATCGCTCTAACTTAATTGGTATGGGTGTATTACCTCTGCAATTTAAAGAAGGTGAAAGCTACGAGTCACATGGGTTAACAGGGCAAGAACAATTTGATATTGATGGCCTGTACGATAAAACCGATGAAGTAACCGTTATTGCTACAAATGCCGAAGGTAAAAAAGTAACCTTGAGTGCTGATGTACGTATTGATACCCCTAAAGAGTGGGATTACTACAAACACGGCGGTATTTTACAATATGTACTGCGTAATATGCTCGACTAACAAAGACAGTAGTTAATACATTTAAAAACCCAGTTTAGTAATAAGCTGGGCTTTTTTATGTGTGCTGTTTGTTGTCTTAAATCAATGCTAAGCATTTAAAGCGTGCCTACACTATAGCGACTATTAGTGGGGTAACTATGTCGCAAACGATGATAATTAGGCTGCTTAAAACATCAATAGTGCTTGGGTTGTGCCTTATTGTGACTGGCCACACTTTAATTGTGTCGAGTTACTTCACTGTTAATCATGGTATTAAAGGAATAATTATAGCCGCGGCATGCATTGCTGTAGGTGTACTGCTGTCGCTTCCCACTAAAATATATTTAACCGTATTATTGATGGAAGCCGAAAAACGTTATTTAAAAAACCATAAAAGCACTCACTCTAAATAATTAGAGTGCACTTAAATTATTAATTTCTTTATTACGTTTTTCTAGTTTGTCTTTTACATTTTCGGCATCATTAAATAGCTTTTTAACAGAGTCTGGGTTCAAAATACTGATCCCCTCTGGTGCAGCCGACATTGTATTTGTACTTGGAGAGGTATTTAAAATAGATGTGTCTTCTGCTGCAATAACAGTAATATCTTTAGGATCGAGTTTTACTTCAATACTTTTTGCATGCGGGTTAGGTGTATCAGAAAAGTGCCATTGGCCTGTTTCGTCTTGCCACTTAAAAATTTTGCTGCTTGAGGTAGTACTTTCAGGCATTGGTTCATCAGAAATACTGCTCGCAATTTTATCGCCAGCTTGCTTAACGCCCTGCACTGCTTGGTCCAAAGTATTGCTAGATAGCGCAACCATTTTTTCTTTAATTTGCTGAGATTCACTGCTAATTGATGATGCAGAAAGCCATGTTTGACCATCGGGCTTTTTTAAATAAAACAAAGAGATAACTGCAATAGCCATGATTGATATAGCTAAGTAGGTAAAGTATTTCATAGCGTTCCTGCTTTAATTAATCCTTTATTGCCTTGAGTCTAATAAAAAATACTTAATTAGGCAATTTTTTGTACCCTAATAAAAGAAAATAAAAACGCAGCCGAAGCTGTAATGCCGTTCACTTAAGGTGAGCGGCTTTTTTATTTCTAGCGTACCGCTGTGGTCTTGGGTTGACTGAACGAGGAAAACTTCGCTCCCTTCGTGGCTCTAGAATGAGGCTTTCTGCCATC